>CAURCE010000029.1:0-21558 GCA_963523365.1 uncultured Streptococcus sp.
GTGTTATCCCAATGTTGACAGATGCTCCATCATCAACTGATGATATGTTCGAAATCGCTGAACGTAAAGCAGTTGAAGCAGGTCTTGTTGAGTCTGGTGACGATATCGTTATCGTTGCAGGTGTACCACTTGGCGAAGCTGTTCGTACAAACACAATGCGTATCCGTACAGTACGTTAATTTATTTCATAGTATGCAAAAACCGATAGATCCATTCTATCGGTTTATTTTTTGTTCTAGAGTTTTTTTATTTTGTAATTATGAAAACTTCAAAATAAGAATAGTAACATTTTGCATATCAAAAAAGAGAAGATCCTTATTATCCTCTCCAGATTTTTGACTTTTCAATCGACCACAGTTAATAAGGAGTCAAAGAACCAATAGTGTAAAGATGATAATTATGGATTATCGTTATATTATTGGTTAATAATGGATACTCTCTATATCACTTTTTCTCTTTTCTAGATTCTAATACCCAACCGATGATCCAGCAGCAGACGAGTAGGTAATTTTCAATCCAGCCCAGTAGGTTTGCTTGATTCGCCTTTTCCAGATAGCCTAGTAGATGGTTGGTTCCAAAGCCCAGCCCGCCCAGAATCAGTGCTAACAAGGTCATACGTAGATAAAACCAATCATACTTCATGTTGGTGGCAATGACTAAAGGCAGAATAGCCAGATTCCAGAAACCTATTTCCCGCTGCCAGTAGGGAGCTAGGCCGTAGATGGACTCATTTCCCAAGAGCTGGGGCTGGAAAATCTGGATTATAGCCGCGCCCAGCATAGCTATGATCAGTAAAATGAAAGTCACTCGTAAAAATTTATTCATACCTGTCTCCTTTCTTCTTTATAGATTATAATGTTTTTGAAAATGATTTTCAAGTTTTCAATTTTTACAAAAGAAATATCTAATAAAATATTTTACAGACAAGTTCTATCTTTTTAGGTGCTTTTGTGGTATACTAGATTAGTTGCAGAAATACAGTTTTTCTATTCAGTGGGAACTAGCGACCGAGTCGGCGCTTTTTTAGTGCCTAGACTTGAGAGACCATATTTATGAAGAGAAGAGCGAATACTCTCAGAAAATCGAGATTTAGCAAGAGAAAAGCACTTGGTATGTTTCGATAGTTGAGTATCAAAAGCCTTATAAGGTGGCTTCGCACCGCCTTTAGAAAGAAGAAGAACATTGAAATTTAATGAATTACATTTATCTGCTGAATTACTAGCAGAGATTGAAAAAGCTGGCTTTGTAGAAGCAAGCCCTATTCAAGAGCAGACAATTCCACTTGCTATGGCAGGTAAGGATGTCATTGGTCAGGCCCAGACAGGGACAGGAAAGACAGCAGCCTTTGGCTTTCCAACTCTAGAGAAGATTGATACAGATAATCCTGCTGTCCAAGCATTGATTATCGCTCCAACCCGTGAATTGGCCGTGCAGAGTCAGGAAGAGCTTTTCCGTTTTGGCCGCAGTAAGGGCGTCAAGGTGCGTTCTGTCTACGGTGGCTCCAGCATCGAAAAGCAAATCAAGGCCCTCAAATCTGGTGCTCATATCGTCGTAGGAACACCTGGTCGTCTCTTGGATTTGATCAAACGCAAGGCGCTTAAGCTGAATCAGATTGAAACCTTAATCTTGGACGAAGCGGATGAAATGCTTAACATGGGCTTTTTGGAAGACATTGAGTCTATCATTTCACGTGTGCCAGAAGAGCGTCAGACCTTGCTCTTTTCAGCGACCATGCCGGATGCTATCAAGCGCATCGGTGTCAAGTTTATGAAGGAGCCTGAGCATGTCAAGATTGCTGCTAAAGAGCTGACGACGGAGCTTGTAGACCAGTATTATATCCGTGTCAAAGAAAATGAAAAATTTGATACCATGACCCGCCTGATGGATGTGGAGCAGCCTGAGCTATCAATCGTCTTTGGTCGGACCAAGCGCCGGGTGGATGAGCTGACTCGCGGTCTGAAAATCCGCGGTTTCCGAGCAGAGGGTATCCATGGTGATTTGGACCAAGGCAAGCGACTCCGCGTTCTACGCGACTTTAAAAACGGCAATTTGGATGTCTTGGTGGCGACAGATGTGGCAGCGCGTGGATTGGACATTTCTGGTGTGACCCATGTCTACAACTACGACATTCCGCAGGATCCAGAAAGCTATGTTCACCGGATTGGTCGGACTGGTCGTGCTGGTAAGTCAGGTCAGTCTATCACGTTCGTAGCGCCAAATGAAATGGGCTATCTGCAGATTATCGAAAATCTGACCAAGAAGCGTATGAAAGGCCTTAAGCCAGCGACTGCAGAAGAAGCTTTCCAAGCTAAGAAAAGAGTTGCTCTTAAGAAGATTGAACGCGATTTTGCTGACGAAAGCATCCGTTCTAACTTTGAGAAATTTAGCAAGAATGCCCGCAAGCTGGCAGCAGAATTCAGTCCAGAAGAGCTGGCTATGTATATCCTCAGCTTGACGGTACAGGATCCAGATACCCTTCCTGAAGTAGAAATCGCCCGTGAAAAACCATTGCCATTTAAAGCATCTGGTGGCGGTTTTGGTGGAAAAGGTAAGAGTGGTCGTGGAAACGGTCGTCGAGGCGACCAAGGCCGTGATCGCCGTGGCGGACGTGAAGATCGAGAGGGTGGCCGCCGTGACTTTAAACGCAAGTCAAACAAGAACAGTCGCGACTTCGAAAGCAGAGGAAATAAACGCCCACAACGCACTTCCAGCGAAAAGAAAACCGGCTTTGTTATCCGTAATAAAGGCGATAAATAAACAGAAAATCCGATGTCAGCTGATATCGGATTTTTCTATTGAAAATAATCTGAGTATCTTTCAAGATTTGTTTGAAAACAGCACAATGAAAACGCATAAACAAACAATTATCTATTTTTTTGAAAAAAAGTATACATTTTTTTGTTTATATGAAAAAATTGTAGTATAATGATATAAGCAATGGTGCATGGACATTAAAGTGATTTGAGGTGTCCAAGGAACCTAAGAAATCAAAGGGGAAACTTTGATGAGACGTCTCTAGACATCAACAACAAGGAGGATTGTACATGAAGGAAAGTCGTCATAAAGTGATCTTACAAGAGCTGGACCAGACGGGAGTTGTATCTGTAAAGAACCTGAAGGAATTGCTGAATGTAACAGATATGACCATTCGGCGGGATTTGATTGATCTTGAGAAGCAAGGACTTTTGATTCGGGTGCATGGTGGGGCTCATAAAAAGGTGAAAGATAGCTTGAATGAAGCTTCGCATTCTGAAAAAACGATGTTAAATATCGAAGAAAAGAAGCTGATTGCTAAGAAATGCGCTGATTTGATTGCTGAAGGAGATACAGTTTTTATCGGATCGGGTACTACAACGGATTTTATCGGCGATTATTTAGAGGGGAAAAATATCAGCATTGTAACCAATTCTCTCCCTATTTTCGAAAAGTTGAAGGATTATCCTAATTTTGATTTGATTTTGATTGGAGGACGCTATCGGGTCAAGACCCAGACTTTTGTGGGGCAGTTTGCCAATAAACTTTTACGAGAAATCAAGGTATCAAAGGCCTTTATTGGAGTGAACGGAATCGATGGTCACAATGTGACGACTGCCAATGAGGAAGAGGGGAATGGAAATGCCATTATTCTCAACAATGCAATTGAAAAATACATTGTTGCAGATAATAGCAAATTTGATAGCTATTCTTTCTATAGTTTTTACCGTTTGGACAATATTGACGCGATTGTAACGGATGACCATATCTCTCCGAAAGTGAGAGCAAAATATAGTTCTTACACCAAGGTTCTCTGATTTGATCGCGTTGTCATGAATGTTAATTTAAGATTCTGAAAGCTGCGAATTTCGTAGCTTTTATTTCTTATTGCAGATGAATAATTGCATTTAACAGCGGACGAAAAGTTCCTGTATATCAACTTAGACTTGCTAAGGATATTTTTATGACTCGTGTTGTTCTTCAGCCATGCAGAATGACGAAATGTCCCATCTTCATATGAACATTAAAAATTTAAGTTATTAGAAAAATAAACAAAAAATAACAAAACAAACTATTGACAGCGCTATCACATAATGATATAATTAATTAAACGAACAAAAAGAAACAAAAGGAGAGATGATAAAATGGCGCTTGCCCAATTATTTGATGAAAATCTAGTGTTTTGTTTACATGCAGAAAATCAAGAAGATCTTTTTCATCAAGTAGCTGATTTGTTAGAAGAAAGAGAAATTGTAACTTCTTCTTATCGAAACGCTTTACTTGAAAGAGAAAAGGCGTTTCCAACTGGATTGGATATGGAATTTTTAGGCAAGGACTTGCCGAATGTTGCCATACCTCATACGGATATTGCGCATAATTTGACTGAAAATGTGGTAGTTGTTAAGCTAGATCAGCCTGTAACCTTCCACAATATGATTTCTCCTACGCAAACCGTTGAAGTGTCTCTCTTGTTCTTTATTATCAACAACTCTAGCTCAAGCCAGACCAATATCTTAGCACAATTAATGGATTTCTTCACTAGCGAAGGAAATCTAGCTGGCTTAGCTTCTTTGAACTCAAAAGAAGAGTTGTTCCAATATATTTCAAAAGTTATTAAATAAATAAATCGGAGGATTTTATTATGATTAAAATTTTAGCAGCCTGCGGAGCAGGGGTAAACTCAAGTCACCAAATCAAGAGTGCTCTTGAGGAAGAGTTGTCAAACCGCGGTTATGATGTACATTGTGATGCCGTGATGGTTAAGGATGTCAATGAAGACCTTATGAAAGGCTATGATATCTTCACGCCAATCGCTGCAACAGATCTTGGTTTTGAACCAGGAATCCCAGTTATCGAAGCTGGGCCAATCTTGTTCCGTATTCCTGCAATGAGCGCTCCAGTATTTGACAATATTGAAGCAGCTATTAAAGAACACGGACTAAGTTAATCTATTCTTTATCTTGTTAACATTCATATAACAAAAAAGGGAGGAATTATTATGGATGTCATTATTGACCTAGCCAATAAGATTTTCAAGCCGATCTTGGAAATGGGTGGTCCTATCATCATGCTGATCATCTTGACAGTATTGGCCTTACTATTTGGAGTGAAATTCTCCAAAGCGCTTGAAGGTGGTATCAAACTTGCCATCGCCCTTACTGGTATCGGTGCTATCATCGGTATGCTCAACGGAGCTTTCTCAGCATCACTTGCAAAATTCGTTGAAAATACTGGTATTCAATTGAACATCACTGACGTTGGTTGGGCACCACTTGCAACCATCACTTGGGGATCTGCTTGGACACTTTACTTCTTGCTTGTAATGTTGATTGTCAACGTTGTGATGCTTGCAATGAAGAAAACAGACACACTTGACGTCGATATCTTCGATATCTGGCACTTGTCAATCACTGGTCTTTTGATCAAATGGTACGCAGACAACAATGGAGTTAGCCAAGGGGTTTCGCTCTTCATCGCGACTGCAGCAGTTGTTCTTGTAGGTGTCTTGAAAATCATCAACTCTGACTTGATGAAACCAACTTTCGACGACCTTCTTAACGCACCAAGTTCATCACCAATGACTTCAACTCACATGAACTACATGATGAACCCAGTTATCATGGTCTTGGATAAAATCTTTGATAAAGTATTGCCTGGTCTCGATAAATATGACTTTGACGCTGCAAAATTGAACAAAAAAATCGGTTTCTGGGGATCTAAATTCTTTATCGGTTTCATCCTTGGTATTGTTATTGGTTTGATGGGGACTCCACACCCAGTTGCTGGAGTAGAAGGAGCTGATAAATGGGAACTTGTTATTAAAGGTTGGTTGAGCCTTGGTTTGACTGCCGGTGTAGCTTTGGAACTCTTCTCACTTATCGGATCATGGTTCATCGCAGCCGTAGAACCACTCTCACAAGGTATTACAAACGTTGCTACTAAACGTCTTCAAGGACGTAAATTCAACATCGGTCTTGACTGGCCATTTATCGCTGGTCGTGCAGAAATCTGGGCCTGCGCTAACGTACTTGCCCCAATCATGTTGATTGAAGCAGTTCTGCTTTCTAATGTAGGAAACGGTATTTTGCCGTTGGCTGGTATCATCGCCATGGGTGTGACACCTGCCCTTCTGGTTGTTACTCGTGGTAAATTGCTTCGTATGATTGTCTTTGGAACTCTCTTGTTACCACTCTTCCTTCTCTCAGGTACACTGATTGCACCATTTGCAACAGAACTTGCTAAAGGTGTAGGTGCTTTCCCTGAAGGAGTTAGCCAAACTCAATTGATTACTCACTCAACACTTGAAGGACCAATCGAAAAACTTTTGGGTTGGACTATTGGTAATACTACTACAGGCGATATCAAAGCAATCATTGGTGCTATTGTCTTCCTTGGTGCTTATATTGGAATCTTTGCTTGGTACAGAAAGCAAATGATCAAACGGAATGCAGAATATGCAGCAAAAGCAAAATAATATCCGTTAACTATTGTTAAATATTGTAAGACTTGGGAGGCTAGATTGTCCATTTCCAAATGGGAATGTTGATAATCTAGCTTTTCCTATGTGATGAATACTAAGCAGAGAGAAGTCAGAAGTCTGCCTTTTTCTCTGAAGTAGAGAGGAGATTTGGATGGTGATCGCGCTAGAAAATGATGAATTGACAGTGAAGTTTGAGCAATTGGGAGGAGCGCTTTCTTCAATCAAGGATAAAGATGGAGTGGAATACCTCTGGCAGGGAGATGCGACTTATTGGAGTGGTCAAGCTCCAGTTCTTTTCCCCATTTGTGGGAGTTTGCGTAATGACACTGCTCACTATGCATTAAAAGATGGTCAAGAAGCGAGTGGAGTCATTCCTCGGCATGGTCTCGTTCGCAAGAAAGAATTTGAATTGGTAGAACAAACGGATACGAGTGTGACTTTTGCTATTGAGGACACAGAGGAGATGTTTCAGAACTATCCCTATCATTTTCGCTTATCAATTCGCTATAGCTTGACTGGTAAGAAGCTTCGTACCCAGTATATCGTAGAAAATCTTGGAGATAGTGGCGCTATGCCGTACTTCATCGGAGGCCATCCCGGCTTTAACTGTCCATTATTTGATGATGAAAAGTATGAGGATTACTATTTGGAGTTTGAACAAGAAGAAACCTGCAGTGTTCCTCTCTCTTATCCTGAAACTGGAATGTTGAACTTTCTGGAACGCACAAGCTTCCTAGACCATCAAAAAGAACTAAATTTGAGCTATGCTATCTTTGCTAAAGATGCAGTGACTCTTGATGAGCTAAAATCGCGGACTGTTACTCTTCGTTCTCGGAATCATGATAAAGGGTTACGTTTGGATTTTCAAGAATTTCCAAATCTAATTATCTGGTCAACTATTAACAAAGGACCATTTATAGCCTTGGAACCTTGGTCAGGTTTGTCGACCTCGTTAGAAGAGGGAGATTATTTAGAAAGCAAGAAAAATGTCCGTCTACTCCCAGCAGGAGAAAAAGAAGAAATTGGATTTGATATTACTATTTTTTAAAGAAAAATTTTAAAAATGTTTAAAAGCAAACATATAATGTTGACAATGAACATAAAATGTTGTATTATAAACTTGTGAATCAAATAACGTTTAATGTTTTAAAACATTTTAGTTCATTATATAGAAAATTAAAGGAGGACTTAATATGTCTATTATCATTGGTGCAGATGCTGCAGGTTTGAGATTGAAAGAAGTTGTGAAAGACTTCTTGGAAAAAGAAAACTTCCACGTTGTGGATGTTACAGCTGAAGGTCAAGACTTTGTTGATGTGACTCTTGCTGTTGCTGCAGAAGTAAACAAAGAAGAACAAAACCTTGGTATCGTGATTGATGCTTATGGAGCTGGTCCATTCATGGTCGCAACTAAAATTAAAGGAATGGTTGCTGCAGAAGTTTCAGATGAACGTTCAGCATATATGACTCGTGGACACAACAACTCACGTATGATTACTATGGGAGCAGAAACTGTTGGTGATGAATTGGCGAAAAATATTGCTAAAGGTTTTGTTAATGGTAAATACGACGGTGGTCGTCACCAAATCCGTGTCGACATGTTGAACAAAATGTGCTAATACTCTTCAAAAATCAAGATAATCTGTCGTCAGCTCACTTTAGCTAACCTCAGTTATGCTCGCAGCTCGCTTCCTAAGCTAATCTTGATTTTTCTTGAGTAAGGATAAATGATATTAGATTTATATAATTAATCGGAGGGAATAACTAATGAGAATTGCAATTGGATGTGACCACATCGTAACAGATGAAAAAATGGCGGTTTCAGAATTTTTGAAATCAAAAGGATATGAAGTCATTGACTTTGGTACATATGACCATACACGTACTCACTACCCAATCTTTGGTAAAAAAGTAGGGGAAGCTGTAACTAGCGGTCAAGCTGATCTTGGGGTATGTATCTGTGGTACTGGTGTTGGTATCAATAATGCTGTCAACAAAGTTCCAGGTGTACGCTCTGCCTTGGTTCGTGATATGACAACAGCTCTTTACGCTAAAGAACAGTTGAATGCTAACGTTATTGGTTTTGGTGGTAAGATTACTGGTGAATTGCTCATGTGCGATATCATTGAAGCTTTCATCAAAGCTGAATACAAACCATCAGAAGAAAACAAAAAATTAATTGCTAAAATCGAGCACGTTGAAACTCACAATGCTCATCAAGCAGATGCAAACTTCTTTACAGAATTCCTTGAAAAATGGGATCGCGGTGAATACCACGACTAAGAGGTGACGCATGATTTTAACAGTCACAATGAATCCATCCATCGATATTTCCTATCCTTTGGATGAATTGAAAATTGACACTGTCAACCGTGTGGTGGACGTGACAAAAACAGCTGGTGGAAAAGGTCTCAATGTCACACGAGTTCTTTCAGAATTTGGTGATTCTGTTGCTGCTACAGGTTTAGTTGGGGGCAAACTTGGTGAGTTTTTAGTAGAGCATATCGATGATAAAGTAACGAAACGTTTCTTCTCGATTCAAGGAGAGACTCGTAACTGTATTGCTATTCTACACGGAGACAACCAAACTGAAATTCTTGAGAAAGGGCCTAAGGTTCTGGAACAAGAAGGTCAAGATTTCTTGACTCATTTCGAGAATCTCCTTGACACTGTGGAAGTAGTCGCTATTTCAGGCAGTCTGCCAGCAGGCCTTCCAGTTGATTACTATGCGAGCTTGGTAGAGCTTGCTAATCAAGCAGGGAAACCAGTTGTTCTGGACTGCTCAGGTGCAGCTCTTCAGGCAGTTCTTGAATCACCCCACAAACCAACAGTAATCAAACCAAATAACGAAGAATTGTCTCAGCTTCTTGGAAAGGAAGTTTCTGAGGATTTGGATGAATTAAAAGAAGTTCTTCAAGAGCCTCTATTTGCAGGGATTGAGTGGATTATCGTTTCACTTGGTGCAAATGGTGCTTTTGCAAAACATGGTGATACTTTCTACAAGGTAGATATTCCGAGAATTCAAGTAGTTAATCCTGTCGGATCTGGAGATTCTACTGTTGCAGGTATTTCATCAGGTCTTCTTCATAAGGAATCTGATCAAGAACTCCTCATCAAGGCCAATGTCCTTGGTATGCTTAATGCCCAAGAAAAGATGACAGGTCATGTCAATATGGCTAACTATCAAGCTTTATATGATCAATTAATAGTAAAAGAGGTTTAAAATGGTTTTAACAGAACAAAAACGTGCACGCTTAGAAAAACTCTCAGATGAGAACGGTATCATCTCAGCTCTTGCCTTTGACCAACGTGGTGCTTTGAAACGCCTCATGGCTCAATACCAAACAGAAGAGCCAACTGTGGCTCAAATGGAAGAACTCAAAGTCTTGGTAGCAGATGAATTGACAAAATACGCATCCTCTATGCTTCTCGACCCAGAGTATGGACTTCCAGCTACAAAAGCTCTTGCACCAAATGCTGGTCTTCTCCTTGCTTATGAAAAAACAGGATACGACACAACTAGCACCAAACGCTTGCCTGACTGCTTGGATGTTTGGTCTGCAAAACGCATCAAAGAACAAGGTGCTGATGCTGTCAAATTCTTGCTTTACTACGATGTAGACAGCTCTGACGAACTCAACCAACAAAAACAAGCCTACATCGAACGCATTGGTTCAGAGTGTGTGGCGGAAGACATTCCGTTCTTCCTTGAAATCCTCGCTTACGATGAAAAAATCGCTGACGCAGGTTCTGCAGAATACGCAAAAGTGAAGCCACACAAGGTTATCGGTGCTATGAAGGTCTTCTCAGACCCACGCTTTAACATTGATGTCTTGAAAGTGGAAGTTCCAGTCAACGTCAAATACGTTGAAGGCTTTGGTGATGGTGAAATCGTTCATACACGCGAAGAAGCAGCAGCCTTCTTCAAAGCACAAGATGAAGCAACGAACTTGCCATACATCTACTTGAGTGCGGGAGTGTCAGCTAAACTCTTCCAAGAAACGCTTGTCTTTGCCCACGAATCAGGTGCAAACTTCAACGGCGTTCTTTGTGGACGTGCAACCTGGGCTGGATCAGTTGAAGCCTACATCAAAGATGGTGAAGCAGCAGCTCGTGAATGGTTGCGTACAACAGGTTTTGAGAACATTGACGAACTCAACAAGGTTCTTCAAACAACAGCGACTTCATGGAAAGAACGTATCTAATTTAATCTTGATGTAGAACTCAAAAAACGTAGTAAGTTTCAGGACTTGCTACGTTTTTCTTCTATATAATCTAGTTTTTCAGCTCGTTTCTTCTTTTTGAAGTGGGCTTCAGCCGACATGGCTGCAGATTTGTCGGGATGTTCCTCTTGATAGATGAGTGTGACGGGCAATCGTGCGCGAGTGTACTTGGCTCCTTTTCCAGACTGATGTGTTTTGAGGCGGGCTTCTACATCAGTTGTATAGCCTGTATAGAGGGTGCCGTCTCCGCATTCAAGGACATACATATAGGCTTTATTTTCCATAGTAAATCTCTTGAATTTCTGGTGTATAGCTGCCGTCTTGCTCGTGGATAAAGAGAGGCGGGAGGATTTTCAGACCGTCTGGTGAGCCATCTTTGATTGCCTCAATTAAGAGCATATTGGCTTCTCTCCCCTGCTTGGGATAGACAAACTGGATGCGCTTGGGCGCTAGATTATGGCCTTTCATGGTCTCTAAAATATCCAAAAATCGGTCAGGACGGTGAACCATGGCTAAGCGACCATTGGACTTGAGGACTCGCTGGGCAATCTTGCAAATTTCTTCTAAATTCGTAGCAACTTCGTGACGTGCTAGCAGATAATGCTCACTGCCGTTAAGATTGGAATGTTCATCAACCTTGAAATAGGGAGGATTGCAGAGAATGATGTCAACCTTACTGCCAGAGATGTGATTTCCTAGATTTTTCAAGTCGTCATGGATAACCTGCATCTGTTGAGTAAGGTGATTTAATTCAATGGAACGCTGGGCCATATCTGCCAAACGTTCCTGAATTTCCACCGCTAGAATCTGGGCCTGAGTCCGTGTGCTAGCAAAGAGACCAACAGCCCCGTTTCCAGCGCAGAGATCAACGATGAGCCCTCGTTTGGGTAATTTTGGAAAGCGAGAAAGCAGGACACTATCGACTGAATAGCTAAAAACCTCGCTATTTTGAATGATTTTAATATCAGTGGAAAAGAGCTGATTAACTCTTTCTCCGTCTTTTAATTTTGTTTCTGTCATACCAACATTATAGCATGATTAAGTGCCATTCCAAAGAAGAAAGAGAAATTTTATAGGAAAAAACACCTGACAGAAACAGTCAGGTGCGAATTTTAGTTGAATTCATATTTTTGCTTGATGGTGCAAGCGATGAAAATTCCGATAAAGAAAACCATGAGAATCAGATAGACTGGCAAGGTTGCGGCTGTCAGCGTTGCAATTTCCAAAAGGTGTTGCAGGACAAAGGCGGATAGATAGAAGCCTGCGACTGAAAAAATGATCAGAAGAGCGCGCCAGAGGTTGAGTGGCAGGCAGGCCCGAATGACTGACAAGAAGCTGATGCTGCCTAGCAAGTAGTAGGTCAGGGTGGACATTTCTATGTTGCTCCAGCCATGGCTGCTGCCCCAGATACGGACAAATAGCACGCTGAAGATAATCATGAGGGAGCTTGGCAGAGCCAGCTGTAGGGAGCGTTTGAGGAAGTGCTTTTCAACTGGTTTGATATTGCGCTCAAAAGTGAGGACAAAGGGTGGGAAACCTTCGACAAACTGGTCAATCAAGGTGATTTGAATCGGAATGAATGGGAAAATCAAGAGGTATTCAGATTTTCCTAGCAGGATACTGGCGATACAGATGATAGCCAGGATAAAGGAGTAGATGGTCTTGATGAAGAAAATCGGAGCAATCCGGCCAATGTTGTTAACAACTCGGCGGCCTTCAAAAAGAATCTCAGGGACATCGTTAAAGTCGGAGTTAAGAAGGACCAGGTTGGCAATTTGCCGAGTTGCGGGGTCTCCCTCGGCCATGACGATGGAACAGTCTGCTTCACGCAAGGCCAAGATATCATTAACACCATCTCCGGTCATGGCTGTTGTCCGACCAGTGGCCTTAAGAGTCTGGATGAGCAGCTTCTTCTGATGGGGAGAAACACGGCCAAAGATGGCCGTTTCTTCAGCTTGCTCAACCAGTTCTTGGTCGCTGATTTTAGAGCAGTCGATGTAGCTGTCGTAGTTGGCAAATCCAGCCTGGCTCGCAATATGTGAAACGGTCACAGGATTGTCACCAGAGATGATTTTCAGATCAACATCCTGAGAGCGCAGGTAGTCCAGTGTCTCAGCCGCTCCCTCCCGAATAGGATCAGTGATTTCCAGAACAGCTAAAGCGGTCATATCTTCAGGCAGTTGGATACTGTGTTTGTCTAGCACTTGGTCGCTGTGAGCCAGTACCAAAACCCGTGATCCGCGTTTTTGAGCCTCTCCAACCGCTGCAGGATTGCTGTCCAGCAGCATTTCTGGTGCCCCCAAAAAGATAGTTCCGACACCGGATAAATGCATAGCGCCCCATTTTCGGTCACTAGAAAATGGGATGACATTGTCGCTAGTATAGGTGTGCTCTAAATGGCCGTAGCCCTTGCGGATAGCCTGGGCTGTTGGGTTATTATCCTCGCTTGTTTGGATGTAGGCTGCTAAGATTTGACCGACGGTCTCATCAGAAAACTTATCTGACAGGCTATGCAAGGCTTCAACAGTCATCTTACCTTGGGTAATTGTACCGGTCTTGTCCAGGCAGAGAGTATCTACCCGAGCCAGCGTCTCAACAGAATACATTTCCTGAACAAGGACCTTGCGCATGCCTAGCTTGATGACAGCTGTCAGGAGTGACGTGACTGTTAGCAGGGCGATTCCCTTAGGCAGCATACCCAAAAGAGCTGTCGAGCTGGTAATGACAGAGTTCTTGACAGGCAGGCCCTTTATCATCAGGGCTTCAAAGAAGAGAGCCATTCCGAAAGGAATGATGATTTTTCCAGTAAAGCGGGAAATTTTCCCAAGATTGTAAAGAATGCGCGAGTTGATAGGCTTGAGGGTTTTAGCCTCAGTCATAAGCTTGTTGGCATAGTTATCTGCGCCGACATGGTGCACCTCAGCATAGATCTGCCCACTAGCCAGAAAGCTACCAGACAGCAGCTCAGCGCCTTCTTCCTTGAGAACCAAGTCACTCTCCCCTGTCAGCATGGCTTCATTGGCCTCGGCAACACCCTCTACTACACGGGCATCACTGGGAATTTGCTCGCCGGCTGACAGCTTGATCAGGTCACCCAGTACAATTTCTTCTGGCTGAATCTTGACTTCCTGGCCGTCGCGGATGACTGTGACCAGCTCTCGGCTGACCAGATTGAGCTTATCAATCATGCGTTTGGCTCGCAGTTCCGTAATAATACCAGTGACGGCGTTAAAGCTGATAACAGCGAAGAAGACCAGATTGCTCCAGGCTTGGACAGAGACCAAGGCTAGAGCAATAACAAAGTTAAGGGCATTAAAAAGGGTGAAAACATTCCGCTTAACGATTTGCCAGTTACTAGTGCTGGTGTCACTTGTAAAATCGTTGGTCAAGCCCTGCGAAATCTTTTCATCTACTTGGGTTTGGTTTAAACCGATTAATTCTTTCTTGTTCATGAGATTAATGATACCATTTTTTTATGGAAATGGCTATCAGAATCAGCTGTTACAGCCAAAGTTTGGAAAAATATTGCAGACTATAAGGGTATAGGGTATAATGGGAAAGGATGTAATAAATTTCAAGTACAATCACAGTTTGAAATAAGGAGAGTTTATGTTTTATACTTATTTGCGAGGTTTAGTGATTTTTATCCTGTGGACCTTAAACGGCAATGCGCATTACCACAATAAAGAAAAGATTCCTTCAAAAGATGAAAATTATATCTTGGTTGCCCCTCACCGGACATGGTGGGATCCAGTTTACATGGCTTTTGCGACCAAGCCCAAGCAGTTCATTTTCATGGCCAAGAAACAACTCTTTGAAAATCGGGTGTTCGGCTGGTGGATCCGCATGTGTGGTGCTTTTCCTATCGACCGGGAAAATCCTGGTCCGTCAGCTATCAAATACCCTGTTAATATGCTGAAAAAGAGCAATCGTTCTCTGATTATGTTCCCAAGCGGCAGCCGCCATTCTACGGATGTCAAGGGAGGAGTGGCAGTGATTGCTAAGATGGCTAAGGTCCGTATCATGCCAGTAGTCTATGCTGGTCCCATGAGCCTCAAAGGCTTGGCAGCTGGAGAGCGCGTGGATATGAATTTTGGTAATCCCATTGATATTTCAGACATTAAGAAGATGAATGATGAGGGAGTTGAGGAAGTAGCTCGCCGTATTCATGCGGAGTTTGATCGTCTAGATGCTGAAGTGGCTCCTTATCAGACACAAAAGAAAGGCAATATCTTCTTACGGATTCTACGTGCCTTTGTCTTTATTCCTGCTATTTTGATTGGAATTTTGACCATCATTTTCAGCTTTTTTGCTAGCTTTGTCTGGGATCCGGATAAGCACAGAAAATAAGATACTAATCAGCTTCCTGATCAATCTTGCTTGGGAGCTGATTTTTGTATGTGAGTGAGTTATAATGTAGGTATGTTTTATAAGGAGGATGCTATGTCTCTTGCTTTTTTATCTTTTGTAACCTTATCACTGTTTATGCTGCACGAGTTTGATGAGATTATCCTGGTTCGGCCTTGGATTTCTCAGAATCAAGACCATCAAGGCTATCAAAAGGAGATGTTCATTGCCAGAAGAGGAAGTTATCTTTCTGCTGAAAGCATTGCTCTAATGATTGCGGAGGAATTTCTACTGGCTTTTATCCTTTTGTTGCTTGCGATTCTATTTCGCATTCCTGAGCTAGCTTTGGCTATTGGTTTCTGTCACACTCTCCATCTGCTGGGCCATATTATGCAAGTGTTTCGCTTTCGTCGCTGGGTACCGGGCGGCTTCACAGCTTTGACAACTTTTCCTATACTCATCTTAGTCTTTGTCCTTTATCTGAGTCAGCAGTCGGTTTCTTGGTCGCTGCTTCTGATTCTAAGCGCACTGGTCATGGCTTTTCTTTTGGCAAATCTGGCTTTTTTACATAGCAGATCTCAAAAGATAGAAGCTTGGATATACAGGATAAGCAAAGCAGACTGATATTGCAGCTCCTATTTTCATCAATGCCCCTTCTATCTATACGACTACTTGTAAAATAAAGATTTTAAAATATGACAAGCTGAAAATTCTCTCGGTTTGTCATATTTTTTTGAATTTTTTACGAATATAAAGATAAAGGAGAAAAAAATATGTTTGAAGAAATAGTTGAGAAATTAAAGGAATACAAGATTTTTGTTGGACTTTCTTTGATAGGAGTCGTCTTGGCTGGCTTTTTCTTGCTGAAGGGCAATGCTCAGCCACAGAATCAGGTCAGCGCACTGGCTCAGGAAGTGGTGACATCAGCTTCATCTGAAACCAATGCAGAAAAAAGAAGTGCGAATCAAGAAAAAATCGATTCAGAAAAAGATATGGATTCAGAGGAATCTGAGAAAGAAGTAACAGTTGATGTCAAAGGAGCTGTCAAAAATCCAGGAGTTTATCAGTTGCAGGCAGGAGCACGTGTGCATGATGCCCTACAAAAAGCAGGTGGTTTACTGCCGGATGCTGAGTCCAAATCCATCAACCAAGCTCAAAAATTAACAGATGAAGCGGTTGTTTATGTAGCTAAAGTCGGTGAGGAAGGGGCAGATGTGACGCAAACTAGTCAGACGCCAGCTGGAAATGGGGGAACAGAGAAAGGGAAGTCTGGCTTGGTCAATCTCAATACGGCGACCGAAGCTGAACTTCAGACAGTTTCCGGAATCGGTCAAAAGAAAGCGCAAGACATCATCGCTTATCGGGAATCCAATGGTAAGTTTACGTCAGTAGACGAGCTGAAAAATGTTTCAGGAATCGGTGCAAAAACCTTAGAAAAGTTAAAAGACTATGTCACAGTGGATAAATAAATTTCCCATCAAACCCATTTATTTTTGTCTTTTGCTGGTGCTGACCTACTTTGCGGTTTACACAGGCAGTCTGCCAGCTTATCTAGGTTTATCAGTCCTTCTTGTTCGACTCTTTTGGCTTTATTCGATGAAGAATAGTCTGCTTGTTTTATTGTTCTTGAGTCTCTTTGCAGGATTTTTCCTATTTCGGAGAGAAATGGCTAATCAAGCCTTTCAAGAAGAACCGAAAACTATCTCTGCCATTGTGATCAAGCCAGATACAATCAAAGTCAATGGCGACTCGCTTTCTTTTCGTGGCTATTCCAATGGTCGAACCTATCAGGCTTTTTATAAAATCCAGTCAGAAAAGGAAAAACAAGCTTTTCAAAAGCTGAGCGATCAACTCCTTTTGAAGATTGATGGAGAGCTTAGTTTAGCAGAAAACCAGCGCAATTTTTCAGGCTTTGACTATCGGGCTTATCTAAAAACGCAAGGGATTTACAGGGTTTTGAAAATCAATCAAATCAAGTCTACTCAGCAATTTAGCAGTCTTAATCCTTGGGACTGGCTTTCGGTTTGGCGGAGAAAAGCCTTGGTTTATATCAAGGAAAATTTTCCTAGCCCCATGAGCCACTATATGACTGGACTTTTGTTTGGTGATTTGGACACAGATTTTGCTGAGATGAATGAACTTTATTCCAGTCTGGGGATTATCCACCTCTTTGCCCTATCTGGCATGCAGGTCGGCTATTTCATGGATGGTTTTCGCAGGATTCTCCTCAAATCTGGTTTAAAAAGAGAAACTGTCGATTGGATACAGCTCCCTTTTTCCTTTATCTATGCAGGTTTGACGGGCTTTTCAGTATCAGTCGTGAGGAGTTTAGTGCAAAAGCTGCTCTCGCAGTTTGGTGTGACTAAGCTGGACAACTTTGCTTTGACAATCATGCTATTAGCCATGTTCATGCCAAATTTTCTCTTGACGACGGGTGGCGTTCTTTCCTGTGCCTATGCTTTTGTCATCTCTGTCATGGATTTTGAACATTTGCCTCCTATGAGAAAGGTGCTGGCAGAAAGCTTGACTATTTCACTGGGAATTTTGCCGATTCTGATTTTCTATTTTTCTGAATTTCAGCCATGGTCTATTCTGCTGACCTTTCTATTCTCAGTCGTTTTTGATCTTTTTATGCTTCCAGCCCTGACCTTTATTTTTGCCCTAGCACCTCTTTTGAAAATCACTCAGGTCAATGTTTTATTTGAACTGTTGGAAGGGCTAATTCGTTGGACAGCCTCTATTTCTTCTCGACCAGTGGTTTTTGGTCAGCCATCTATCTGGATGATGCTAGGCCTGCTTATCACTCTTGGCTTGCTCTATGATTTTCGCAGACAGAAGAAAGTTGTGACCTTACTTAGCTTGGTTCTTGCTCTGCTATTTTTTCTCACAAAGCATCCTCTACAAAATGAAATTACAGTTATTGATATTGGGCAGGGAGACAGCATTTTCTTACGTGATTGGCGGGGGAAATCTGTTCTGATTGATGTGGGTGGTCGAGTGGAGATTGGCAAGAAAGAAGCATGGCAGAAACGGGTTTCTTCGACAAATGCAGAAGAGACCTTGATTCCCTATCTGAAAAGTCGGGGAGTGAGTCGCTTGGATGTACTGGTTTTGACCCACACAGATGCCGATCACATGGGTGATATGTTGGAGATGGCCAAGCATTTTTCTATAAAGGAAATTTACGTATCTAAGGGAAGTTTGACCCAGTCAGATTTTGTGGAGAAACTGGAGCGGATGCAGACGGGAGTTCATGCGGTAGAAGTAGGAGATAGCCTTCCAATTTTTGATGGAGCTTTGCAGGTTCTTTATCCTGAGGAGACGGGCGACGGTAGTAATGACGACTCTGTCGTCTTGTATGGGCAATTTTTTGGAACCAGTTTTTTGTTTACGGGAGACTTAGAGGAGAAAGGCGAAGCTACCTTGATGCGGCGTTTTCCGCAACTCAAGGTGGATGTTTTAAAGGCAGGACACCACGGTTCTAAAGGATCCTCTAGCCCAGAATTTTTACATCAGCTTCAGCCCAAAATTGCCCTTATCTCTGCCGGTAAGAATAACCGCTACAAGCATCCTCACCGGGAAACTCTGGACAGATTTGAGAATATTCAGACACAGATTTTCCGAACAGATGAACAAGGAGCTATTCGCTTCAGTGGCTGGGATTCATGGGAAATCGAAACGGTAAAGTAACCCCTGTTTCCTTGCTCTGAGAGCAAGCTAGAATTAACTTACCTTGATTTCGAGCTAAAATTATGATACAATGAATTCTGTTAATAAAAATTTAGAGGAGATTTCTATGTTTTCTG
Source organism: uncultured Streptococcus sp. (assembly GCA_963523365.1). Lineage (GTDB taxonomy): Bacteria > Bacillota > Bacilli > Lactobacillales > Streptococcaceae > Streptococcus. Next base: position 18,831 of record CAURCE010000029.1, read on the forward strand.
CTTATAAAAAATTTTGGACTCGTTATGCAGACTTTAGTGGTCGTTCAAGCCGTTCGGATTACTGGTGGGTTGTCCTATGTCATTTTTTGATTACCCTACCATTTTCGTTGATTGCCGTTTTTGGTTTTCTCATTCCGCTTTTTAGTGAAGTTTATTATGCAGGACTATACGATTATGAACCAGATTTCTCTGGAGTTACGGCTGGCGCTGGTTTGGCTGTGTTCATCATGTTCTTACTTGCCATCTATTGGCTTGCAACAATCGTTCCTAATCTTGCCATCGCTGTTCGTCGTCTTCGTGATGCTGGCTTCCATTGGGCATTTATTTTTCTCACTGTAGGGCCTTCACTAGCTTCCTTCATTCCAGTGTTGAATATCCTAGCTGCTTTAGTCAGCTTGCCATGTAGTATTGCTTTAATTGTCTTGCTTTGCCAAGCTAGCAAACCAGCTCAGCAAGTTAAAGGAGCTCCTTATGGTCAACAAGGATTCCAAGGTCAGCAATTTGGTCAAGCTCAACAACCAGTTCAAAACCAACAGTTTGCTCAGCCTGGATTCCAAGGACAACAACAGCCGACACAAAACCAACAATTTGGTCAAGTTCAACAGCCAGCTCAAAACCAACAGTTTAGTCAGCCTGTTAACCAAGAGCAACCATTTGCTCAGCAACAAGCACCAGTTCAAAATCAAGGATTTGGTCAGCCTCAGCAACCTTTTGGTCAGAATCAAGTGAACCAGCCAACTCAACCGTTTGCTGCTAGCCAAGCCCAAACTCAAGAATCAACTCAATCAGCATTCTCAGCATCAGTTTCAGAACCAGCTGAATCAGTTCATTCAGTAGAGGCTCATCAGTCTCAAGCTGAAACTGCAGAACAGGCTCTGGGAACTGCTTCTGAACAAATCAACAACTCAGAGTCAATCTCTCAATAAAATCTATAAGATATCAACCCTAGATAGTTTCAATCTATCTGGGGTTTGTTTGTCGTCTTTTAAACTTTTGTAACCAAAATGACTTTCTATTCGTTATACTAGTAGAAAGGGGGAAGAATAGAAAAGTAGCAGCTGCGAGCTTTGGATTAGAAAGGCTTTTTTGTTATTCTTTTTAAAGAAGTGCAAATAATTAGAGATTTTAAGAGAAGTTGTAGGGAGGTGAGATTATCAAACTAGATGAATACGAAAACATCTTGATCGGCTTTGCTCGAGAGATTGTCTTCTACTTGCAAAAGTCAGGAGCTTCTAAGGTCGAGGCAGAAGATGTGGTACAGGATGTTTTTGTCAAAATGTTAGAGACTGATCTGGTTATCCCAGCAGAGAAGATGCGAGCTTGGATGTATCGGGTTTCAATCCGCCGCTATATCGATCGCTATAGACGCGATCAGCATTATCTAGAAATTTTGCAAAAGGAATTTTTCAAACAAGATGTGATTCAACCATTTGAAAACGACCATTATGAGCTGTTAAGGACGACGATAGAAGAACTCCCTACCAAGGAAGCAATGCTATTAGATCTTTATTATTTCCAAAATTTTACAGTAAAGGAAATCGCTCAAATTATGTCGTATTCTGTAAGTAAAGTGAAAGTACAACTCATGCGTAGCCGAATTAAGCTCCGCCATAAATTGGAAAAGAAAGGATATAAAAATGGAAACATTTGAAATTTTAGCGAAGAAAAGTAAAAGAAAACGACTTTGGAAGACAGTTGCCATCAGTAGTCTTGTCTCCTTAGCTTTATTGCTTTTACTAGGAAAGGGATTGATAGAATTAGCCTCTAGTAATGGTCGAAATTTGCAGAAAGAGTACGAAGTTATGTCGGAAATCGCCTACCCTAATGTTGACTATGACAGTCTTTACTACACTCAAAATTCTTTGTTTTCAGGAACCTTACATTCTGATCGTTTCAAAGATTTAGATGGAGTGAAGGTGGCTTATCCTTCCTATGAGGGAAACTATTCTCTCATAGGTGCTTTTAAAGATACGACTGCGGAAGGGACTTATCTGTCTCTCTCAGGGACCTATACGCGAACCCTGCGTCAAAAATATCCGGTCTTCTATAATATCAATGCCAAGGGGACAAAGGATAGTAATTCTATGCCTAAGGAGTTGGCTTCTGTCAAAGAAATGCCAAATCAATTGGTGGAAGTAGCTTTGACTTTTGATAAAGCTTATACCTATAAGGAAATCCAGAAGATGATACCGAACAACCTCAAGATTAACTGGTACTGGATTGGCAGTCAGTCAGAAGATGGTGAAAAAGGTATTGAACTGTTTTCCAATCCCCAGTTCACCTATGGAGCTAACGCTAGTCTTCTCTTTACTTATGATTTAGATTTTAGGAAGAAGGCAAAAGAGGCTAAGAAAGAGCAGCAGACTTTCTTGGATTATCTGAAAAAGGCAGATAAAAATCTTTTCCCAAGTCTTAGTGGGTACAACATGTATAATGATGTTGATGCCTATCTCAAGAAATTTGGACAGCTAGATATTCGTGAACCAGAAAATCGGGATCAATTGACTTTCTCCGGTGTCATCTTGACAGGAAAAGCTGAAAATTTCACTCAATTAGAAGGAAAAGAGTGGATTTATGCTTCGAGTATCGGTGCTTCCGTTCCCAATCAGCCTTACTATAAGCTCGATAAGGAATAATTGACAAAAAATGTGTAAAAGGCTTGCATTTTCAGTAAAATTTGATAAAATAGTAAGGAAAGTTAGACTGTATTGCCTACTGTCTATCTATA
>CAURCE010000030.1:0-20821 GCA_963523365.1 uncultured Streptococcus sp.
CAATCAAGACCAAAACAGCTATCAATCCGTTATAAACTCCTTGGTTTTTGAAAAGAGTATTGACTGACTGCTGCTCCAACTCCTCTTGTGACATACCGAAAACCCGTGCTGTCGTAGCCGAAGTCGTCGCCATGGTCTCCAAGTACATAATATAAAAAAATTCCAAGGCAACCAAACTTGCCAAAATCAGTGTAAAAACAGACATTTTCTTCTCCTTATAGAAATTTATGACGAAAAGAAGTATAACATAGTGCAAGAAAAAGCGCTAAAATTTAGTTCCAATAAAATGGACAAAGTGTATTAAAATGTTTTATGATACTCTTTTAAAATAGGCGTAGCAGAAATGAGCATTTTCTGATCAGATGTGATACAATCTTTTTGAAAAATGGAGGTAAATTATGTTAACCTATGATTTAATTGTCATCGGCTTTGGTAAGGCCGGTAAAACATTGGCAGCCAAAATGGCGGCCCAAGGAAAAAAAGTTGCTTTGATTGAGCGAAGCAAGGCTATGTACGGGGGAACCTGTATCAATATCGCCTGCATCCCAACCAAAACTCTGCTGGTCGCAGCCGAAAAAGGTCTGGCTTTTGACCAAGTTATGGCTGAAAAGAATGCTGTGACCAGCCGTCTCAACGGGAAGAACTACGCAGCAATCAGTGGCGCTGGTGTCGACATCATCGATGCGGAAGCTCATTTCCTTTCCAATAAGGTCATCGAAATCACAGCTGGTGATGAAAAAGAGGAACTGACGGCTGAAACTATTGTCATCAATACTGGTGCTGTTTCCAACGTCCTACCGATTCCAGGACTGACTGAGACCGAGCATGTCTATGACTCAACTGGCATCCAAAATCTGAAGGAACTTCCTAAACGCTTGGGAGTCCTGGGTGGCGGTAACATCGGACTAGAATTCGCTGGACTCTACAACAAATTGGGTAGCCAGGTAACTGTGCTCGATGCTGCTCCTGCCTTTCTCCCTCGAGTAGAGCCTTCTATCGCTGCTCTAGCTAAGCAATACATGGAAGAAGACGGAATCCAGCTCTTACAAAATGTACGTACCACACAGGTTAAAAATGAGGGTGATGAAGTTGTGGTTGTGACAGAAGATGGAGAATTCCGCTTTGACGCCCTGCTCTATGCTACTGGCCGCAAGCCGAATGTTGAGCCACTACACTTGGAAAATACAGATATTGAGCTGACAGAACGCGGAGCGATTAAGGTCGATAAGCACTTGGAAACATCTGTACCTGGTGTATTTGCAGCAGGCGATGTCAATGGCGGTCTGCAGTTTACTTATATCTCATTGGATGACTTCCGTATCCTTTATAGCTATCTGGCTGGCGATGGCAGCTACACACTGGAAGACCGTAAAAACGTCCCTACCAGCATGTTCATCACACCGCCTTTAGCTCAAATCGGATTGACAGAAAAGGAAGCCCAAGAGCAAGGATTGCCGATTGCAGTGAAGGAGATTCCTGTCGCAGCAATGCCTCGTGGACATGTCAATGCTGACTTACGCGGTGCCTTCAAGGCTGTTGTCAACACTGAAACCAAGGAAATCGTTGGAGCAACTATCTTCTCAGCTGGAGCACAGGAAATTATCAATATCCTGACTGTAGCCATGGATAATAAGATTCCTTACACCTACTTGAGCAAGCAAATCTTCACCCACCCAACGCTGGCTGAAAACCTCAATGATTTATTTGCTATCTAATTTTAAGCCCCTGATGGGGCTTTTAAGATGCCTTTAAAACATTTGCTTACATTTCAATCCCTTTTTGTGGTACAATAATGCTAGTTTATTTTAAAAAGATTGAGGAAAATTATGTCTGAACTGTATGATATTACGATTGTCGGCGGCGGTCCAGTTGGTTTATTCGCTGCATTTTACGCCCACTTGCGCCAAGTCAAGGTGAAAATTATTGATTCCTTGCCTCAGTTGGGCGGCCAGCCAGCCATTCTCTATCCAGAGAAGAAGATTCTGGATGTACCGGGCTTTACTAATTTGACTGGCGAAGAACTGACACAGCGTCTGATTGTGCAGCTGGAGACTTTCCAGACTGAGATTTGCCTCAATGAAACGGTTCTGGATATCGTTAAATCTGATGATGGCTTCACTATTACGACTTCTCAAGCCCAGCATCAGACCAAAACCATTATCATCGCCATGGGAGGCGGCGCCTTCAAACCGAGGGCTTTGGAGCTAGACGAAGCTGAAAGCTACAGCAACCTTCACTATCATGTTTCAAACATCAGCCAGTACGCTGGCAAAAAGGTCGTTGTTCTGGGCGGTGGAGACTCGGCTGTTGACTGGGCGCTAGCTTTTGAAAAGATTGCGGAAACCAGTCTGGTTCATCGTCGGGATAATTTCCGGGCTTTAGAGCATAGTGTGGAAGAACTCAAGGCTTCTAGTGTTGAGATTAAGACGCCATTTGTACCCAGTCGATTGGTCGGCGAAAATGGCAAGATTACCCACTTGGAAATCAGCCAAGTCAAGGGAGAGGAAAGTCAGCTTCTGCCTCTGGATCATCTCTTTGTCAACTACGGTTTTAAATCCTCTGTCGGCAATCTCAAAGATTGGGGCTTGGAGCTCAACCGTCACAAGATTTTGGTAAACAGCAAGCAAGAAACTTCTGTGCCGGGTATCTATGCGGCTGGAGACTGCTGCAGCTACGAGGGCAAGATTGACCTGATTGCAACTGGACTAGGTGAGGCACCTACTGCTGTCAACAATGCCATTAATCATATCTATCCCGACCAAAAGGTCCAACCCAAACATTCTACCAGCCTATAAAAAACAGCTGCCGAGCTCAAGCTCAGCAGCTTTTATAATTCATCTGCGATTTTATTGATTTTTCTCAAGCGATGATTGACACCGCTCTTAGTCAGTGGCCGGCTCAGACTATCAGCTAGCTGCTGGATCGAATAGTCTGGATGTTGGATACGAAGCTGGGCTACCTCCTGCAGGTCTACAGGTAGACTCTCAATGCCAATATTATCGCTGATTTTGGCAATATTGTTGATGGTTTTCATACTGGCTGTGACCGTACGGGCGATGTTGGCTGTCTCCGCATTATTAGCGCGGTTGAGGTCATTGCGCGCTTCCCGCATGAGCTTAAGAGACTCAAATTCAGCCATGGCTTCCATAGCACCGATGACAATGAGAAAATCCATGATATCCTCAGCACGCTGCAGATAAGTAACAGCCCCCTTCTTGCGCTCAATGGTCTTGGCATCCAGCAGAAAACGCCGCATCAAGTCAGCCAAGTCCTCAGCATGATCCAGATAAACAGACAGGATTTCCAGCTGGTACTTGCCTGAGTCTGGCTCCCGCATGCTGCCACTAGCCAGAAAGGCTCCCCTCAGATAGGAGCGACTGGCTTCGTCATCTGACAGAATAGCCTGGTCAATCCCTGCCTCGATACCAAAAAAGGAGTCAGCCAAGTGCAGATCAGAAAGGATTTCTTCAACTTTCTGATCCAGAAATACTGTATAAACGCGATTCTTGCGCAGATTGGTCTTCTGATGGTGACGGATTTCTGACTTGACCTGATAAAGATCCAACAACAGCTCATAGAGATGGCGGGCAATCTTAGCATTTTCTGTTGAAATGGATAAGGTAAGGCCAGACGAAGAAATTCCCAAGCTACCAGCCATCTTGATGATGGCAGCCAACTCGTTTTTGTCTTTTACAGATAAGCTTAAAAGCTCTTCTTTTACCTTCACTGTAAAACTCATTTGCGCACCTGTATAATCTGCATCAATTCGTCAACAAGCAACTCGCCGTCATGGAAAGCTCCGCCATTTTCCAAACGAAGAAAATTCGAGGAAATGACTCGCGGAACTTGCTCTTGCAGCCCTCGAAAATTATGCTCAACTTGAACCAGATATTCATCAAATTTATTGCTATTCATATACTCGCGCGGGACTGGCTCGATATTGACCAAAACAGTATCAATGAACTTTTTGCCCAGATGACGATGCAATACTTGAACGTGGTCGCTATCTGAAAAGTGCTCGGTTTCGCCACGTTGAGTCATAATATTGCAAACATAGGCTACTTCTGCCTTAGTATCTAAAATAGCTTGGCCGATTTCTTCGATTACGAGGTTTGGCAAGATGGAGGTAAAGAGAGAACCCGGTCCCAGCACCACCATATCGCTATCCAAAATGCTCTGGACCACCTTTCTACTGGCAACAGGCTTTTCATCATCATAGGTATTGGTCACATAAACCCGCTCAATCATGCCAGTCTTACTGGCCAGATTGCTTTCACCGACAACTTCCGTTCCATCCGCAAAAACAGCATGCAGAGTCAGTGGTGTGTCGCTTGAAGGGTAGATTTTACCTGTTGTATGGAAAAACTTGGTCAGAAGCTGCATGGCGTTATAGGTAGAGCCCTGCATTTCGGAAATGCCTGCAATAATCAGATTCCCAAGGGGATGACCTGCTAGAACACCGTCTCCTTTGGCAAAGCGATACTGGAAGACCTTCTCATAAAACTTTGGCATGTCGGACATGGCCACCAAAACATTTCGCAAGTCACCTGGCGGCGTCAGCTGCTGGATGTTTTTCCGCAGCTCACCAGAACTGCCGCCATCATCTGCTACTGTGACAATGGCTGTGATCTCCACATCCTTTTTCCGCAGGCTGTTTAAAATAACTGAAATTCCTGTACCGCCTCCGATAACTGTAATTCTAGGTTTTCTCATGAGCGGTTCACCGTTTCCTTCCGACGATTTTTGTCGCGATGACTGGCATTAACTGGCCAGTTTTTCGCTAAATCATCCGCCAAACGCTGTGCAAAGGCCACACTGCGATGTTGTCCACCTGTACAGCCAACTGCGATAGTCAGCACAGACTTTCCTTCCTTTTGATAGCCCGGCAAAATCGGCTCAATCAGACCCAGTAAATGCTGGTAAAATTCTTCTGACTCCGTATGATTCATAACATAGTCAAAGACATCCTTGTCCAAGCCTGTTTGATTGCGCAGCTCAGGCTTATAGTAGGGATTTGGCAGAAAACGCACATCAAAAACCAAGTCCGCATCCAGAGGCAGGCCATATTTGAAACCAAAACTCATAACCTCAATGCGGAAACTGTGCATCTCGTTCGGATTTGAAAACTGCTCAGAGATAGTCTTTCTGAGCTCTCGTGGCGTCAAATCCGTCGTATCTACGACATTTTGACTTAGGTTCTTCAGAGGCGCCAAGAGTTCACGCTCCAGCTTTATTCCATCTAAAATCCGTCCATCAGCTGCCAGCGGATGGCTGCGTCGTGTTTCTTTATAGCGAGCCACCAATTCCTTGTCAGCCGCATCCAAAAATAGAATTTTAAAATCAATTTCCGTACTTCTTTCCAGCTCATCCAGAATATCCTGAATCTCCAAAAAGAAGGAGCGACTCCGCATATCAACAACCAGAGCCAGTTTGTCATTATCCGTGGTTCCTTCGACCAGCTGCAAAAACTTTGGTACTAGGGTCGGTGGCATATTATCAATGGTAAAATAGCCCAAATCCTCAAAAGACTGGATAGCAACGGTCTTTCCAGCACCGCTCATTCCTGTCACAATCACTAATTGAATCTTGTGTTCAGCCATTCTTTCTCCCTTCATTTAACATTTTATTTCTAAAAAGGGACGGGAAACTTCCCAGCCCCAAGCATTTATTACACAATCTCGGCAATGACTTCAACTTCGATTTTAACATCACGAGGTAAGCGAGCCACTTCTACTGCCGAACGAGCTGGAAACTCGCTCTTAAAGGCTGTTTTGTAGACTTCATTAAATGGCACAAAATCATTGATGTCGCTTAGGAAACAGGTTGCCTTGACCACATGGTCAAAATCTGTACCAGCTGCTTCTAAAATGGCTCCGACATTTTTCAAAACCTGCTGGGTCTGCTCCTCAATCGTTGCACCTACAATTTCTCCTGTCTCTGGTGACAAAGGAATCTGACCACTTGCAAATAAAAGGTTGCCAACGATTTTTCCTTGGACATAAGGTCCGATTGCTGCTGGTGCTTTATCTGTTTGTACTATTTTTGCCATTGTATTCTCCTCATTTCTTTTATCTTACTTATTATATCATAAAGTCAAAAGCCTGACTATTCTTGTCCTCCTTCCCATTGACTTTTAGGAAATTTTTCTTTATGATAGTAAATACATAATTCAAAACACTTGTTTTGGACTGGTTCGCAAACTTCCCAGTATAAAAAACTAAGTACCCTTATATTCTAAAGTAATGTAATTGCGCATAGTTTTTTTCTGGTGTCCTGCCACTTTGGCAGAACTAACTGAGAGGTTGAGACTGAGGTTTCAGCCTTATTTTATTTCTTAAAAGGAGGACCTATGAAAAGAAAAGTTATTATTGACTGCGATCCTGGCATAGACGACAGCCTAGCCCTGCTCTATGCCCTGCAACACCCTGACTTAGAGGTCGTCGCTTTGACCATAGTCGCTGGAAATGTCCCAGTAGAACTTGGTCTTGAAAATGCATTTAAAATCCTGGAAAGGCTGAATCGGCTGGATATCCCAGTCTATGTAGGAGCCGACAAGCCCTTGGTTCGTGACTTCGTCTCTGCTCAGGATACCCACGGCATGGATGGATTGGGAGAAAGCGGGATAGCAAGAAGCAGTTCCACCCAAGCCCAGCCACAAGCAGCTTATGACTATCTGGCAGACTATTTCCAGAAAAATAAAGATACTTCCATCATAGCACTGGGGCCTTTGACCAATATTGCCTTGGCTCTTAGGAAAAATCCTAACCTTGGGCAGCATCTAAACCGATTTGTCAGCATGGGCGGCAGCTACAAATCGCATGGCAACTGCTCGCCCGTAGCGGAGTACAACTACTGGTGCGATCCGCATGCAGCCCGAGAAACCTATGAAAAACTTGGAAAAAAGATTGAAATGGTCGGTCTAGATGTCACGCGAAAGATTGTCTTGACGCCTAATCTCTTGGAATATATGCGTTTTATCAATCCTGAAGTCGCTGACTTTGTCGGAAAAATCACTCGTTTTTACTGGGATTTTCATTGGAAGTATGAACATATCATCGGCTGTGTCATCAATGACCCATTGGCCGTTGCCCATTTTCTGCATAAGGACCTTTGTCAAGGATTTGACTCCTTCGTCGATCTCGCAACGGAAGGCATTGCCATGGGACAAACGCTGGTTGATGCCTATCATTTTTATGGTAAGCAAGCCAATGCTAAGGTGCTGACTCAAGTAAACACCCACCTCTTCTTTCAGGATTTTCTCTCCGTGATACTCAACACTTCAAAGGAAATCATCTGCCAAGATCTAGAAACTTTAAATTTAGGATAAAACTATGAAAAAAACAACACCATTTACCATTACATTTACAGCTATCTGCATCGCTCTAAACTATATTGGTGCCAACATCGCCCTTTTTCTAAAACTTCCTGTTTATTTGGATACTTTTGGAACGATATTAGCCAGCCTCATTTTAGGACCTATTTTCGGAGTAGGAACTGCGGTTGCCAGTGCTCTTATTAGCGCTTTTACAACGGACATTTCTGCTATTTATTTCTCTCCAGTAGCCATTCTTTTGGCTCTGCTTGTCTCGGTCTTTTTCACTGCTGATTCAAAACCAAGACTAAACCTCCTCTGGAAAACGGTTCTAGTCTCTCTGCCAGCTACTGCTTTGGCCTCTCTGATCACTGTGATAGTCTTCAACGGAATTACCCCAAGCGGATCTAGTATTATCGTTCAAGGTTTACACGGTTTAGGCTTAGATTTGGTCACCAGCACCATCATCGTCCAAGCGCTAACCGACTATGCAGACCGCCTCATCGTTATTGGGGTCAGCCTCGTCTTCATCCCACAACTCAAAAAAGTCATCCCAAGAATCTTTGCAAAATCCAGCAATGCATAAATCAAAAGAACTACTCAGAAAATTTAATTTCGAGTAGTTCTTTTAGTTTAACTTTGTCTTTTATAGGTCTTTAAGGTTAAGTTTAAAAAAGGAGTAGGCAGACTCTTCTTGAGTCCAAGCCTACTCACAAGCTACATTCTGAGATTAGTTGCGTCCCTTGAGAACAGACTCAATGATTGCCATTCTGACAAAGACGCCATTTGTCATTTGTTCTACAATTCGAGATTTTGGAGCCTCAACCAAATGATCTGCAATTTCTACATCGCGATTAACAGGCGCTGGGTGCATCAAGATAGCAGTATCCTTCATACGATCATAGCGTTCTTGCGTCAAACCGTGGAGTTTATGATAATTCTCCTTAGAGAAAATGGAGTTGTAGTCATGGCGTTCGTGCTGCACGCGCAGGAACATCATCACGTCCACTTGGTCAATCACTTCGTCAATCGTTACGAACTTACCATAGTCAGCAAATTCCTCACTTCTCCACTCATCTGGACCAGCAAAGAAGAGCTCCGCACCAAGACGTTTCAAGATTTGCATATTAGATTTGGCTACACGTGAGTGATCAAGGTCACCAGCGATAGCTACTTTCAAACCATCAAAATGACCGAATTCTTGGTAAATTGTCATCAAGTCAAGCAAACTTTGGCTTGGGTGCTGACCAGAGCCATCACCACCATTTACGATAGAAGTTGTAATCGTTGGGCTTTCGATCAATTCTTTATAGTAATCGACCTCAGGGTGACGGATGACACAGACATCTACACCGAGAGCTGACATAGTCAAAATCGTGTCGTACAAGGTTTCTCCCTTGTTGACTGAGCTTGTCTTGACGTCAAAGTCAAGCAGGTCGCATCCAAGTTTTAATTCTGCTACTTCAAAAGCCTTGTGAGTCCGAGTTGAAGATTCAAAGAAGAGATTTGCAACGATATGCTGCTCATCATAATGAACCTTTGCGCCGTTTTTAAATTCAATCCCGCGCTTGATCAAAGCCATTACTTCTTCGTTCGTAAGGTGTTCCATAGATACAAGATTTTTAAGTGCGATTTGATTTGATGACATGATGTTATACTCCTTTTTTATTAAAAACTTTGGACAAATGTAGCAATCTCGTCAGCCTAATTTTTAGGTTCTGGCAGGATGAGGTAGAGGGCAATTCCGAGAACAGTTGACAAGGCAACTCCTGAAACTTGCAGACCTGATAGTTGCAAGGTCAGACCACCGATACCAGATACCAGAACGACACTGGCAATCAGCAGGTTCTTTTTGTTGTCAAAATTGGTTTGGGCTTCAATCAGAATTTTCAAACCGCTAGAAGCAATTACCCCGAAGAGGGCGATGGAAATACCTCCCAAAACTGGACTTGGAATTGATTGGAGCAGGGCGGATACTTTCCCAACAAAACTCATGATAATCGCCAATACAGCAGCACCAGCAATTACATAAACACTGTAGATTTTATTGAGTGCCATCACCCCGATATTTTCACCGTAGCTAGTCACTGGTGGAGCACCAAAGATACCCGCGATAACCTGAGCCAGACCATCTCCAGCTAAAGTCTTATCCAAACCAGGCTCTTTAAAGAAATCTTTGCCTGTCAAGCTATTCAGAACCATTACATGCCCAAAGTGCTCTGTCATTGTTACAAAGGCGATCGGTGCCATTGTTAGAATTGCACTTGGATATAATTTGAAATCATAATCTATAAACGGAAGATTCATCGGCGGAACGTGGAACCAAGAAGCTTTTGTCACGTTAGCAAAAGAGATAATCTCCTGACCTGTCACCGCTCCGACGATCAGAGCGAAGATATAGCCAACAATCAAGCCTAGCAGTACTGGAATAATACCAACGATTTTCTTACCGTAGATGTTAAAGAGAATGACACAGAGGAGGGTTACCATCCCGATAGCAAAGTAGGTGATGTCGTAGACCTTCTGATCTCCAACGGTCTTATACATCACATCGCCAACGGCTGTACCCGCTAGACTCAGACCAATCACCATGATGATTGGCCCTACCACTACTGGTGGCAAAATCTTATCAATCCAAGCGTTCCCTGCGAATTTCACGATGAGGGCTACGATGAAGTAGACCAAACCACCCGTGATAGCACCTTGCGCAACCGCAGCAATCCCATCTGTTTTCATTAGGATTTGCATGGCAGCGATATAAGCAAAGCTGGAACCCATATAAGCGGGGATTTTGTACTTGGTCACTGTTAAGTGAGCCAGCGTTCCCAAACCACTTGAAAACAGGGCTACCGCTGGGTCAATTCCCACCAGAATCGGAACCAACACCGTCGCCCCAAACATGGCGAATAAATGCTGGAATGAAAGTCCTAAGAGCAAGCCAGGTTTTGGCATATCATGGACATCGTATTTAACTTCTTGACTCATCTTGTCTCCTCCTCTACAATCAGAACTCGGTCCTGACCATCTTTTTCAGTCATTTCAACAATAATCTCTTCAAGGTGGCTCGTTGGAATATTTTTGCCAACATAGTCTGCCCGAATCGGCAACTCACGGTGCCCGCGGTCCACTAGAACAGCGAGGCTGACGCGTGATGGCCGTCCATTGCTGACAAGATTATCAATGGCTGCGCGGATAGTCCGGCCTGTATAGAGCACATCGTCAACGATAATCACTTCGCGATCAGTAATGTCAACTGGAATCACTGTCGTGTCTTCCTTGACCTTGATATCGTCTCGGAAGGGCTTTGTATCCACTTCGCAAACTGGAATCTCAATTTTCTCAAGCTGAGCCAGTCGTTGCTGGATGCGTTTGGCAATGAAGACCCCTCTGGTCTTAATGCCTGCCAAAACGATTTGGCTTAAATCCTTGTTGCGCTCGATGATTTCATAGGTGATTCGCGTGATGGCACGATTCATAGTGATCTCATCGACAACTTCCTTTGTCTTCATCTAAACCTCCTAAAAACATTAAAAAAGCCTCCTTTTGCAAGGAGACCTCAGAAAATAGAGACAGGCTGAAACAAGACGCACTTGTCACACTCCACCTATCATTTTTACTTTGCTCCTTGCCTATCTCTCTGGATAGAATTAAAGGACTATTTAATTGTTTATAACTATACCACAATTTCAATTCCATTTCAAGAAAAAAATGAACTTTTTCACGATAAATTGCTAATCCATTTCAACAAAATAAAAAACAGAGAACATCTGTTTTTTATTCCTATTATAAGAATCTAAGCTTTCTTCTTTGAAAATGAGATAGATTTGATTCCGTAAAAAATAAAACCAAAGACCAGATAGGCCACAAAGATAATCAAGCACATCTTGATAACATAAGGCCAACCGTGCTTATAGACATTAAGGAAAAAGTAGGGAAAGGGTTTATCCTTAGCATTCGGAATATCAATTTTCAAGAAAAAGCCATTAATAAGGGCAAAAATCATGTAAATCAGCGGAACACTTGTCCAAGAAATGGGATCGAACCAACGATACTGCCGATTTTTATCAAATACAAGAGTATCAAAGAAAAACATGAGTGGCACAATATAATGGCAAAGGAAATTTTCCAAACGATAAAAATCGGTCGCAATCGGAGCTAGGAGCAAGTGATAGACCACGCAGGTAATCATGATGCACATTGTCACGCCGCCCTTCACGCGCAACAGCTTGGAACTCTCCCAGTTATTGTCCGTCCACATTCTAAAAATGAGATAGGCGGTGAATAATAGAACCAGAAGATTAGACAAGACCGTGTAGTACATCAGCATTCCCACGCCAAGTTTAGCAATTTCCAGATAGACCCCTACAAAAGCCAAAACCAGAAGAAGAAGGCGATAAGAAAGAATTACTTTTTTATTCATAACGCTTCTCAGATTTTCTTGACAAATTCTGACTTGAGCTTCATAGCGCCAAATCCGTCAATCTTACAGTCAATATTGTGGTCGCCTTCGACGATGCGGATATTTTTTACGCGCGTTCCTTGTTTGAGATCCTTAGGAGCACCCTTTACTTTCAAGTCCTTGATTAAGGTAACTGTATCCCCATCAGACAACTGGTTTCCGTTCGCATCAATGGCTACTGGACCAGCTTCTCCTGCTGCAACTTCTGCTGGATCCCATTCATAAGCACATTCTGGACAAACCAAGAGGACACCATCTTCATAAACGTATTCTGAGTTACATTTTGGGCAATTTGGTAAATTATTCATTAATTCATTTCTCCTTATAAGTGGGCAGACATTCAGAAAAGAATAAGAACCGAATGACAACCATATTTTACCGTCTTATTATACGATATTTTATCTTATTTGACAAATAGGCAAAGAAAATCACTTGTTTTCAAAAAACTTTCTTGACTTTTATGACAAAACAATGTACTATTCTAGTGTATATACAGAAGTTAAAAGGAGTTTATTATGAAACCAACATCCAAAAATCAGTTTATGACACTGACCGCTTTCTTGACTGCCCTAGCCATCGTTATCCCGCTGGTCATGCCGATTAAGATTGTCATTCCGCCTGCTTCCTTCACTTTAGCCAGCCACGTTGCAATCTTTCTGGCCATGTTCATCTCACCACTCATGACAGTGATTGTCGTCCTCGGCTCTACCATAGGATTTTTCATGTCAGGTCTTCCTTTCATCATTACCCTGAGAGCCCTGTCTCACCTACTCTTCGGTACTATCGGAGCTCTTTATCTGCAAAAGCATCCTGAAACACTGGACAGTCAGAAAAAGACTTGGATCTTTAATTTTGTGCTGGCCCTGATTCATGCCTTTGGTGAGGTAGTGGTCTGCATTCTCTTTTATACGACAACAGCCTATCCGGCGAATGCCTTCTATATCCTCTTCGGTTTAGTTGGATTTGGCACAATTGTTCACAGCATGGTCGACTTTGTCATTGCAAAATTTGTCTATCAGGCTCTGAAAAAGATTCGCTAAACCTTGAATCTTCTAGAGATTTGATTTACAATGAAGATATGACAAAAAAACGAAGAAATGATGTATTAGAGCTTTTAAAAGAAGCTCGGCAACCTTTAAACGGACAATTTTTGGCGGAACAATTTCATGTCACTCGCCAGATTATCGTTCAGGATATTGCCCTGCTGCGGGCTGATGGTGCTCCGATTATCAGTACCAATAGGGGCTATCTCTATAAAGCAAGCAATGAACCCGCTCATTGTCATAGGCTCTTTAAACTCAAACACAAGGCGGACGATATCGAAGCCGAACTTTTGGCTATCGTTGATAATGGCGGACGGGTGCAAAATATCATGATTGAGCATCCTGTCTATGGGGAAATCCAGACCTATTTGAAATTGACCTGCCGTCGCGATGTGCAGCAATTTTTAGAGCAAGTCTCAGAGAGCGATTTTCGTGCCTTATCCGAGCTAACAAATGGAGTTCACTACCATCTAATCGAAGCGGACTCTCAGCAGGACCTAGACTATATCGAGGAAGCCTTAGCTACATTGGGCTTTCTGCAAGAATAAGCACAAGGCAAATATTCTAGATTGAACCAGTTTTGAAGGAAATTCAAGGCTGGTTTTTATATTTTGAATGAACAAGAAACTTTGTCAGCTTCCTAGAAATAAGGTAAAATAAGAGAAAGGAATCTGTAGGGGGACAGAATGGCAGCAAAAACAAAATACCAAGTTATCATGGATAAAATTATTAGGGACATTGAAAAGGGAAAGCTTAGTACGGGTCAAAAGATTCCCTCCGTCCGCAAGCTGACAGACCGCTACCATTGCAGCAAGGATACTGCCCAGAAGGCTCTAATTGAGCTTCGTTATCAGAAGTACATCTATGCTGTACCTAAGAGTGGCTACTATGTCTTGGAAAATGACCAAAACAAAAAGGAAGATATCGAGCTGGCTGTGACAGACGACCGCCATCAAGCCTATGAAGACTTCCGCCTTTGTGTCAATGAAACGCTGATTGGTCGAGAAAACTATCTTTTTAACTACTACTCCCAGCAAGAAGGGCTGGAGGAGCTGCGACAGTCAGTCCAGCGCTTGCTCTTGGACTCCGCAGTTTACACTTCTGCAGACAATCTGATTCTGACTTCCGGTACCCAACAAGCCCTCTACATTCTCTCTCAGATTGACTTCCCCAATGGTAAAGAGACCATTCTGGTCGAGCAGCCCACCTACCATCGGATTAACGACTTACTGCTAAACCAGAAACTACCTTATGAGACCATTGAGCGTAAACCGACTGGGATTGACCTGAAAGAATTAGAGAGGATTTTTCAAACAGGGCAAATCAAGTTTTTCTATACGATTCCCCGTTTCCACTATCCACTAGGACATTCCTACAGCCGTCAGGAAAAGGAAGAAATCCTTGCCCTTGCTGAGCATTATGATGTTTATATTGTTGAAGACGACTATCTGGCCGACTTTGATAGCAAGCGAGAACTGCCTTTTTACTATCTAGATGACAGCCAACATGTTCTCTATATCAAGTCTTTTTCCACCAGCCTTTTTCCCGCCTTGCGCATCACTGCTTTGGCTCTGCCACCTAAGATTCGAGAAACCTTTCTGTCCTATAAAAAAGCGGTTGACTACGACAGTAACCTCATCATGCAAAAGGCTCTATCCCTCTACATTGACAATCTGATGTTTGAAAAGAATCGTCTGGCATTATTGAACCAACTGGAAGTTGAAAAGAATAAGGCACAATTCCTCTTGGACGACCTTCATTTCCCTCTACCCCACCAGTTGACAACCGATGGCGTGATTTTTGACCTTCAATCCCTCCCATCAGTCAGCTCCCTCAAACATAGCAAGCTGCCGCTGGACTTTTTTGAAAGCAGCTACATTCAGACTTGCCCCTACCACTATGCTAAGCTACGGTTTGATGATTTGAAAGAAAATCTGGAAAAATTGAAAGACTATCTAAAAAAGTTGTAGACTTATTGTCCTACAACTTTTTGAATTTCTCTTACTCTATCAAGCATCCATCATCCCTGCCTGTAACTGATACATTTTCTTATAGGTCCCATTTTGTGCTAGAAGCTCTTCATGGCTACCAGACTCAATAATGCGCCCTTTATCTAAAACGTAGATGCAATTGGCATCCTGAATCGTGGACAGGCGATGGGCGATGGCAATAGTTGTTCGACCCTGGCGCATTTTCCGGAGGGAATGCTGGATCAGCTCCTCAGTTTCTGAATCGATATTGGCAGTGGCTTCATCCAAAATCAAGATTTTAGGCTTGGTTGCGATGGTTCTGGCAAAAGCCAAAAGCTGTCGTTGGCCACTAGAGAAGGTGGAGCCGCGCTCAGTAACCGGATCATCATATCCCTGAGGTAGTTGGCTGATAAAGTCATGGGCATCGACGAATCGTGCTGCTTCCTCTACCTCTGCTTGTGACAGACTCTCCTGATACATGCGAATATTGGAGGCAATGGTGCCGTGGTAGAGGAAGGGATCCTGCAAAACAAGACCGATATTGCGGCGTAACTCTGCTTGACTATAGTCTCTGATGTCTCTGCCATCGATAAGAATCTTGCCTTTCTCAAATTCATAAAAACGCAGGAAAAGGTTGATAATAGAAGATTTTCCCGAACCTGTTGACCCGACAAAGGCAATCGTCTCACCTTGCTTGACACTAAAAGAAATAGCCTTTAGAATCTCTCTTTTTCCGTCATAGGAAAAGCTTACGTGCTGAAAGTCAATATTTCCTGCCTGAATCTCAGGTCCCTCTTCTGCTTGCTCAGGCTCAAAGTCTCGACGATCCATCAGTTCAAAAACACGATCTGCAGCCACCATGGATGTCTGAAGAACAGAGTAATTTTGCATGACATCGATCAAGGGATTGAAAAGCTGGTTGACATACTGGATAAAGGCATACATGGCACCCGCAGTCACTCCAGCTACTTGCCAGCTCAAGCCAAAATAAGTCAGAATAAGAGCATAAGCCAAGATTTTCAGCAAGGACATAGCAGGGCGCAGAAAGAGGCTGTTCACATTCAGATAGCGATTGCTAAAGTCCAGATGTTCTCCATTGATTGCTTCAAATTCTTCGATTAGCCGCTTTTCCTGACTAAAAGCTTGGATGATCCGCATCCCTTCAATGCTCTCAGAAAGTTTGACATTGAGGTCGCTTAGTTTAGCTCGAACTTGCTTGAGCAAGCGATTGGACAGCCGCTGATACAAGATAATCGAGCCAAGCATGATGGGCAAAAAGAGGACAATCAGCAGAGTCAGCCGCCAATTCAGAGCCAGCATGGTAGCAATTGTCACCACCAAAATAAGCATGGAGCTGAGGAAGTTAGAAAAAATACTGCTAAACATATCAGCCACTGACTGGGTATCGTTGGTCAAGCGGGAAACGATGGCCCCTGCTGCAGTCTGGTCAAAGTAAGCCATACGTAATTGCTGTATATTCGCAAAAGTTTCCTGCCGGAGATCGCGGACAATGCTATAAGCCACCCGTGCAAAGGCATACTGCCCCAGAAAAGTAAGGAGCACCCGCAAAAGAAAGAGACCATAGTAAATTCCCAGCAAATAGAGACCACTTGAGGCTGCTTCTCGGCTGACAAACTGGTCAATATAAGACCGAGCCAAGAGCGGCAAGGCCGTTGTCACCAGAGTCGTTGCGAAAATAAAGGCTAGAGCCAGCAGGCTAATCCATTTGTAGCGCCACATATAACCTAGGAGGCGTCTAAAAGTTGATTGTGTTGTCATTTTGCAGACTCCTCCTCAAAGCGTTCATATAGTTGTTGATTTTGATAGGTTTGAGCATACCAGCCCTCTGCTGCCAGAAGTTCTTGGTGGCTACCTCGTTCCTTGATGTGGCCATTCTCCAGCACTAAAATCAAATCCGCATGGACAATGGCTGATAGACGATGGGCAGTGATAATGGTCGTCTTGTCAGCTCGTTCCTGCTTGAGATTTTCTAAAATCATATGTTCGGTCTTGGCATCCACTGCCGACAAGGAATCATCCAAAATCAAAATTTCTGGATTGGTGATGAGGGCTCTACTCATAGCCAAACGCTGCTTTTGACCGCCAGAAAGCGAGACGCCACGCTCACCAAGCAGCGTATCCAAACCATCTGGCATAGCCTTAATATCCTCATAAACACCACACAGCTGGGCTGCTCGGATGACTTGCTCTTCTGATAGTTCTGGATTGGCAAAGCGGATATTGTCCCGAATGGACAGGGCAAAGAGTATCTGATCCTGAGGCACATAACCAATCAGACCACGCAGATCCTTAAGAGCATACTCTCGGATATCGTGGCCATTCAGATAAATTACTCCTTCCTGAATATCCTGCTCCCGAAGCAAGAGGCGCAACAAGGTGGTCTTCCCAGATCCAGTCGGTCCGACAATCCCCAAGGTCTGCCCTTTTTCTAATGTAAAGTGAATATCCTTCAAAGTGGCTTCATTCTCATAAGCAAAGTAATCTATCTCATAGTCCAGTCGGCCATTTTGAATACTAGCAAGTGGCTGCTGGGCTTCCTCTACATCCGACTCCTCAGCCAGCAAGCTCTCAATCCGTTCATAGGAAACGGCTCCCCGCTGGCTGATATTCACTAGATAACCCATCGCTTGCAGTGGCCAAACCAGCATATCCAGATAAGTCATAAAAGTAACCAGCTCACCGACTGTAAATTGACCTTGAGAGATAAATATTCCCCCAAAAATCAGGGTCAGAACATAGGATAAGCCGACAAAAATTAGCACCATCGGGTCAAACAGGGAATTGTACTTAGCAGCCAAGATGTTCTTTTGGTAGACTTCTTGGTTGATGGCCGCAAAAGACTCCGTCTCCGCATTCTGATAGCCAAAGGACTTAGTCACTTTAACCCCCGCTACGCTTTCCTGAACTTTATTGTTGAGATCTGAAAAAGCCTCCTGAGCGGCTTTAAAGCTCTCGTGATTCTTCCGACCAATCAAACTGGTCCCCCAGGATAGAAAGGGCAGAGGGAGAATGGCAATCAGGGTCAACCGCCAGTCCAAGACCAAAAACATGGTGATGAGAGTCACCAAGGCCGTAATAGAAGCATCTACCGCTGACATAACACCACCGCCAGCCACGCCTACTACCGCATTGATATCATTGGTCGCATGAGCCATGAGGTCACCCGTTCGGTATTTTTGATAAAAACTTGGCGACATTTGCGTAAAATGCTCAAAAAGCCGAAAACGTAAAATGCGTCCCAGATTATTTGCTGTGCCAAAGATGTAGAGCCGCCAGACATACCGCAAAGCATACATGATAAAAGCGGACAAAATCAAAAGGAGAAGATTATAAGCAAGTTCTCCAGCAGTCAGACTCCGCCCAGCAATTCTATCTATGACTTGCCCAATGACCCGTGGTGGAATCAGATTAAACACACTAACCAGAGACAAGGCTAAAATGCCAATCATATAACGCCGCTTTTCCAGTTTAAAAAACCAGTCCAATTTTCTAATAAGATTCATTTCGTTTCCTCATTCCAAACAAAGGACGGACAGCCCTTAATCCGGCTGTCCGTTTCTCACTATCTCTATTATACGCTATTTCAGACAAAAATGAAACTCAGGCAAACTATGCTCGCTTTTTCTTAGTCAAGGCAAAGCTGGTATCCAGCAAATCAAAAAGTTTCTGATCCGACAAGGTTCCATCCAAAGGCAGGCTGAGCCAGTATTTTTTATTCATATGAAAGGCAGGATAAATTCCCTTTTGCTGAATAAGTTCCGCAACTCGGTCACTCTTGACATTTAGAACCTCAATCAGACCACTGCGCTCCTTTTCAAACTTAGACCAGTCGGTCGTCAAAAAAGCTCCGTACCATTTCTTGCTATCCTGATGGAGAAAAACAGCGGCTTTATTAGAGCTTTTACGAGAAGAATTTTCCCAAAGATGTTCCAACTGCCCCTGATAAGTAGTCGCCACATAGCTACTCAGTCGCTGACTTTGCTCATAAAGAAAACCTACTTCCTCAAAGCAATGCTGGCGAATATCCAGCAAAACATCCTGACAGGCTGCCCTGACTTGTCCGACAAATTCTCCTGTCATACTTTCCATCTTGACCTGCCGGTACTCATCACCTGTATCCAAGTCAAGCACCTGAAAATCCAGCTTTCCATCAGAAATCAGCACATCTATCTGGAAGTCGCCAGCCATGATCTCAGTCGAATAACTGTATTCTGCACCAGACCTGACAAAGCCATAATCCAGCAAACTTTCTTCCTTCAGCCTATATTTTTCAAATAAATCCAGCATGAACTTTCCTGCTAAAATACTACTTTGGTGCCATGCAATTGATCAACACCTAGAGCGTCAACAATCTCGGCACGATTTTCTAGATTAATCCCACCACCAGGTAAAATCTCTATCCGCCCTGCCGCATGCTCAATCAACTCATCCAGCCAAGCCAAATGCTCTAGAATAGACTCTGACGCTGGCCCGCCATGAGTCAAAATCCGCTTAACACCGTGTTCAACAAGCCAGTCTAGCTCTCCGAACTGATATTCAGCAGGAATAGTATCAAAAGCCATATGGAAGACCACATCCAGTCCCTGAGCTGCTTCAAGCAGTCGCTCCATCTTAGGATAATCAATCTCGTTATTTTCTGTTAAAACACCAAAAACGAGGCCATGGCTCCCTGCCTCACGTGCCTTCTGAATGTCCGAAAGCATTATCTCAATTTCCAAATCTGAATAGACAAAATTCCCACCACGAGGACGAATCATGGTCATCACAGTCGCATCATAAGGCCTAACCATTCGTACTGCAGCCTCGATGACACCGTAGCTAGGCGTTGTTCCACCAACTGTTAGGTTATCACACAGTTCAACCCGCTTCGCTCCAGCTTCTAAAGCCTTGTCTAGCAAGGTGATATTCTCCGCACAAAATTCATAAATCATGGCACTACCTCTTATTTACTATATTGATTTTCTGCTTTTTATTATATCACAAAATTTCCTTTAACATGCGCTTCTAGCATATTGGCCACCGCCTTTTCTCAATCATTTTATATTCATAGTCTCGCAAAAAATCCTATCCTTCAATCTTACAAGCCTGATTTTCACCTATTTCCATTGCTCTCATCTTCCAAGACTTTTCAACTAGAGAAATGTTGACTTTCGGATGTCTTTTGTTCAAGATTGTGCTAAAATAGACTTAACCTATGAAAACAAGGAGCTTTTATGAAATACCCTAATCTTTTAGATCGTTTCCTGACCTATGTCAAAGTTAACACACGCTCAGACGAGACATCTACTACTACACCCAGTACCCAAAGTCAGGTGGACTTTGCTAACAATGTCCTCATTCCTGAAATGAAGCGAGTTGGCTTGGAAAATGTCTACTACCTACCAAATGGCTTTGCGATTGGAACTCTGCCAGCTAATGACCCTAGCTTTACCCGCAAAATTGGCTTTATTTCACACATGGATACAGCGGACTTCAACGCAGAAAACATCCAGCCACAGGTCATTGAGAATTATGACGGCGGTGTGATTCCGCTCGGAGAATCTGGCTTTAACTTAGATCCTGCTGACTTCGCTAGTCTCCATAAATACAAGGGCCAAACCCTGATTACGACTGATGGCACAACCCTTTTAGGAGCAGATGACAAGTCCGGTATTGCTGAAATCATGACAGCTATCGAATACTTGTCTGCCCATCCAGAAATCAAGCACGGGGAAATCCGAGTTGGCTTTGGACCAGACGAGGAAATCGGTATCGGTGCTGATAAGTTTGACGCTGAGGACTTCGATGTCGATTTTGCCTATACAGTAGACGGCGGACCTTTAGGCGAGCTCCAGTACGAAACCTTTAGTGCCGCTGGAGCAGAACTGACCTTCCAAGGCCGCAATGTCCATCCGGGGACTGCTAAGGACCAGATGGTCAATGCTCTCCAGCTGGCTATTGATTTCCACAACCAGCTGCCAGAAGCCGACCGACCAGAGAAGACCGAGGGCTACCAAGGCTTCTACCACCTGATGAA
>CAURCE010000031.1:0-20028 GCA_963523365.1 uncultured Streptococcus sp.
TGCGCAGCGATATTCCTAAAGGCCTCTACGAGTGGAAAAAAGAAAGCAAGCAAACAACCCGCGACCTTTCTATCCTTCGTAACTACGCCTTCAACAAGGGCATCAAGTCCATCTACTACGTCCGTACCTTCACTGATGATGGCGGCGAAGTAGGCGCTAACCAATGTGAAAGCTGTGTCATCTAGTAAGTAACAATTTACAATTACACCATTTAAATTCAACAAAATAAAGTATAAAAAACACTTATCGCAATGTCGCCAAGGAAATCATTCCATTGGCGACATAAGCAAGTATTAGAAGTTTAAAGCGAGATTATCATGGAAACATACTATAAAGCCATAAACTGGAATGCTATCGAAGATGTCATCGACAAATCAACTTGGGAAAAGCTGACGGAACAATTCTGGCTCGATACACGGATTCCCTTGTCTAATGACCTCGATGACTGGAGAAAATTGTCCAACAAGGAAAAAGACTTAGTAGGCAAAGTCTTCGGTGGCCTGACCCTGCTGGATACCCTCCAGTCTGAATCTGGTGTAGATGCCCTACGCAAGGACGTCCGTACTGCCCACGAAGAAGCCGTCTTCAACAACATTCAATTCATGGAATCCGTCCACGCAAAATCTTACTCTTCTATCTTTTCTACCTTGAATACCAAGGCTGAAATCGAAGAAATCTTTGAATGGACCAACACAAACCCATACCTACAAAGAAAAGCAGAAATTATCAATGAAATCTACCTTAATGGTAGCCCCCTTGAAAAGAAGATTGCTAGCGTTTTCCTTGAAACCTTCCTCTTCTACTCTGGTTTCTTTACACCCCTCTACTATCTTGGTAACAACAAACTAGCCAACGTTGCGGAAATCATCAAACTGATCATCCGTGATGAGTCTGTTCATGGAACTTACATTGGTTACAAATTCCAACTTGGTTTCAACGAATTGCCTGAAGAAGAGCAAGAAAAACTCAAAGAATGGATGTACGACCTGCTCTACACTCTTTATGAAAATGAAGAAGGCTATACAGAAAGCCTCTATGACGGTGTTGGTTGGACGGAAGAAGTCAAGACCTTCCTTCGCTACAATGCTAACAAGGCGCTCATGAACCTGGGACAAGATCCACTCTTCCCAGATTCAGCTGATGATGTCAACCCAATCGTTATGAACGGTATTTCAACAGGAACTTCTAACCACGACTTCTTCTCTCAAGTCGGAAATGGTTACCTCCTTGGTGAAGTTGAAGCCATGCAAGATGATGACTATAATTACGGTTTAACCAAATAATTTACAGACACTAGAAAACGACTAACATGTTCATCAAGTTAGTCGTTTTTTTATCATCTATGGCTAGCTAGTACTTTCGTCCTCAGCTACTTCACGATCCTCTTTCTTAGGAGCTGGCGGCTCATAGGCACGGATAATCTGCGCCACTACTGGATGGCGAACCACATCCTTGGCTGAGAAATGCACAAAATCAATCTGCGAAATATTTTTCAATTTCTCCTGAGCATCAATGAGGCCGGATTTGACATTGCGAGGCAGATCGATCTGACTGATATCTCCATTGACAATCATCTTAGACTGGAAGCCGAGACGTGTCAGGAACATCTTCATCTGCATGATGGTGGTATTCTGCGCTTCATCCAGAATGACAAAAGCATCATCCAGCGTCCGCCCCCGCATATAAGCTAGAGGAGCAATCTCAATGATTTCTCGCTCCATGAGACGCGTCGTCTGGTCCTTACCCAAAATCTGATACAAGGCATCATAGACCGGTCGCAGATATGGATCCACCTTTTCCTTAAGGTCACCAGGCAGAAAGCCCAAACTCTCACCAGCTTCCACAGCTGGCCTTGTCAGGATGATTCGCTTAACCTGCCCACGCTTGAGGGCTGTCACCGCCAAGGTCACCGCCAGAAAGGTCTTCCCTGTTCCGGCTGGCCCGATACCAAAAACAATATCATGATTTTTAACACTGTCCACATAGATTTTCTGACCTAGTGTCTTGACCCGAATTGGCTTGCCATAGCTGTCCTTGATAATCTCTTCTTCGTAAAGAGCTACAAACTTATCAATTTCATCATTTTTGACCATGGTAATGGCTGTCACAACATCGGGTGTGCCGATGGTCATGCCACGATTGACCAAGACCAACAGAGCCTGAATGACCTGTCGAGTCTCCTCGCAGGCAGCCTCCGTACCTAAAATCTGCACAATCTCGGTTCGGGCATGAATGGTGACCTTCAATTCCTGCTCCATCAGACGCAGATGGCGTTCATTAGAGCCAAAGAGATGAAAAGCATCATCTGGATGGCCCAGTTTCAATTCTACTGAATGTTCCTGCAAACAAAGAACCTCTCTATTTTATTTTTTTGAATGAATTATCTTTATTATATCAAAGCAAGCAGAAAATGACTATCTCTAGCCACTATCCACTTAATGGGCCTGATACTCTTCCCAAATAGCATCGAACTCGCCCAAGTTAAAGGAAAAATTTGCATGCTCCTCCAGAAAACGACTGACCTCATCAAAATCATCCGTATGCTTGGGAAAGGCTGTATCCTGAAAAGCCAAGTCCGCCAAAATAGCCTTGGGTTCCTTGCTCTTAGGATTTCGCTCTGTCATCAGCCAGCTATAAAAAGATTTTCTCATAGGTTCCTTTCATTTCTTTAAGATCGTATTTCTATAAGCATCAGCTCTAGATACGTAATTCTTTGTCCTCACACCAACTCCGTTCCGGTCGGGTCCTGCTTGATTTTACCAGCTTTCATCAGCCCACCTAGAGCTTTTTTAAACTGGCCTTTGGAAATGCCAAAGGTAGCCTTGATGTCGTCTGGTGAAGATTTATCGTTCAAGGTCATAAAGCCGCCATTACTCTCCAGATAGGTCAGAATCATCTGGGCATCGTTTTCCAGCATTTCAAATGAGCGAGGCTTAAGCGAGAGATTAAGAGTTCGGTCTATTTCACGGAAGCCAATTACCCGTGCGTCCAAGACTTGCCCTAGACGTGGCTCTGCATAACGCTCACTCGGATGAATGAAGCCCAGCATATTATTCTCCGGCAGGTAAACAAAGGTACCAGAAAGCTTAAGCCGATAAACGATGGCTGGCCAGTTTTGATTTTGCATGTTATTGTAAGCAGGACGAGCCAGACGCTGGAAATCCTCTTGATAAGCCAGTTGTCCCCAGATACGATCCTTTTTGTCAACATCCAGACGGATATAGAGGCGGTCGCCTTTCTTAGGCCAGAGTTCCTTGATTTCTGGCAAGATGTCAAGTGACACAACGATTTGCTTGTCCGGCAGACCGGTATCGACAAAGACACCTAGATCCTTTCGGACCTCCGTTACTGTTCCCCAGCCAAACTGGTCTTGGGTCGCTGTAACTTCGAGAGTTGTCAAACGAAGCTTCTGCTTCATATCGCTATAGGCAAAGCCTTTGACAGACTGCCCCAGCTCATGCGCTCCCTCTTCCTTAGAAAGAGCGTAAACCTGACCGTCCTTTTGAACAAAGTAAAAGCGATCATTTTCATCCGTGATGATACCCACGATGAAGCTGGCAAGATTTGTATTCATATAGACCTATTTTCTACCTTGCTTCTTCAAACCAGGCAAGGATTTTTGATGTTAAAACAACTCAGTCAGCC
Organism: uncultured Streptococcus sp.; assembly: GCA_963523365.1. GTDB lineage: Bacteria > Bacillota > Bacilli > Lactobacillales > Streptococcaceae > Streptococcus. The sequence continues at coordinate 3,646 of CAURCE010000031.1, forward strand.
AAAGCCAACTGAGTTTTGATTCTGATAAAAATGTTAAACTTCTAAAAGTTCTTTTTCTTTGTTTGCTGTCATCTCATCGATATGTTTGACAGCATCGTCCGTTACTTTTTGAATATCCTTTTCCAAGGTCTTCAATTCGTCTTCAGTGATTTCTTTAGCTTTTTCTTGCTTCTTAGCTTCGTCCATAGCATCGCGGCGAATGTTACGGATAGCAACTTTAGCATTTTCACCGACCTTTTTCACTTCTTTAGCTAAGTCACGGCGAGTTTCCTCTGTCAGAGCTGGAATGACCAGACGAATCACAGAGCCATCGCTAGCTGGCGTAATCCCAAGGTCAGAAGCATTGAGCGCACGTTCAATGTCCTTGATAGAAGACTTGTCAAAAGGCGTCACCAAGAGAACACGCGCTTCTGGAATCGTAATCGAAGCGATTTGGTTGAGCGGAGTTTCTACTCCATAGTACTCCACATGGATGCGGTCCAAAAGGCTGGCATTGGCGCGGCCTGCACGGATGCTGCCAAATTCACGAGCCAGACTTTGGTGCGAGTGGGTCATTCTTTCTTTTGCTTTTTCTACAATTGCATTTGCCATTTTCTTTTCTCCCTGATTTTATAAATTATTTGAGACAGTTGTCCCGATTTGCTCGCCAAAGACCACTCGTTTAATATTGCCAGGTTCATTCATATTGAAGACAACTAGGTCAATGTCATTGTCCATAGAAAGGGTAGAAGCAGTCGAGTCCATGATGCGCAAACCTTTGTTGATAACGTCACGGTGGGTCAATTCATCAAACTTAACAGCCGTCTTATCCTTATTTGGATCGGCATTGTAGACCCCATCCACACCATTTTTAGCCATGAGGATGGCATCTGCCTCAATTTCCGCAGCCCGCAGAGCAGCAGTCGTATCTGTTGAGAAATATGGTGAACCAATACCAGCACCGAAAATAACGATCCGACCTTTTTCCAAGTGACGAAGAGCACGTCCACGAATATAAGGCTCAGCCACCTGCTGCATCGCAATTGCTGTTTGAACGCGGGTGTCAACGCCCACTTGTTGCAGAGAATCTGCCATTACAAGTGCATTCATGACCGTCCCCAACATGCCAGTATAGTCCGCTTGAACGCGATCCATACCTGCTTCTGCTGCTGGCTCGCCTCGCCAAAGATTACCACCACCGATAACCAAGGCAATTTGAATGCCCAGTTCATGGACTTCCTTGATTTCTTCAGCCATTTTTTGAACAGTAGCGATGTTGATCCCTACACCTTTTTCGCCAGCCAAAGCTTCTCCAGATAGTTTAATCAAAATACGCTTATATTTAGGTTCTACCATTTTTCCACTCCTTGTTTTATCTGTACTATTTTACCATAAATTCCACTTTTTACCTAGCCCTATTATTCAAAATATTAAATTAAAATACAAAAAGAAAACTCCACCAGATGACTCCAGTGAAGTTGTGATTTATTTATATTTTAAAGCACGTTTGAAGGTCTTCCAAGCTCCTAAATCATCTGTCTGTAGAACAAGACTGGAGTAGATTCGTGCAATGAAAACGGTCATCATCACCGCAAAAGCAGCTGTAATTCCTAGAGAAAGCCAAGCTTCCAAGCTGGTCGCATAACCATTGATAGCTCGGAAGGGCATGAAAAAGGTTGAGATGAACGGAAGATAAGAACCAACTTTCAAAATCACATTGTCTCCTGCAGCCCCTATTGAAGAAACTCCCATAAAGCCGACTAAAATCAGCATGATAACGGGCGAAAGGACTTTTCCTGTATCTTCTGCTCGCGCCACCATTGAACCAAGAAAGGCTGACAAGACAACATACATAAAGATACTAACTGCTACAAAAGCTAGGGTATTCAAAGACACAGCTTCTCCGATATACTGCTGAATGGCTGAATTGCTCTTCAATACTTGGGATACAAGAGGAATGCTGTCTGCAAAGAGAAAGGCTACCAGTCCACCGAGCACATAAATGCCCAGATGACTAAGAATTACCGCAAAAATCCCAATCATACGGGCATAGAAATAATCGGTCGCCTTAATACTGGAGAAGATAACTTCCATGATTTTAGTGCCTTTTTCACTGGCCACATCTTGGGCAGTAATGCTAGCATAAGTAATCAGAATCATATAGAGCAGTAAGCCCAGTCCCATTGCAGCAAAGGTCTGAACCATCTTCTTGCTTTCTTTATTTTCATCGATTTTTTCTTCAAACTGGACTGTCCGTGCAAGAATCTGACTCTGCTCATCTGATAAATCGGCCTGAGCCAGGTTTAAAGCCTGCTGAACCTGAATAAGGGAATTGGACAGAGCCATTTTCGTTGCAGCGTTCATGCTGGTTTCTGCATAGTAGGTGGCAGAGAGCTGTCCGCCTCTTTCCTCAATCGTCAGATAACCTGCGATTTTCTTATCTTTTACAGCCTGCTTGGCTGCTGCTTCATCTTTGTACTGAAAACTCAGCTGATCTTCAGCTCTTAATACTTCTCTGACAGAATCAAGCTGGGTCAGTACTGCTACCTTTTGAGAGGAAGCCATAGAACTTCCCTGAAGATAACCGATCCCCAAGCTCAGCCCAAGAAAGAGAAAAGGAGACAAGACCATAAAGACAAAACTCCAAGACTTGACATGACGCAGGTAGGTTTCTTTGATTACGATTAACATTTGTTTCATACTTCCACCCCTGATTCTAATTTGAAAATTTCATCAATTGTCGGTGCCTGCTGGTCGAAAGTTGCCACATAACTTCCCTGAGTCAAGCGATCAAACAATTCAGGACCAGCTGTTTCATCGTCCAGAATCAATTTCCAGATGCCTTGCTTGGTCTGCGTCACCTTGACAACATGGGGCAGGGCTTCTAATTCAGCCTGTGACAAGTCACTTGAAACGAAAAGACGTGTTTTCCCATATTGGTTGCGGACTGCCTGTACATCCCCATTGAGAACCACTTGCCCGTCACGAATCATCAAGACATCATCGCACAGCTCTTCCACATTTATCATGACATGATCCGAGAAGATAATCGTCGCTCCGCGCTTTTTCTCCTCAACAATGACTTCCTTCAGGATTTCAGTATTGACAGGATCCAGACCGCTGAAAGGCTCGTCTAAAATAATCAAGTCTGGCTCATGCAGGAGCGTGATAATCAGCTGAACCTTTTGCTGGTTCCCCTTAGACAAGCTCTTGATTTTGTCGGTTAATTTCCCCTTGACCTGAAGCTTTTCCATCCACTGGGGCAGTTTTTCTTTGACAACAGCTGTCGGCACACCCTTTAGATTTGCCAGATAGCGCACTTGTTCAAAGACCGTCAGCTTGGGCATCAGGCTTCTTTCCTCAGGCAGATAGCCAATCCTGCTATAGGTCTCCTGCTCAATAGCATGCCCTTCGAAACGGATCTCTCCACTATAGTCTAGGAAGCGTAAAATACTGTGAAAAATTGTTGTTTTCCCAGCACCGTTTTTCCCAATCAAACCAAGGATATGCCCCGGCTGGGCTTCAAAGTCAATGCCGAACAAGACTTGCTTTTGCCCAAAACTTTTTTCTAGTTTTTCTACATGAAGCATACGAAACCTCCTATTATGATACTAAGATTATTATACTACTTTGAAAGCAGTTTTTCATCCTTTTGTCCTACTATACAAGAAATTTTCTCTCTATTTTTCATAAATAGAATAAGAAACCCGCTCCAGCTAATACCACAAAAAATGAGGCTCGAAAACCTCATTGTTTAATGTATTTTATTCATCGCTCTTTATTGACCACCCAGTTGAGGAGCTTGGTCAAAAGAGTCCAGAGAACAAAGCTAATGATGATAATATAAAGCCAAGCATTTTTATCATCTGACAAAGGCAGGGGAACATTCATACCAAAGAAGCCGGTGATAACTGCTAGGACTGCCAGAAGAACTGAAATGATGGTCAAGACAGTCAAATTATCATTCAGATTGTTGTTCAGGATGTTATTGTAAGAGCCAGAAAGCTGGCTAAGAACCTGAGCAATCAAATCTGTCATTGAAACCAGCTGACGTGCTTCAATCATGGCATCTTCAAACTGCTCGGTTTCTAGTTCATCAAAGCCACGATAAACAGCATGGCTCTTGATATGCTCTAAAAGTATACTATTTTGCTTGGATGCTGCCACCAGATAGACCATGGAGGTTTCTAAGTCCGATAGAGCAAACAGATGCTTTTTAGTGGTCTTCTGACGCAAAAGTCGGTTAAGCTCATCCTTTCGCTTGTCCATCTGCTCAATGACCGGATAGTAGGAATTGGAAATCAACTCCAAACTAGCAAAAAGAAACTTATAGACCGATACGGGCTCATGGTGCTCCGTGTAGGCCTTCATGATATCAACAACATAGGCATTGTCTTGATTACTGATGGTGATGAGACGATCCTGCTGTACCACAAAAGTCATCGGAATGGTCTCGTAGTAGTCCTTCTCTGTCGCTAAATTCAGCACATTATAGATAAAAAGAACTGTCCCATTCTCACGATTGTAGTCCATGTGAGCCCGCTCGTTCTTATCCAGCGCATACTCGATGGTTTCAAGATCGATATTATAATCCTGATAAATCTGTCCATTCTTTTTAACATCATCTGAGTCAATGTTGATCCAGACAGATTGGTCTTTTAGTTTTCTTTCCAGAAACATAGAACTCCTTTCTGGGATGTATCTAAAAATAATTAAGACCTACCTAGATTCTCCTTTAGCATACAAGTTTATCATATTCCTTAAGTAGATAGGCAATGTCTCTTTAATTTGTTTTCTAGGAATAAATTCTGTAATCACTCTCTGATTATTTGATAATATATCTAGAACTTCGTAGTCTTCGTTAACAAATTTCTCTAACTTCATTTGTACAACAAAATCTTTAAAGTCTACAAATTTACCCAACCATAATCTTGTTTCTGGCTGTAAATACGCATTTTTCATTAGAGTAACCTCTCCAGAAAAATATCTCTTTAAATCAAATAAAATATAATCAATTCGATCCAAATATTTTGTGTAACGATAGGTATTGATAGTCGGAGCCTTATGTCTAGGCCACACAAAATGCAGCTCTAGTGTTCCTCGAATCTTTTCATAATCAAGTAACCATTGCTCATAAATACCATTATTCAAGTCCACTATCTGCTTACGGCCACAAACCACATCTGCTGCTAACTTTATAAGAACATCTCCAATCGCCTCTTGTAAGTATGTTTTGTATGCAGGAAGATTGAATTTTTCTCCTAACTGTTTATATAATTCTTCATCACATGCATCTGGGTCAGAATTTAGAGATTCAAAAATAACTGGAATTATAATTGGAGAATTTTGTTCTAAATTCTTTAAAATAATCACTGTTATGAAATTGATTGAATCGATTAATATTTTCTTTATATACTCTCATTATATTACAACCGTCATAATATATTACTAAAAAATTTAAACACTATTTTTAAGATATCTTTTTCTATCAACCTACGACACGAAAAGACGAAAACGGTCTTTTTTCGCCGATGAGTTAGTGAGGCAGTTAGGCACTACGCTTACTTTCCTAGTGAAGCGTTTAGGTAAACCGCCATAGCGGTTACCGATTTTTACACCACGACACGGAGTTTGGCAAATCGATTTAATTTGCCAAACGTAGGTAGTGAGGCAGCTAGCTAGTCCGCCAAATAGCGGCTAGCGTCCACCAATTAGGAACTTTAGTTCCAATTGGTGGTACTGAATCACATCTTCTCTTCCAACTCTACGTCTGGATACTTGTCTGCAAACCAGCGGAGGGCAAAGTCATTCTCAAAGAGGAAGACTGGCTGGTCGAAGCGGTCTTTGGCCAAGATATTGCGGCTTGAGGACATCCGTTCATCCAAGTCCTCAGACTTGATCCAACGAACGGTCTTTTTACCCATTGGGCTCATGACCACTTCTGCATTGTACTCGCCTTCCATGCGGTGCTTAAAGACTTCAAACTGGAGTTGACCAACAGCACCCAGCATGTACTCGCCTGTTTGGTAATTCTTATAAAGCTGAATGGCTCCTTCTTGCACCAACTGCTCGATTCCCTTGTGGAAGGATTTTTGCTTCATGACATTCTTAGCAGAAACGTTCATGAAAATTTCAGGTGTAAAGGTTGGCAGTGGTTCAAATTCGAACTTGTTTTTTCCAACCGTCAAGGTGTCTCCAACTTGATAAGTACCGGTATCGTAAACTCCGATAATATCACCTGCTACGGCATTGGTCACATTCTCACGACTTTCCGCCATAAACTGAGTGACATTCGACAGTTTGGCAGTCTTACCAGTACGAGGCAGATTGATACTCATACCACGCTCAAACTCACCCGAAACGATACGGACAAAGGCGATACGGTCACGGTGACGAGGATCCATGTTGGCTTGGATTTTAAAGACAAACCCTGAGAAATCCTTGCCATAAGGATCCACAATTTCGCCATCTGTTTTCTTGTGGCCATGTGGTTCAGGAGCAAACTTAAGAAAGGTCTCAAGGAAAGTCTGCACTCCAAAATTAGTAAGGGCTGAACCGAAGAAGACCGGAGTTAGCTCACCAGCTAAAATAGCTTCCTCTGAAAACTCGTTCCCAGCTTCATTTAGAAGTTCAATATCATCCTTGACTTGTTCATAGAAAGGATTGCTCGCAAAAAGTTTGTCCCCATCTTCCAAACTAGCAAAACGCTCATCCCCTTTATAGAGCTCCAAACGTTGGTTATAGAGGTCATACAAGCCTTCAAAAGCTTTCCCCATCCCGATTGGCCAGTTCATGGGATAGCTGGCGATACCCAAGACTTCTTCCAATTCTTGCAAGAGGTCTAGTGGCTCACGTCCATCACGGTCCAGCTTGTTCATAAAGGTAAAGACAGGGATTCCACGGTGTTTCACAACCTCAAACAATTTCTTAGTTTGGGCCTCGATACCCTTGGCAGAGTCCACGACCATGACCGCAGCATCTACCGCCATCAAGGTACGATAGGTGTCTTCTGAGAAGTCCTCGTGCCCTGGTGTGTCTAGGATATTAACACGTTTACCATCATAGTCAAACTGCATAACGGATGAGGTTACCGAAATCCCACGTTGTTTCTCGATATCCATCCAGTCAGACTTGGCAAAATTTCCTGTTTTCTTCCCTTTTACAGTACCAGCCTCACGAATTTCGCCCCCAAAGTAGAGCAACTGCTCAGTGATGGTTGTTTTCCCCGCGTCTGGGTGGGAAATAATGGCAAAGGTGCGGCGTTTCTTAATTTCTTCTTGTAAAGTCATCTTCTTCTCTTTCTTTCATTTTAGGATAATGGTGAATGTCAGTATTTTTTTATTTTACATTGGAATATTCTAATCCTTTCAACCTACCTATTATAGCGGATTTAGCGCTTTTTTTCAATTATCTGAAGAACATAAAAATCGCTCTTTCCAGCGATTCTATTCTTTATTTTTGTCAAATTTGTCTTAAAATTGACAATGACATTGCTAAAGAAGAAAATTGCAATGATTAAGATTAAAATCAGATTTAAGAAAAGTCCTGCCAACTAAACTTGACAGGAGCTACAAAATTTCATTTTAAACAATTTCTAGCTGCTTTTTCCACCGTTTCTTAAATATTTCATCAAAAAGAAGCAAGGTAGCGGACAAAATAATCGACACAGCTAAATATTTTACTAAAAGATTGTGCTGACTGATAAAAGGCGGACTTTTTAGCAGACCGTAATTCCCACCCGTCACTTGATTAACACCGACAAGAAAAGCATCGAGCACAAAAGTATAGAGGACAATCGTATATTTCTTGAGCTGGGTCTTGTCGTAGTGATTCATCAGATAAATTAGGGAATTAGCCAAGAGGGCATAGTGACCAATCAGGAAAGAGAAGCTGGTAATATGCGGGAAATCATAAGGATCAAAGACTGGATACCCGAGGGCGAAGACTGCTCCGCTGGCTCCTAAAAGAGCGAAATACTGCTTGCTGGGCCATTTATCTGGCAGAAAGACCACCGCAAACATGGCCAAACGGCAATGGTACAAAGGCAGACTATTTGCAAGAGGAAGCTGAAAACCCACATACCAGCTATAAAGAATTGCCAGTTGGCACAATTGAAGAATTTTCATGCTTTTGATAAAGCTAGGATTCTTATGGTATTTTATCGATGCGTAGACAGACAGCAAAAGCAATGCCATCATCAAAGAGTAGGCCAAAGCTGAAACAAAGGGTGGTTCAGTTTGGTTGGTAGTCAAAAAATGATGCATCCTGTTTCCTTTATACTTTTAAAATCTGTATGTTCAAACTTGCAGTCAGATTGAAAATCTAGGCAGAATTTTCCTAGTTGCTAGAGAAATCATTTCCTCTTCCAATCTTTATTGGATCAATCGCTCTGCCTGTCTTTCCTTCATTTCTTTGAACAAGTAAGAAAATAGAAGCAAGGCCGTCGCTAAGACCACAGACACGATCATATAGTTCCCAAGCATACCATGATCTCCTACCAGAGGCGGATCCTTTAAGAAACCGTAGTTGCCCCCGAATAAAATATTTCCAAGCAGGATGAGGAAATCTAAGCCAAAGGTGATTTCTACGATACGACGATAGGACAGATTAAGTCTATCATAATGCTTCATCAGGTAGATAATCGAATTGCCTAACAGGGCCAAATGACCGATGAAAAATGAAAATAGCGTGATATGCGGAAATGGATAGGGATCCAAAATCGGATAGACAATGGCGCAAATCGGGCCAAATACTCCCAATAAGGCGAAATATTGCTTATAGGCTACTTTATCTGGCAGTAGCAAGACAGCAAACATAGCGACTCGGCAATGGTACAAGGGGAGACTCTCCGACAAAGGCTCCTGAATAGCCAAGTACCAGCCATACAAAGAGACTAATTGCACGATTTGGGCAACTCTAAAAAAAGTCTGTACTTTCTTTCGCTCAAAAAAACGACTAGCAACATAGATGACGGACACTAGGCTCATCATGAGCAGAATATAAGCAAAAGGCGTCATCACAGGCGGCTCTGTTTTGTGACTAGTAAAAAAATCTAGTAAATTCATCTTTCAAATTTTCATCCTAATAAATAATTTTTAAGGACACTGGGATTGCTCTTCCTAGCAAAGTCCTTAATTTTTTTCAAAAAGTTTTTCAACTTTCTAGAGTAATAGCTTCCGGCCATTACAACTCTAGTCAGATTGAGCTAGATTATCTGGTCTACTGGATATAAGCCTCCAGTCAGCATCAACTTCAATCTAGTCTATATATTGTTCTTGCTGATTCTGATAAATATCCCAGAGAAGTTGCATCTGCTCTTTTGTTATCCTTTTCTCGGATAAAAGAGGCAAATTCTGTGGGGCAAAGAAACTCATCTCGGCAATTTCTAAATTGGGCTGAAAATCTCCCTCTTTCAGCTGGCACTCAAACACGAGCTTGACATACTGCTTACTTTGTGGCTGAAATTTATTGCTATCAAAGACAGCTAGCAAGCGTACTACGCTAGCTTGAAATCCCGTTTCTTCCTGAATTTCTTTTACTATATTTTCTTTGGGAGATAAGCCTACTTCGCAGAAACCACCCGGCAGAGCCCATGTCTCCTCTTGCTGTCCTCGTACTAGACAAATCTTGTCCTGCTGAACGATAAAAGCTCGGACATCGACCAAAGGAGTCGCATAAAAATCTGTCGGCCGGAGCAAGTCAGACAGCTCATCCGGTTCCAGATGGCTGGTCTCGCTGAGCAGCTGATTCAGATTGTCTCTGATATCCGCATAACGTTCTCGATCAAAGTCACTGGCAGCAAAAGACAAACCTGTATCCGTTATAGCCAGCAGTCGTTGCAGAATTAAAGCTGTATCAGTTGTCCCCATGCTCCAAGACCTCCACTAGTTTATCCAACTTCATCGAATTACTGCCCTTGAGCAAGATTTGGTCGGAGGATTGCAACCAAGTCTTAACGGTCCTGGTCAAATCTTCAAACTGATCCTTGTCAGCATTTTTAACAAAATAATGCACCCGATTTGGTGGGTAGATTTCCCGAGCATAGACGTAGAGGGCTTCCATGTCCTCTCCATAAAGGAAAAGATCGGTGATAACCTCTGGATTGAGGCTGGTAATCATAGCTCCGTGCATGAGCTTGGAGTCAGCACCCAGCTCTTTCATATCCGCCAAGACTGCAGCCTTGCGGCCACCCTGACTAGCTGGAATCGCTGAGAAGGTTTCAAGAATCAAGCGCATAGCTGTTGGGTTGGCATTGTAGACATCTGACAGGATATCGGCCCCATTAGCCGCCTTCTTCCACTCGGTTCGGTTGCGGGTCAATTCCAGCTGGGCAAAGGCCTGACGGATCGCCGACTCACTGACACCCTCCTGCAAGGCTACATAGGATGCAATCATGGCGTTGGTCGCATTGTATTTGCCAGTCACAGGCAAGTCAATCGCCTGCTCCAGAAAATTCGCTTCAAAGGTCAAGCTGTCTTTGCGCTCTTCTAGACGAGTCAGACAAATATCTGCATCGGGACCAAAGCGAACCACTTTTTGCTGGTCTGGCAGAAAATCATTGACGATCTTATCAGCCGGAGCCAAGAGCAGACCGCCTTTCCTCATGCCATCCGCAATCTGCATCTTACCTTTAGCAATCTCCGTACGGCTTCCGAAAAATTCTAAGTGAGCTTCGCCAACCAAGGTCACAATGCCCGTTTTAGGCTTGGCAATTTCAGACAGAAGATGGATATCTCCCAAATGATCCTGTCCCATTTCTAAAACTAGCTTTTCTGTGTCGTCTGGCATGTGGAGCACCGTGTAGGGCAGGCCAATTTCATTATTATAGTTGCCCTGGGTTTTATAGGTTTTGTAGCTAGTAGCCAGTAGCTGAGCCAGCATATCCTTGGTTGTAGTCTTCCCATTGGAGCCCGTCACAGCGAGCACATCTACGTCTGTCTTTTCCAGATAGTATTGAGCCAAGCCTTGAAAGGCCGCTAGCACATCATCGACCAAGATATAAGGACCGTCTGCTACTGTATGCTCAGACAAGGTCGCTGCAGCTCCCTGAGCAAAGGCCGTCGCGATAAAGTCATGACCGTCACGCGCCCCCTTAAGCGGGATAAAAAGATCTCCCGCCTCAATCAACCGGCTGTCAAATTCAGTCTTTCTAAAAGTCACATTTTCAAACTGACTGACATCATTTTTGGCAGCCAAGACTTCTGCTATTTCATATAAATCTAATTTCATATTTTTAACTCATTTTTACGCTTTTTCCCAAAAAAGAAGGGATTGAGGCCAGACTAAATAGTAAATATTCAGTCTGTCATCTCAGTCCCTCTATTATATCATAATTATAAAAGATGCGCTTCTCTCTTAGCAAAGGCCTCTTCAGCTAGATTTACCAATGTCTCAATCAACTCGGAATAAGGCAGTCCCATATTTTCCCAAAGCAAGGGATACATAGACCATTGAGTAAAGCCAGGCATGGTGTTGAGCTCATTGAGGAAAATGTCCCCCTCTTCAGTGTAGAAGAAATCACAGCGAGCCAATCCCTGTCCGCCCAAGGCACGAAAGGCTGTCTCAGCATTCGTACGCATGACTGCAATAACCTCGTCCGAGATTTTTGCAGGAATATCCATGGTAATCTTATTGTCAATATACTTGGCTTCATAGTCGTAGAAAGCCACATCCTTGACCACTTCGCCCGGCAAGGTGCTTCTAACGTCATAATTTCCTAAGAGACCAACTTCAATCTCACGCGCATTGACTCCCTGCTCAACCAAGACACGGCTGTCGTACTTGAAGGCCAAATCCAATGCCACTCGCAGCTCCTCTTGATTCTCAGACTTAGAAATACCGACACTAGAGCCCATATTAGACGGTTTGGTAAAAATCGGATAAGTTAATTTTTCTTCGATTTCGGCAATTTTTTCTTCTAGATTTTCACCCTCCATCACCGCTACATAAGGTACCTGTGGGATTCCAGCAGACTCCAGAATACGTTTGGTGGTGATTTTGTCCATGGCAACACTGGAAGACAAGATATTACAGCCCACATAAGGAAGTCGCAGCACTTCAAGGAAGCCTTGAATAGAGCCATCCTCGCCCATCGGTCCATGAAGGACAGGAAAGACAACTGCATTTTCCTCATAAATATCACTCGGTTTGACTTGCTGTGAAAGATCAACCGTTGAATTGGTCATGAGCTTTTCATCTGCAGACGGCTTTTCTGTAAATTCCTGCGTTTTGATAAAATCGCCAGCTTTTGTGATGAAATAAGTCTTGACAGAAAATTTGTCATAGTTGATAGCGCGCATGACACTCTCAGCCGACAAGACTGAAACTTCTCGCTCAGCGCTGCGGCCACCGTATAGTAAAATCAAGGTTTGTTTGACCATTATCTTATCCTAACATTTCTAGCTATAAGTTCATTTTGGGTTGCCCCATCTTCTTTTTAGACTGTTTCAGTATATCATATTTCCCAGCATTTTTGAATAGAAAAAAGACTCCCAAAGCTGTTTTTCAGCAGGAAATCTTTCTTTCATCTTACAATTCTGTCCGATTTTCAATGGCTCGGAGCAGGGTCACTTCGTCTGCATATTCGATATCAGCGCCGACAGCCAGTCCGCGGGCCAGTCGAGTCACCTTGATACCAGCGGGCTTGAGGACCCGCGAAATATACATAGAAGTCGCTTCTCCGTCAGCCGTTGCATTGGTAGCTACAATCACTTCCATCACTTGGCTGTCCATCAAGCGAGTCAAGAGACTCTTGAGGTTGATATCATCTGGTCCTACACCGTTCATAGGGGAAATGAGGCCATGGAGGACATGATAAAGGCCGTGGTATTCTTGGATATTTTCCATAGCAGACACATCACGGCTATCCTCAACTATCAATATCACAGTCTGATCGCGCGTTTGATCCGTACAGATAGCACAAGGATCATCGTCCGTCAGATTGCCACAGATAGAGCAGTAGGTCAGCTCGCGCTTGGCAGCTAGTAGATTTTTGGCAAATTCATTGACATCATCGTCACTCATTCCGATGGTATAAAAGGCCAGACGAGTAGCTGTCTTAATGCCGATCCCCGGCAGTTTGGAAAAGCTATCAATCAATTTGGCGATAGGGGTTGGATAAAGCATAATGGTAATAGTTGAGCAATAAAATAATCAGCAAATTTTACTGCTTTTCCTTTCTAATTCATAGGGTGCTGTTGGTTGTAAAGATTGATAATATCACGGGTGATACTGTGGCTGACTGTTGAGGAAAGGTCAGTATTGTGCGGAAAGACCACCGCCACAGCTATTTTAGGATTATCGCTTGGGGCATAGGATACAACATTGGTGTTGATAGCAGATGTACCACCGTTGACAAAGGTTTCGGCAGTCCCTGTTTTGGCACTGATAGAAACCATAGCGCCCTGCGCAATCGTCCGTCCAGTTGTAAAGCCACTCCATCCATTGACCACCTGATAGAAGCCTTGTTTTATCAGAGCCATATCTTCCTCAGAAATATTGACCTGATTTAGTTCTTTTGTTTCCTTCTTCTCAATCAAGTCTCCCAAGCCGCCTTGGTCATTGTTGGCATAAATGCCTTCGACCAGATGCGGAGCAACCCGTTTGCCGTTATTGGCCACCGTCGACGCATATTGAGCCAACTGAAGTGGCGTGTAGTTATCAAACTGACCAAAAGCATTGGTAATGTAATTGCTAACTGTGAAGTTTTTGGGAATGTAGCCTGTAGATTCTGTCGGTAAATCAATTCCTGTCTCAGTCCCCAGACCATATTCTGCAAAAGTCGAACGGAGTTTTTTCATTGAAGCATCAACATTGTTGGTTCCTAAAGCCATATTTGGGCTATACGGAGTCCCAAGCATATTTAGGGCCAGCTGGACCATATAGGTATTAGACGAATACTCCAAGGCCTCCACTGCCGTAATAGAGCGTGAGCCATAGACTGTGAACCAAGAATTGATGGGCGCAGAACCCGCGAAAAGAATTGGTTGATCAAACATGGATTGATTGCCAGAAATGGCACCTGATTGCCAGCCGGCGGTTAAGGTAGCTGCTTTGACGACAGAGCCTGGAACGAAAACATTGGTAATAGTACCCAGCGCATCCGCCGAGATTTCGCCTGTTTCCAGATCATGCTTGACACCAGCCAAGGCCAAGATTGACCCTGTATTGGGATCCATAGCTACGGCATAGACACCTTCTGAGTAAGTAGCATTACCTTTGGCTAGCTCCATTTTAAAGGCATTTCTGAGAATATCCTCAACCCCCTGCTGGAAGGTCAGATCCACAGTTAGCTTCAAGTTGTTCCCTTTACTGCCCTCGGAAATGGTCTCAACACTCTCCATGTTGCCATTTTTGTCCAGCCGAATTTCTTTTTCTGCTCGTTTTCCTTGTAAAACAGACTCATACTCTTTTTCCAGATAAGAAATTCCCACTCGGTCATTCAGAGAATAGCCCTTCTTGACATAGTCATCCGCTTCCTCAGCTGGCAGACCTGTTTTTTCGGTCGAAATTTGACCAACAATCGAAGCTAGCGATGTTTCCAAGACTTTTCGATTCCAGCTAGTTGAAATACTAATGCCCGGAAGTTCTTTGCCAATTGAAGCAATCGTAGCGACTTGCTCCGTCGTCAAGTCATCCGTCTGAATCGTCCCTGTTGAAAAGTTTGGCACAGCATTCATCTGGCTAAACAAAGCGATGATCTTTTTTTCCTCATCCGTATACCCTAGCTGGCTTGGATCAATACTCTCTGCCGCCGCTTTATAAATCTTGGATTCAGGTAGACGATTGCCATCCGTATCAAATTTTTCTTCCTTGGGTAGTTTCTCAACCACTTCTCGGTAAACTTTATTATCCGCCAGATAATAGTCAACTTCTTGGCGTTCGGTCACTTTTAGGTCCGACACAGACACATACTGCAGCAGTTTTTGTGCTGTTTCACGGATTTCTTCTGCTGTCAGTTTATTATCGCGTGTAAAGGTCACCACTTGCTTGGTTGTGTTCTCCACCAAGGGCTTGCCTGAAGCGTCATAGATCTGCCCACGAACCGAACTCGATTTAATCTTTGTTTTACTTGCTTTAGCTAATTTATCTGTATAAAATTCTTGATTGACGACCTGCATATAGCCCAGACGAGCGATCAGCACCAAAAATAAGACTCCGACTATCCCAAATAGAAGGTAGAGTCGGCCTGTGATAGAATGGCTATCAAATTTTCTCTTAGACATTTCTTCTCTCATCCTCGTAAAAATCTATCTTTTATTTTACCACATTTCCCCAGCAATGAAGCATGGAAATCTAAAAGGATCGAAAAAGAATTTTTCTCCAACAATGAGAAAATCTATAATTTCTGTAGTGGGTAAAACCACTGTAGGAATTATGGATCTAAAATTATAAACGCCTTAGATCTTACCTACTCAAACGCAAAGCTAGAAGCCACTAATAACCTCATCAAGGTCATCAAACGCAACGCTTTTAGCTTTCGGAACTTTGACAACTTTAAAACTAGAATTCTCGTCGCTTTGAATATCAAAAAGGAGAGAACAAATCTTGTCCTCTCCAGGATATGACTTTGGGGTAACCCACTACAGTTGACAAACATACTAAGATTAGTAGTGAAGAAATCTCCGACGGGAGAGAGTGCTCACTACTTTTTCTTTATGTTAAAGTAGTGGTGCCTTGTAAAGTCGTAGGGCTCTATGGCGCTAGACGTCGCTTGACAAACTGGCAAGACACCTTGTTTTAGGTGGAGTTTGATCAAAGTATGTGGGACGCTAAATGTCGCGTATTGAAAATAAAATCACTAAAACATGGAATTGTTCAAGACAAAAGAGGTAATGTCATACGTGCAGTATTTGGAATGGATGTAAGTAAAACAAGTTCTGAGGTGGCAATTTTAGTCAACGGTGAGAAGGTTCATGGCTACACCATACTCAATGATGCCATTGGATTCAATCGCCTGTTGGGGGACTTGAAAACTGTTCATAACCCTGAGATTATATTTGAGGCCACAGGCGTCTATTCTCGGCGTCTTCAGGCCTTTCTTGAGGAATCTGGTTACGCTTATATACGGCTAGCAATTGGACAGTCTGCGAGTTCGTAAAACAGATAAAATTGACGCTGAAAAGTTGGCTAAACCTCAGCTTGTGCACAATCGTAAACCAACTTACGTGCAGGAAGAAGTTTATCAACACCTGCGTGATTTAAGCCGTTTCTATCAAAATATGACTGAAGATCTTGTTCGAGCTAAAAACCGTCTGCACAAGGTCCTACAAGTCACCTTTCCTGAATTGGAAAATCTCTTATCCACACCAACTGGAGAGCAATATTGGAACTTGGTCATGACTTTTCCATGTAAAGAGTTTGTATTAAGCCTATCTCAAAGTGACTTGTATGAGATTATCCGTC
>CAURCE010000032.1:0-18331 GCA_963523365.1 uncultured Streptococcus sp.
CTGCAATTGAGAAAGCCTGACACGGAAATCCTCCACAGATAATGTCCACACGTCCAATTCCTCGAATAGACTCATCTGATACTGCTGTGATGTCATGTAGTTCTATTTCTCCTCTCGTGTCGTGTATAGCTTTATAACTAGCTCTAGCAAACTTGTCAATTTCGCAAAAGCCAACACATTCATGACTAGCTGCTTCCATACCAAGACGAAAACCACCGATACCTGCAAATAAATCTAAAAATTTCATTCTTTTATTTTCAAAAAAACGCGACTGCCTTTATGTGAGTTTGGCTAAATACAGGCAGTCGCTCGTCCAAGGTCACATGACCGTTTTTGACGTTTCTAGTTCGCAGTTTTACAAGAATGCCCGGCTTGTTTATTTTTGAGTTGTTTTCATTTTGGAAATAGTTGGTTTTTGATTATTTTGATCCTTCGACAGCAAACATATCCTCAAATTCATCTGCCTGCTCTTTAAACTTCATCGGACTGTCTGCCTTGAAATAAAATCCATTGTCATCCAATTCCCCTTTGACACCCGTCGCCCAAGATAAGAAAATCGCTTTTTGACAATCAGGACAATTCATGAAAGTAAAGTAAGATGGAACCTTCCATCGCTTCACGCATCCGCAAAATGGGCATTGCAAATCGGCATCTACCTTCTCGCTTGGATTCTGCGAAATCGCTGTACTTCCGCTAAATTTAGCAGATAGCTTGTCCGTGTCTAACTTGATATTGACAGGCTTGGCTTCAGCTAACTTTTTTTCATCGCTTCTTAAATAGGCCTCTGTGTTCTCAGACTCCGTCTGACTTAAATCCTCAAGGATTTCGTCAGACCCCGTGACCATCTGATAAGCCTTGAATAAGGTTTGATAATCAAGTCCCTGCGCTCGTTCAAAGCTCAATTTAATATCATCTTGTTCAATATAGATTTTCATTCTTTCCCCATTTCTTCAAATTTAACAATCACTTTCAGTCCAGTCACTCGCTGGATTTCTTCGTCTGAAGCATCTTCTTTCAGCAGCTTCATCGCGACATCTTCCATACTGCGAAATGAACCGATGTACTCATCGCATTCCCTGCATGTTTCGCAGTAATCTGGCTCTTCATAGCGATCTAGCGTGTACCAGCCGCCAAGGTGGTTTTCATAAAGATAGATCATCAAATCACCTCAACACGCTGGCTCAACGCTTTCGTTTTGCAGTATTCGCAATGACCGCATGGCTTCGCTTTCTCCTCGCCTCGCTTCACCTTGTCAAGTCGCTGGATAAGCATAGACAGCTCGGTCAACTCATAGCCAAGTTTTTCTTGAGTTTGAAATACGATAGCTCTAGTATCAGGCGTCGGCTCTTTCGTCACCGCATAAATGATCGGCGTGAATTCCTTGCCGTACTGGTCTTCCAGCATTTTCTTGTACGCTGCCATCTGCAAGATATACCCCCAAGCTTCAAACCAGCGGACCTGAATATTTCGGCCACTCGCTTCGTCCTGAACCCATACCATGCTGTCGATGTCTGATTTTGTGGTCTTAATGTCCACAAAATACCCTTTTTCAACATTGAGACAGTCAATCTTGCCTTTGAATTCCACGCCTTCGATTTTGCCTGTTACAGCAACTTCTTTCTGACCAACATAATATTCCATGAACTGCTTATCAGCTTCCAGCCGTTCAATCATTCGCTGGCCGACCAGAAAGTCAGATTTCAACTGACCTTTAGTTTTTCCTGCTTTTGAAATCATGGCATCTGCATTTTCATCCATGAATTTCTTATGCGCTTCTGGGCTTTCAAAATAGCTGTGAACCATGTTTCCAACCAAAAGAGCTGTATTATCCCTTTGGTCTTCCCATTCTCCTTCCAACTCAGCCAGCGCTCGCGCTTCGCACTCTCTAAATCGCTTATATTGTGAGATAGACCAGTAGCGACGTGCAGAAGCTGCTGAATAATAATCTTTACCAAGTAGATCTTGTGTCATTATTCTTACTCCTTCACGTTAATCGTATTACCTTCAAATAAACTAATTTCTTCCAAAACTTCGCCTGTCTCTTCGTCAAAATTTGGAATTTCTTCAGCAGGATACTCAGCAGAGGCTAACTCGTCAGGATTTGCCGTTTTTTTGCCCGTTTTTGGGGGTGTTTGGGTTTCTTCGGTAAATTCTCCATCTACCACATTTTCGTCCTCTGCGGGCTTATTAGGCGCTTTTAAGATGTCGTCTAATGTTTCAACATCATCTCTCACCGGTTCGGCCTCTTTCACTTGACGCTCATTGTCGTATTCGTTCTCTGTGGTACGGTTGACAGCGTCAATAAATAGGTCATTGTCATCACTTGTGTTGAAAAACTGCTTAGCTGCTCGATTGATGACTGTCCGCTTGGCCATTTCCTGAGGAAAATTATTTTGAACATTCTTTGTTTTGGCCTGGGACCAAGACTTGTCAATTTCTTTCTTGGTCATGACTGTTAAAATCTTTTCACCGTCAACTTTTTCAATAATACAGTAGGCCCCAACAATAGCGTTGTCAGCATTGGTCCAGTCCGTGTCATGGCTGACAAATACCTTACGGCCGTTCTCATTTTTAATTTTGAAATCGTCACCCTCGTAGATAACCTCTGCATAGATGTCCTTTACTTCTGGTAACTGCTTGACCACTTTCATAGTGCCAAAGTAGGACCGTGTCAGCTTGACCGTGTTGCCATAAGGGACAAAGTAACATTGTGTTTTTGCCGGGCTGAGACCTTGAGTGACCATGTCCAGCAAGGCATTGTAGATACTGTCTGGTGTGCATTTCTCCAGTAGATTTCCACCGGGTGCATTTTTAAGAGCATAATATGCCGAGCTCAGGGCATTGCTTACGCTATAATTCGGTGCGATCAGGAGCCCTTCACCCTTCATTGCTTCGATTCGTGTCGCGACATTTGATGTAACTTGCTTCTGTGTCAATTCGTTCGTCATTTTCTTCTTCCTTTCGTCTTCTTCGAATTCCATTTCTCGCGCTTCAGGCGCTTGTTTTCGCTTCGTAGCGCTAGGATTGTATCCTGCTGCTTGTCGATAATCTGGCCGAATTCCTCGCCTAAATGAGCGTAAGCTCTGCGCCATTCGACGATTTCTTCTTCGATTGTCTTCATACTTTGTCACCCACATAGACCTTTTCGCTCCCATTCCAGACCCAATTGTCCGGATCAGGGCGCTCTGGCTTTTCAATCGGTGGCTGCAGCGCGTCTATCCTGTCGTAATTAAACATTCACTATCTCCTCGTACTTCTCCCAGAGCTTTTTCAGCTCTTTTACAAATTTCACAGCATCATGCTCTTTGTACCACCTCAGCCGATTTCGCTCATTTACTGAGACGTGATAGAGAAGAGCAATTTCAAGTTCTGGTATGGTCATTTTTCTCGCCCTTTTTCAAAAAATCTATCTACGATAGTCTCTATTGGTTTTTTCAGCAAGTAAGCACACATGCTGAAAGGATTGAGATGTAATGTTGTGCGTTCTTTGCAGATGTCCACAAATTCGACATATTGACCACGCGTCAACTGCATATTAAACCAGTTTTGGAATGTAGCACGATACTGCTCATACAAGCTTTCGTCAGTAGCGACTTTTTCGAAATCAATCTTTGCCATCTAAAGCCAAGAACTCCTCTCTCGTCAATCTTGATTGCTCAGCTCGCTTGTAATCTGGATGCTCTTTTGACCAAGACGGAACGTTGCTTTCAGGTTGTCCCGTTGTTTTGCCAACCTTTCGACTTTCAAATCGTTCCCTGTCTTGTTCGACAGCCTCTAGCGTTCTGATGTTATCTCGCTCATATCTAGACAAAACCTGATTGAGATAACGACTGTTACAAGCATTGCTTTCTACTGTTTGTCTCAAAGCTTCGTTTACGACTTCAGGAGTAAATCCGTCCTCGTCTACCCACTTTGAAATATTTTCTATTTCAAACGGACTTAGTAAACGACCCCAGTTTTTTTCAAAGTTTTCAAAAAGTTCTTTTTTTGTCATTTTCTCCCTCGTTAGTAGTAGTAGTTTTGTTTTTTTCAGTATTTTTTCTATCCGTATTTTGTCCGTCTGTACTTTGTTATTCTTTACTTTGTATATCGGTAGGTCTTCATGGGTATGAAATTCATGGGTATGAAATTCATGGGTATGAAATTCATGGGTATGAAATTAGCTAGATGATTTTTTCCAAAGAAGCCATTTCTTCATCTGTTCTTTTTTCGAAAGCATCTTTAATCTGCGGGTTCATCTTCTTGTCGCTCGCAAATTTAAACCATTTGAATTTCTTATAGCCTAGCGACCTACGAGTCTGATAGATGTGCCCAGCTTTAACAAGCTCTTTAAATGCCCTCTCTGTCGCTGCTTTTGTATTAGGCGAACTCGCTATCAACTCATCCAAGTAAATTTCCCAGTCGTCAGGTTTGCTCAGGATATAGAGCAGCAACCCTCGTGCTTCCCAAGACAAGGTCTTATCTTGGATAAAATCATTGTTGACTGCGGTGTACTTGTCATAGGGATTTCTGAAATATCTTCTGCATCATCCCACCCCCTTCACCGTGAAAGATTGAGTATCATGCTTGCGCACTTCGGCCATTCTCTGATTTTGCTCAATCATGTATTCATTTTGTGCCCAAAGCACATACCTTGCGTACAAGTCTATCTCTGCTTGCTTTTCAGCTTCAAGCCGTCTTTTTTTCAAATCTACATGACTTGTCCATAAAGCCCCCAGCAGCAAGCTGGAAACAAAGCAAACTGCTCCTAAAATCTCACTCATATCCTTACCCTCCCGGAAAATCCATTTCTCCTGTTGCTTTCCAATGCTGAAACTCATAGTACATTTGGTTGAATTTATTGACCATCGCACCCTGTCGCCGATTCGTATCGGCCTGCACGCGGATGCTGCTGCGATTATCAGCAATCTGTTCCTGCAGCTCACGGATTTGCTGATTTTGCTTCCCGATGGTCTGTATACTAGCGATGGCCAATAGCACGATTGCAACCACTTGTAAGATGGTCAATCTTTTAAGGTCTTTTAGGCTCATTTACGGCCTCCTCTGAAGGTAACAATTTTGTCCCCACCGATCAACTTCCCGCCTCGTGGTACGACTTCGAAAGACACGCCTTCTGCTGACTTCTTAAGCTCAGCTAGCTCGTTCTTAACGACTTCAACTGGCTTCTTAGCTAGATTGTT
Source organism: uncultured Streptococcus sp. (assembly GCA_963523365.1). Lineage (GTDB taxonomy): Bacteria > Bacillota > Bacilli > Lactobacillales > Streptococcaceae > Streptococcus. The sequence goes on from CAURCE010000032.1 coordinate 5,181, forward strand.
CTTATAGACATTTCCTAGCCGCCAATTGTCGCGTTCCCAATCTAAAATTAGGCGTCTTTGTTCAATATTTTGCATCTAATCACTCCTTTTGCTATAATTAAGTAAATATTTTGGTCTGCTGCCGACATTCTTGTCGGTAGCTTTTTTGCATTCAAAACCTTTTCCAATTCTCGTTGTACCACGTCCGGACTGCATCCCGTGGGTACCTTAACTGCGTGCCTCTGCCTCTGTCAATGACTGGAAAATCATTAAAATGCGTGTATCGATCGAAAGTTGTCGTTGAGCAACCTAGCATCTTCATACATTGTTGCTGGGTTAATTCCAACGGCAGAGCATTTTCAACGTCAAACTGCTGCGTGATTTCCAAGAGCGCAGACCGCACGCCGTCTTTTATTTTGTTGACAAAGGTCAGGATAATTCCGTCATCCATGATGCTCCTTTCTGAATTTGATGTTCTGTTTTAGTGATTCCCTTAACACGTTTAAACCGTGTTTTTTGGTAAAAAAATAATATCGTTATAATTAATGCGATAAAAATTTTCAATCTTATTAATATCCAGAACATCTGGAAAACTTTTGCCAGATTCCCACTTGCTTAATGTAGAAGGGGATATTCCTAGGGCCTTCGCCGCAACTTCCTGCGTCAGATTATCTCGCGCCCTTAACATTTTTAGTGTCATTTTCTGCACATCCTCACCCCCTTTCAAATATGGTATAATCAAAATAAAAACGATTGGAGAAATAATATGTCGTTTGATCTTTCTAAATTAAATCTAGGCGGCGGCTTCGCAGGTAATTCAAAAGCCTTTCTATGCCCTATATGTTCAGGTTTTTCCTCCCATTTATGGAGTTATGAACCTGTTAATATCAATAGTGATTTCAATAAATCTATCAGATTTATTATAATTGCACAATGTCAAGCTTGTAATCAATTTTCTATTTGGATAACAAATGAAATTCCAATATTGTATGCCCCTACACCTAAGCTGAACATAAGCGACACATCATTGGTATTAATTTTCCCGAATGTTGCCGAAGGAATACCTAAACCTAATAATGATATGCCTGACGATGTGAAAGAAATCTATATTGAAGCCGGCAAGGTTCTAAATATATCGCCTAGGTCTTCTGCAGCTTTATCCCGCCTGGCTATTGAAAAGCTTGTCACTCATTTAAACGCCCAAGGAAAAGATTTGAATACAAAAATTGGAAACCTTGTCTCTAAAGGAATGCCGATAGAAATCCAACAAATGCTAGACAGTGTTAGAGTGATAGGAAATAACGCTGTACATCCAGGGCAAATAGATATAAAAGATAACGAAGAGTTAGCTTTATCATTGTTAAACTTTATCAACTTAATTGTAGATAATCGAATTACCCAGCCGAAAAAAATCTTAGACATATATAACCTGTTGCCGGAATCTTATAGAAAGTCTATTGAAAGAAGAGATAATTAATCTTTTCCGAAGATTAACACATTTTCTTTGTCCCAATATTGAGTTACAACCCTAACTGGGTCGTCTTCTGTCCCTTTTCCTCGTTTAAATGTAACTTTTATCAATTCAACAATTTCAACATTTTCCACTTCTTTTTCCTCTTTTCTAAAAAAACCATTTCCAGATGAAGTACACCCAGGTAACGCCGGTCAGTGACCAACAGACCACATTCCAAAACTTCTTCTTGTCTTTCATGACAAAACATCCGAGATATGCTATACTGTTAGTGAGCTTCGGGGCTTCCGCCCCGCTCACCCACTTCTATTTCCAGAAGTGTTTTATCAACTCAACGGTTGCTGTAATGGCTGTTGAGATGACTAATGCTTTGGGACCGTCTAGCCACGGTTCCTTTTTTGTTTCCTGAGAAGGAAACCTTCTACGCTTTCGCATATCTCTTTTTCCTTTCGTTTTATTTGCTTATCTCTAAGCTTGATTATATTTTAACACGGTTAAACCGTGTTGTCAACACAAAACTTAAGTTTTTTTTTATTTTTTTATTTTTTTTTGACGAAAATACGGTTTTTCCGTTATAATGTGTTATAATGTATAGTAGGAGGTGAGACGTATGACTAACTCGCTGGGAAATAAAAAAATAATGGCAAATAATATACGCAGACACTTAGATAATTTGGGGCTCAACGTCAAAGATTTTGCTGCTCTGATGAATTTTAAATATACCACCGTTTTAGATTGGGTTAATGCAAAAACTTATCCCCGAATCGATAAAATAGAATTAATGGCTAATTATTTTAAGGTTGATAAATCAGATTTAGTAGAACAGTATACCCCCTCCACCTCTCTTTTGCAGCAGATTAACGACACCGTGGCCCAATTAACCCCACCAAATCAAAAAATCGTGCTACGGACTTCCGAGGACCTTTTGGAGGGTCAAAAGCTTCAAACTGAGAAAATCACAGAAATCGCTGAACCCCTCATCGAATACCGCGTATTTGAAAAACTTTCTGCTGGAACTGGCGAAGCTTACTGACTAGCAAGATAGGAACAGGTTTAGAATAAGCTAAACTTCCTCGCCGACAGCTGTTTATCTTCTACCAATATTGGAAAGAACTCTAGCCGTCAGTCGTATTTTACTAAGACACAAGGATTTAACTACCACTTTCCCACTATACTTATTAATCAATGCAAAGCAAGGACAAAATGATGCACAAGTCTCAAAAAATTTTTGGGTGAATTTTGGGCGGAACATTAGAAAAAGCTTGTTACATAAGCTATTTGAAAGGATATACATGATAACACGAGAATTTGATACAATCGCTGCGATTTCGACCCCTCTTGGGGAAGGAGCCATCGGTATCGTCAGACTAAGCGGGACGGACAGCTTTGCTATTGCCCAAAAAATTTTTAAAGGCAAGGATCTAAGCAAAGTGGCCAGCCATACACTCAACTACGGCCATATCGTTGACCCTCAAAATCAGGAGATTCTGGATGAGGTCATGGTAGGCGCTATGCGCTCTCCTAAGACCTTCACGCGCGAGGATATCATCGAGATCAACACCCACGGCGGAATTGCGGTGACCAATGAAATCCTGCAGCTGGCTATCCGAGAAGGGGCTAGAATGGCAGAGCCTGGCGAATTTACCAAGCGGGCCTTTCTCAATGGGCGCGTGGATTTGACTCAGGCTGAGGCCGTCATGGATATCATCCGGGCCAAGACCGATAAAGCCATGAACAATGCTGTCAAGCAGCTGGACGGCTCTCTTTCCGACCTTATCAACAGCACCCGTCAGGAAATCCTCAATACACTGGCTCAGGTCGAGGTTAATATTGACTATCCTGAGTACGACGATGTTGAGGAAGCAACGACGGAAATCATTCGTGAAAAAACACTTGAATTCGAGCAACTTCTGACACAGCTTCTCAAAACTGCGCGACGAGGCAAGATTCTTCGCGAGGGTATTTCGACTGCTATCATCGGTCGACCTAATGTTGGTAAATCCAGCCTCCTCAACAATCTTCTGCGCGAGGACAAGGCCATTGTGACTGATATTGAGGGGACAACTCGTGATGTGATCGAGGAATACGTCAATATCAATGGCGTACCACTCAAGCTCATTGATACTGCAGGGATTCGGGAAACGGATGACCTTGTGGAGCAGATTGGCGTTGAGCGCTCTAAAAAAGCCTTACAGGAAGCTGACTTGGTTCTCTTGGTTCTCAATGCCAGCGAGCCTCTGACTGACCAAGATCGCCAATTGCTTGAAATCAGCCAAGACAGCAATCGCATCGTCCTACTTAACAAGACTGACCTTGAAGAGAAGATTGAACTGAATCAGCTGCCAGCAGATGCAATCAAGATATCCGTTCTCCACAACCAAAATATTGATAAAATCGAGGATCGCATCAATCAGCTCTTCTTTGAGAATGCTGGAATTGTCGAGCAAGACGCCACCTATCTGTCCAATGCCCGCCACATCTCTCTCATTGAAAAGGCTGTCGAAAGCCTGCAAGCCGTCAATCAGGGACTGGAACTAGGCATGCCAGTGGATCTCCTCCAAGTTGATCTGACTCGCACTTGGGAAATCCTTGGTGAAATCACTGGTGACGCTGCGCCAGACGAGCTCATCACCCAGCTCTTCAGCCAATTCTGCCTAGGAAAATAATATGGGAATCACAGAGTTTATCAAAGCAAAAAATCTGGGCGAATACTTAGAAAGTCGAAAAAATGGGCAAGTCAGAGAGCGCATCCAAAAACGCAGCTGGTTGGAGGTCCTCCTCCACAAAGCCCGCACCACCAAAATAAATCCTGAAAATCACCAAAAAGCGAAGAAAACGAAACACGGTTCTTGAAAAACAGAACCGTGTTTGTTTGTCTATTCAATCTAACTGAATATTTGCCTAATCATGAAGCGAGGCACTCTCCTTATCCCAAACTATTTTTTTGTTTGGCTACATCTTCATCGAACTTGAGTCAGCACTCCGTCTTGCATCTCATAGACCTTGTCAACCTCGTCTAGCAAGCGGGTATCATGGGTAATCATGACCACGCTCTTATGGAATTTCTGGGTCACTTCTTTGAGCATATGGACCACGCGCTTAGCCCGCTCCGTATCCAGACTAGCTGTCGGCTCATCAGCCAAGATAATATCTGGGCTATTGTAAAGCGCTCTGGCGATAGCAGCTCGCTGCCGTTCCCCACCGGACAATTCTTTCGGATACTGCTTGAGAGTTCCTTTAAGATCCAGCAGCTCAATCAGACTGTCCAGATTTGTTCTTTCCTTTTTAGATAAGCGGTCAATCAGCTGGAACTGGTCTTCGATTTTCAAAAAAGGAATGAGATTGGAAGCCTGCAAAATAAAGCCAAAATCATTGAAGCGTAGAGCAGCCCGTTCCTTTTCCTTAAGCTGGGAAGTATCTTTCCCATGCAACAGAATCTGTCCTTTTGAGGGAGTTTGCAAATGCCCTAGCAAGGTCAGAAAAGTTGTTTTACCCGAGCCTGATGGCCCAATAATAGCTACAAATTGCCCCGCTTCCAGTTGGAAATCAGTTGGCTTCAGGGCTTGGACTAGCGTATGCCCTTGACCATATTCTTTTGTAACACCTTTTAGTTCTATAATCGCCATTTACTCACCTCCGATTGCTGTGATAGGGTCAATTTTCAGAACCCGATGAATGGACAAAAGTCCGCCAGCCAGTGACATGAAAATAATGAGGATAATTAAACCAGCATAAGCTCTCCAGTCACTGTAAAAAGGCATAGAAGCCGGCAAGACTAGCTGGGTTCCCAAGAGAGCCAAGACAGCTAAGCTGATTCCCAGAGTAGACAGGATGAAAATCTGCCAAAAAATAGAAGCAATAATCTTCCCACTGGCAATCCCTTGGGCGCGCATAATACCATAAAGATGTGTCTTTTGGATGGTAATGATGTACATAAAAATTCCCAATACCAAAAATGTAATCAGAACCATTGCCCCAATCATAAAGGAAAAAGTCAGTACCTGAGGCTGATAACCAGGGATATTTTCTATAAAATCACTCATAGAGAGCTGACTAAGTCCAGCTTCTTCAATCTTCTGACCATCCTTGACCACAAGTGCGCTGATATTCTTAACCTGACTTGAGCCGTACTTTAATTCCCTGAAATCATCTAGATCCATAAAAATTACAGGTTGCGTAAAGAAGCTATTATCCTCTGTGAAACCAACAACCTGATAGAGGCGCTCACTTCCATTAAGCTGAAGCTGGTCGCCTAGTTTCACACCTTTTTGCTGCAGACGCTTATCCGCAATAACTTCATAAGCATTCTCAGCAGGACGTCCCTCAATAATGTCAGGCGCTAGAAAACTATCCCAAGAGAGACCAAAAACCTGAGCATTGAGCTTATCAGTCCCATCTTCATAATTGGCCACTGCTGACGTCTGTCCCAAAGCCGCAATTGAGTCCCCTTGAAACAGGCGGCTATACTCTTCTTCCTTGAGAGTCGAAGCTATTAGATTCTTATTGGCGTACTCTGACAAAACGATCGACTCAGCCTGCCATTGGTCCAAAGCCAAGCGATTGAGCCTAGCCAAACCGACGGAAAGACTAGATAAAAAGAAAACCATATAGGTAATGAGAAAGACCACAGCAACCACTAAACGATAGCGTCCACGGCTGTAGACAATCTCTTTAAAAGCTAAAAACAAAGCTGTCCTCCTTTAAGATATTAAAGATCATTATATCATAAAGAAGCAAGCTAGAAAAACATATGAGACTAATGGTAACTAGATTCACACGAAAATCACTAAGTCGTATAGCGATTCCCTAAGTAAGAAACATTCCTTGAAAGAAATTCATAAAATAAAAAGAAACAAGGGCTTCAGTTCATATACCGAAATCGTTCTTGTTTCTTTTTCTTTACGCTTCGTACACTCTTTTTCTGAGCAGATTGAGAAACGCTTTACTGCTTGGTAAAGGTCAGAGTGTCTGGATCATCATCCAATTCGTCCACAAGCAGCTGATTGCCATTTTGACGGTAACTTTTGACATCATCACCGACAATTAGTCTCTGGTTCGCAGCATCTACTTGTACCTGTTTGATTTCCTTACTGCCATCGACCTCGGTCTCAGTCCAAGTACCAGTCGAACCATTGATTTCTAGGACATGCTGGTCACCATCATGGTCGCTTGCTTGGTAGCGTCCGTCTAGATTGCTGGTCTGACCTGCATTGGATGAAGAAGTCTGTTCTTGCGTAGGCTGTGATGTTTGGCTTTGGTTTTTTTGTGATGAGTTAGCATTTCCTCCCTGATTAGCATTGCCTGAGCAAGCAGTCAATAGAACTGCAACTGTTAATGATAAGATTCCAGTAAAGGCTTTTTTCGAAATAGTCATAGTGTTTTCTCCTTTTTCTACATTTGTAGTTTACATGTATATTCTACACTTGTCTGTTTTGTTTGTCAATCATATAGCATTTTTTTATCTAAAAATAGAAAATTCTCCAGCCAAACTTGACTGGAGATGTAGAATTTCTTGCTTCTTCTAGAGGATCAAAGTTAGTCATCCTTGATGGACGAGCCTTCTGCATCATCCCCAAATATCAAGGTCGACTGTTGCAGATAGGGATTGGGGTACTTTCTAAGCAAATCTTTCACAGCTTCTACCAAAACCTCCTGCTTCACCTGACCTACTTGGTATCGCTCTAAAAGAAGCATAAAATTTTCTTTTTCAGCTGGGCTGGCTTTTTTCTTAAAATAGCCCCAAACATGCTGAAAGGCATTGCAGACCTGACCGCGGTTTTCAGGCAGGGCCACCGCCTGGTCAATCAAGTCTTGGACATGTGATGCTTCCACCAAGTTACTTTTTAGATATTGGCGGATTTCCAGATAAATCTTACTAGAATGACTGAGCACCAGATACTTATTTTTAGCCCAAAGAGTCTGACATTGGGAGATTTGGCTTACATTTTCCATGATTACTTTTCCTACAATCTTTCCTTTTATTCCGGAAAAATCCATTCAATATGTGGAGCTCGCTTACTGATTTCTTTATAAATAGTATTGAAATCAGCATCAACAAGATCATTCAAGTCAATCTCTTCCAGTGTTTTTCCTTCTTCGTCTTTAAAATAAAGTATGCGATAAGTTGATCTCGAATTTTTAGAATAAGCACGTCTAATTTCATACTCGATTTGCTTAATATTTGTTAAATCAATGTGATTTATATCTTGGAAAACAGAGGGGTTAACATCAATCTTATCATCAGAAATGGTAAAAACTGCAGGCTCATGAGCTTTCTTATAAGCCGAAACACCTAAAATAGTAACTATAACACCTGCACCAATCAGAATTGGGCCAGCATATTGATTATTTTGGCTGATAATTTCTTGCTCTGTTTCCTTTTCTTTTCGGATAGAAGCTTGCTCAGACTCTAGTTTTTTATTATAGTTATCTACAAAAGATTGCAGTCTTTCTCGCTCCTCTTCTGGCGTTTCATTCTCAGGTGCATAAACCGAATTAACCAAGGTTCTGGCTTTTTCAATAGTCATCGGACTTTCATTCAACTTTGCATCTTTTCGTCCAGACTCTAGCTGTTCTAAGCTATCACTATGGTTCCCACCACTACTATTTGGTGATTGCATTACCCCAATGAATATGAAGGTTCCAATAATAACAATAATAATAGCTACAATTTCAGCTGCATAACTTCTTTTATATCCCATTAAAATATTCTTTCTGTAAAATCTTTATTGGGACTAGGATACCATAAATCAATTTTTTTATAAAGTCCTACTATTAGATAAAAGCAGCCCTCAAGGACTGCTTCTCTTTGTATATACTAGCGCACTTCTGCGCCGACATTTTCTTCCAAGGATTTTTGGATTTTTTCCATGTATTTAGCCACTTCATCGTCAGTCAGGCTGTCTTCTGGATTTTGGAAGGTCAGTGTGTAGGCCATAGACTTGAGACCAACACCCAGCTTTTCACCCGAGAAGATATCGAAGAGCTTGATATCCGTCAAACGTTTCACTCCGGCAGCTTGAATCGCTTCAACTACCTGTCTGTGGCTGATTTCTGCTTTGAGCAAGAGTGCTACATCGCGAGTAACAGCTGGGAATTTGGTGATTTCTGTAAACGGCTGTTCTGGCTCAAGACTCGCCTCAATAGCTGTCAGATTGAGCTCTGCCACATAGGTTTCTGGGATGTCATAAGCCTTAGCCGTCACTGGATGAACCTGTCCGACATAGCCCACTGGCTGACCTTTGATCGAAATCAGCGCTGTCCGACCCGGGTGCAGACTCTTAAGCTGGTCAGTTGCTTGATAATCAGCTTCTAATCCTAGGCGGTCAAAGAGCGCTTCAACCACACCCTTAGCGTAGAAGAAGTCCACAGGAGTCGCTGGCGTTTGGAAATCTTTTTCACTTACCAAGCCAGTTAGGGCAAAGGCAAAGCTATTGATTTCATTAGGCAATTCTTCCTTCTGATTGCCTGTTTGTTCAAAGATTTTCCCAATTTCATAAAGGGCCAAATCCTTATTTTTACGAGCAACATTGTAGCTGACAGTATCCAACATGCCTGAGAGCATATTTTGGCGGAGAACACTGCGCTCCCTTGTCATAGGCCACATAAGCTCCGTTAGATTTGTAGGATTAAGCGTAAATTCGACAGCTTTTTCTGGCGTGGTCAAGGCATAGGAAATAATCTCGGTCAGACCTGCTCCTTCAGCCACCGTCCGAACCTTGCGACGTAGCTTCTGAGTGGCCGTCAATTCGCCAGCCGTTCCAGCATCTTGAGGTAGGGAAACTGGCAAGCGGTCATAGCCATAAATACGAGCAATTTCCTCGTAAAGATCTGCTGGAATACTGATATCCCAGCGACGAGCAGGTACGCTGACTGTGAAGGAGTCCGCAGATCCGCTAAGACCAAAGCCTAGACGACGGAAAATATCTTCAATATCCGCATAAGTCAAATCTGTTCCCAGAACTCGGTTGACATCAGAAAGGCTAGTCGAAACTTGCTTGTCAGTCATATCTAACTGTCCTGCTTGGACAATACCAGCATGAACAGTTGCACCTGCCAAGTCAACAATCATGCTTGCAGCAGCATCTAAAGCTTCGGTTACTGTTGCAAGATTAATCCCTTTTTCAAAGCGTGAAGAAGACTCGGAACGCAAGCCCAGACGACTGCTTGTCTTACGAACTGACTTGCCATTGAAGACAGCTGCTTCCAGAACGACACGAGTCGACTTGTCAGAGATTTCGGTGGCTGCTCCGCCCATAACACCTGCAAGAGCCACTGGCTTATCTGCCACAGTGATAACTAAATCTCCAACTTCCAGCTCCCGCTCTTCGCCGTCCAGCGTCACTAATTTCTCACCAGCACGCGCTTCCCGCACAACAATCTGATCCCCCTCAAATGTGTCCAGATCAAAGGCATGCATTGGCTGACCAAAGTAGAGCAAGATGTAGTTAGTCACGTCCACTACATTGTTAATCGGACGAATTCCTTCGTTCATGAGGAGATTTTGCAGCCACTGAGGACTTGGGGCAATGGTCACATTGTCCAAAATGCGAGCGGCATAAAACGGTGCTTTTTCGCTTTCAATGGCAACAGACAAGCTAGCCGTAGCCTCTTTATCCCCTTCAGTCAAAGGAAATTCTTTGAAATGAACAGGCTTATCGTAGATAGCTGCTACTTCGTGTGCCACCCCGCGCATAGACAAAGCGTCAGCCCGGTTTGGCGTGATAGAAAGCTCGATAATCTCATCATCCAAGTCTAGATAAGGGAAGACCTCATCTCCTGGCACAGCACTATCGGGCAAAATTTGGATACCATCCGCAAATTCCTTTGGCACGACCGAATCAGAAATTCCCAGCTCACCGAGAGAGCAAATCATGCCCAGTGACTCCAAGCCACGGATTTTTCCTTTTTTAATCTTATAATTATCTGCAATGCGAGCGCCTGGTACAGCCACCATAACCTTGATTCCCGCGCGAACATTTGGCGCTCCACAGACAATCTGGCGAGGCTCCTCTTCTCCGACATTGACCTGACAGAGGTGCAGGTGAGTTTCAGGTACATCCTCACAGCTCAGAACTTCTCCGACAACAATTTTCGAAAGGCCTTCAGCTGGCGAGCTGACTCCTTCTACTTCAATACCAGTCGTGGACATTTTCTCCGCCAGCTCGGCGCTCGTCACATCCAAATCAACCAGTTCTTTTAACCATTTATAACTAACTAACATATTTATGATTTTACGACCGAGCGGCGCTAGCTTTGATTTCATAGACAAAGCCAGTCCATTCAATTTTCGGTCGTATTTGATTCCTCTCTATAAATTTCTGTTTTCACTAAAAGCCCCATAAAAAGCGATGTTATCGTCTTTTTAGTTTAATTTCTTCCTTAAAAGCCAGTCAATATCGACCGTATCACCAGTGATATATTCATGCTGGCTAAACCTTTCAAAGCCATATTTAAAGTAAAAGTTCTGCGCCTTAAAATTTCTTTCCCAAACACCTAGCCAAGCCCAGCTAAAACCACGTTTCTCAGCTTCTGCTAGGGCAAATTCAAACATTTCCTTGCCCAAGCCAAGTCCCTGATGGGAGGCAAGCACATAAATTCGTTGAATTTCAAAGGAATCTTCCAACTCCTGCTCTGTCTGAGCCTGACCCCAGTTACACTTGAGAAAACCAGCGATCTTTTGCTCCTTGTCCAGTACAAAATAATGCTCAGACTCAGGATTGGCCAGCTCCTGCTCCAGCCTTTCACGCGCCAGCTCATGGGCAAAATAATGCTCCAAGTCTTCCTGCTTGATGAAAGGACCAAAAGTTTCTTGGTAGGTCTGCAATCCCAAGTCCCGCAAAATATCCAGATCCTCTGGCCGAACTCTAACTAACATAGGGCACTCCTTTCTCAGAAGCGGCTGAGAGCAAGATTCCCAGCTAAAATCGTCTTATAGACAAATAAAGACCGTCGAACTGATGAGCACCTTTGCCACTCATTTCAAGCTTGCAAACATTGCTAATCAGACTTGTCGTGATGGGATTGTTCAAATCAAATCCTATTTCTAAGCTTCTTACTTAAATTGCTCTGAAAAACGTACATCGCCTTGGTAGAAGCCACGAATATCATTGATACCGTAGCGAAGCATGGCCACTCGCTCTTGACCGAGACCAAAAGCAAAGCCAGAATATTTCTCTGAATCGATGCCACTCATTTCCAAGACACTTGGATGCACCATCCCAGCTCCCATGATTTCGATCCAGCCAGTCTTCTTGCAGACATTACAGCCGGCACCACCACACTTAAAGCAAGACACATCCACTTCGACAGATGGCTCTGTGAATGGGAAGTAAGATGGACGCAGACGAATCTTACGATCCGCGCCAAACATTTTTTGAATAATCAACTGCAAGGTTCCTTGCAAATCAGCCATAGAGATATTTTCCCCTACGACCAGACCTTCAATCTGGTGAAACTGGTGAGAGTGAGTCGCATCGTCTGTATCGCGACGGAAAACACGTCCTGGAGAGATCATCTTGAGTGGCCCTTGGCTAAAGTCATGGGCATCCATGGCACGAGCTTGGACAGGAGATGTGTGAGTACGCAAGAGGATCTCTTCTGTAATGTAGAAAGTATCCTGCATATCCCGTGCAGGGTGGTCTTTAGGCAGGTTCATCCGCTCAAAGTTGTAGTAGTCTGACTCAACTTCAAAACCATCCACAACCTGATAGCCCATACCGATAAAGATATCTTCGATTTCTTCACTTGTTTGGGTCAAAATATGGCGATTTCCAGCTGGAATCTTACGACCTGGTAGGGTCACATCCAAGGCGTCATTGGCCAGCTGGGCTGCTACTTTCTGTTCTTCCAAGATTTGAGCTGCTTCTTCAAAGGCTGCATTCAGCACATCGCGCGCTTCATTAACGTGCTTCCCGATAATTGGGCGCATCTCAGCAGAAACATCCTTCATCCCTTTGAGAATCTCAGTAAGACTTCCTTTTTTCCCCAGGACAGATACTTTCAGCTCCTGCATATCCTTAGCATTTTCCAGAGTAATGGTCTGCAATTGGGCTAAAGTTTCCTCACGCAGACTCTGCAATCGTTCTTCAATTGTTGACATAGTTCCTCCAAAAATAAAAACCGCGGTCTCACTCACACCGAAGCGGAGCGTTGACACGCGGTACCATCCGTTTTTTATCTGGCAAGCCAGACCTTAATTACCAATCCTAAAGCAAGTGAATTCGCCTAGCTTTCATCTAGAGAGCTCTCAGTCGCTGGCTCCCCTCCCTGTCAAACTTCCCCTAGGTTACTGGTCTTGCGGATTGTTATTCAATTATAATTCATTCTAACAGATTTCTAAACATTTCGCAAGCTCAGTTATAGAATTTACAAGAAGAAAAAGAAGTCCGTTGAGCAACAGACTCCCTTTCTTTCTATTTAATCACTTGTCCTGCTTCTTTGAGAGCATCTTCTGGTACAGTGATACCGAGTTCTTTGGCATTTTTAGTATTGATAACAGATTTACCTTTATCAAAAATATCTACTGCAGTGTCAGCTGGTTTAGCACCTTTAAGGACTTTAGCAGCCATTTTACCTGTCGCAACACCGAGGTCATACTGGTCTACAACGACAGAGGCAAGGCCGCCTTCTTCTACCATTGCTGTCGCACTTGGATAAATCGGTTTCTTAGCTTCTTTATTGCTGGATACAACTGTCGCAA
>CAURCE010000033.1:0-17909 GCA_963523365.1 uncultured Streptococcus sp.
CAGCCCGCTTGACCCGTTTTTGGTTATTATTGGACACCACGATAATCCGAATGCCAGCATCCCGCAAATCATGGAGCCACTTCTTCATCTCTGGGGTTCCATCAGGATTATTCCAAGCAATCAGGGTGTTATCCAAATCCACCAAAACCGCTTTGATCCCCTGTCTTTTCAAACTCTCTACTGTCAAATCGTAAACCGCCTCGACCGCAAAGTCGGGCATGTAATCTTCAATCGCCACATCTCTCTCCAAAAATCGTATTCGCACTATTATAGCATAAAATAGGCTTTTTGGCACCTATAGCTTCAAAGCTTACAAAAATGGCAAAAGATGCTATAGTAGATATAAGAATAATTCTCTTGGAGGTGCCTATGGTAAGCAAGGATCGAGAAATGAAAACTGTTTCTCCCTTTTTGCAAAAAATCATCAACTGGTCGTCCATCATCGGAGCTATGGGGACAGTGGCCTTTTGCATCTGGGCCTACTATGCAGGGATTCTCCAGTCCAAGGAAACCTTGTCTGCCTTTATCAGACAAGCAGGCATCTGGGGACCACCTCTGTTTATCTTCCTACAAATCCTACAGACTGTCGTGCCCATTATCCCTGGTGCCTTGACCTCTGTAGCAGGCATCTTTATCTACGGGCATATCGTCGGCACCATCTACAACTATGTCGGCATCGTCATCGGCTGCGCCATCATCTTCTATCTAGCTCGTACCTACGGACCAGCCTTTGTCCAGTCCGTCGTCAGCAAGCGGACCTATGACAAGTATGTGGGCTGGCTGGATGAGGGCAATCGCTTTGAGCGTTTCTTTATCTTTATGATGATTTGGCCCATCAGTCCCGCTGATTTTCTCTGTATGCTAGCCGCCTTGACCAAGATGACCTTCAAAAAGTATATGCTGATTATCGTGCTCTGCAAACCCATCACCCTCATCATCTACACTTACGGACTGACCTATATTATCGATTTCTTCTGGAAATGGCTCGCAAAATAAGAACCACAGGCATTAAAAATCGCTCAAGCTAGTAAGCTTGGGCGATTTGTTTATTCAGAAGATGCTGATGTTGCAGGGTGATCGGCAGATGATGCTGACGGTGTCGGAGCTGGCGTAGATGCAGGCGCGGAACTTGCTGGCGGTTCACTGCTAGCACTTGGCTCAGGAGGGGTCGGTGTCGAACTACTATAGTTGGCACCACCATAATTGCTCTCCATTGGTTGATTGTAAATCGGCTGCTCGTCATGCTGATAAGTTGTTGAAGAGCTAGAATTAGAAGAGCGCAAGCTTCGGCCTCCCATCAGATCTTCATACAGTACGGCATTGGTTTTCAGAGTCTTAACTGAAGACAAGCCCAACGTTTTCCGAATGAGATTTTGCATTTCCAGCAAATGATCAGACGTAACCAGCTGATAGCTACCTCCATCAGCCAAAGTAGCATCTTCCCCACGTAATTGTTCAGACTGAATGCTTCTAAAGGCGTCTTTGTAGCCCAATAACTGAGGGATACTTCCCGCATCCAGCGCTACATTGGTCTGCATATTCTTGCTGACTGCTCGCAAAATAGCCTGATAATGACTGATACTATTAAGACTGAGTACCTTCTCAACGACCTTTCGGATCACCTCACGCTGACGTTTCTGACGACCGTAGTCCCCCTCTGGATCCTGGTAACGCATGCGGGCATAAACCAGAGCCTGGTCTCCATTGATCAAATGCTTGCCTGGCTCGACAGTTGCAGTGTATTCTGGTTCATTTTCTTCGATGGAAATTGGGAAATCAAAAGTATTGTTGACTTCAATACCGCCAACTGCATCAACTAGCTGAACCAGTCCTTGCATATTGATCATCACATAACGGTCAATATGGATATTCATCAATTTCTCAATGGTCGCAATGGCCAATTCTGCGCCGCCATAAGCATAGGCAGCATTGAGTTTGGCTTCTGTCGTTTCGCCATTTTCATCGATTTGAGTCAGAATATCCCGCTCCAGACTCATCATGACCGTCTTTTTAGTCTGAGGATTGACAGATAGGAGGAGCATGGAGTCGCTATTTCCCTTCCAGGTATCAGACCGCGAGCCGCTTCCTGTATCTACCCCCATCAACAAGATTGTCAGCGGCTTGGTTTCGGCAATAACGTTCGTCTCATTCCCAAACCCCTTATAAGTATGGGACAAGGCGTCTGTTGACTGATTGTAAATAGTCCAAGCATAGCCTCCTACTCCAATAGCTGTGACAAGCAACAGACTCAAAAACATTCGTACAATTTTTTTAAACATATTTCATCAATCTATCAGTTTTCCCATTAGGTAAACATCTAGAAATATCCCTTCTCTTAAATAGGCCCCTCTTTTTTGCAGGCCTTCGATTTCAAATCCTAATTCCTTATAGAGATGAACAGCTCGCTCATTTCTGACCTGGACAGTCAGTTCCAAACGGCGAAGACTACTTCCATTCTCTGCCCAGTCCACAGCTTCTTCTAGCAAGATACGACCGAGACCTTGATTCCAAAAGGCTTTTTTGACAACGATAAAGACTTGCCCAATGTGGCGAATCCGCTCATGAAAATCCGCTGTGATACTGACAATCCCAGCGATTTCATTATCAAGCAAGGCCAAGAGATAAAGCTGATTATCCGACTCAGCTTGACGCTGAATGAACTGACCCATCTGATCTTCATCCATCAAAATCCCAGCCTCATCCAAGGTCATGTAGTCTGACTCGGCTCCGACTTGATTTAAGAAGCGAATCAAGTCAGCGGCATCCGCCTTTTCGGCCTCCCGCAAGGCCAATTCAAACTCAGCCATGCAGTAATTCCTCCAGTAGTTCCTGAGAACGGCGTCCCTGACTTTCAAAGACTAACTCACGACCGTCGTCTTTCTTTAGAAGAGTCAGTTTCAGATAATCATCTGGTAAACTCTCACCTAGCAATTCTCCCCACTCGATGACCGTAACTCCCTCACCAAAGAGAAAATCATCCAAGTCAATCGAGTCCGGATCCTCACCAATCCGATAGACATCTAAATGATACAGTGGCAAACGTCCTTCATACTCCCGAACAATGGTATAGGTCGGACTTTTGATCATCTGCTTGATTCCCAGACCTTGAGCCAAGCCCTTGGTAAAAGTTGTCTTGCCTGCACTCAAGTCTCCTGTCAAGACCAAAACATCTTGCTCCTGAAGCAAGCTTCCGAGACGCTGGCCCCATTTGATTAATTCTTCTTCATTATGACTAAACATTCTTTTATTATACCAGAAGATTTGCGTTTGCGCTCAATTTTCTAATAGAGGAAGCAAAATGTTTGAAAAAAATTAGATAGACCTCCAAATCTTTTATCAAAAACAAGCCACTCACTTCTATCAAAAAGAAACTAAGATCATTCACAAATATTTTTCTCGCATAAAAAAGAAGCTGGAAGATTTCCAACTTCTTAATACTGATTCTTAAGAAAGAGCTAGGCTGATAAAGTTAAGGATAAAGAGCAGGTTTAAGATCCAAATCATTGGATGCACATCCTTAGCTTGACCTTTGATGACTTTCACAAGAGCATACATGATAAATCCTGCTGCAATCCCGTTCGTGATACTGTAAGTGAAGCCCATGAAGATAGAAGTAAAGAAAGCTGGGACAGCTTCTGCCATATCATCCCACTGGATATTTTTCAGACTGCCAAGCATCATGATCCCTACGACAATCAAAATTGGCGCAGTTGCTGCTGTTGGAACGATGGCCAACAACGGGCTAAAGAAGCTAGATACTGCAAAGCAGACCGCTACAACCAAGGCTGTCAAACCAGTCCGTCCGCCAGCTCCGATACCAGCTGCAGACTCTACGTAAGTAGTAACGTTAGATGTTCCGGCGATTGCGCCAATAGTCGTACCGATCAAGTCTGAGTACAAAGCCTTGTCCAAACCTTCTGACTCATGGTTTTCACCAGAGCTTGCGACGATACCAACTTTTTCACCAGTTCCGATCAAGGTACCAATAGTATCAAAGATATCGGTCAGAGAGAAGGCCAGGATAGCCATAAATGTCTGAGGCAGGCGTGCCGTATCAGCAAAGAGAGCTCCCAAGCCTTCTGGACCAACCGCAACCCCGAACACTTGTCCAAGTTCTTTCAAAGCTGTTGACAGATTATGCTGACCGAAGTCAATCGCAGACAAGTTTACCAAGCCAACAGCAATCGCTACGACTGTCGTTGTAAAGATGGATAAGATAATGCCGCCTTTGATACCCTTGATAACAAAGAAAACTGTAATCGCTAGACCAAGTAAAGCAAGTAAAACTGCTGGATTATTAAAATCAACTAATCCTGGAGTTGCAGCTGAGTTTGCTGTGATAGCTGCTTTGGCTTGGTCAGCTCCCTTACCAGCTACTACATAGTTACCTGGATCAATCGAAAACTTCAACAGTCCGGCATTTTTAATCCCTACATAAGCTAGGAAGACACCGATACCTGCTGAAATAGCTGAACGAAGTGCTGATGGAATAGACTCGATAATAGCCTTCCGAATCTTAGTCAGGGTAATGAAGAGCGAGATCAGACCACAGATGAAGACCATGCCCAAAGCTTCTTGCCAAGTATAGCCCAGACTAAAGACAACCGTGAAAGTAAAGAAGGCATTGAGCCCCATACCTGGCGCCTGTGCGTAAGGGAGATTGGCATAAAAGGCCATCATGAGTGTTCCAGCAACAGAACCAATGATCGTAGCCAGAAAGACACCTTGAGCTGGCATACCCGTTTGCGACAGCATGGCTGGATTGACAAAGAGGATATAGCTCATAGCAAAGAAAGTTGTTAACCCAGCGAGAACTTCCGTACGAACATCCGTACCGTGCTCTTTGAGTTTAAATAATTTATCCATTATAGATAATCTCCTAAATTGTTTTATGGCAACTGTATAAAAGAGAACTCCTGATTTCCTTTAAAACAGCGCTGCTTATTCGTTATTTACGAACAATACTATGATTATACTCAAAAACATTCACTTTTTCAAGTCCATTGCTCCAAAAAATACTTTAAAGCGTCTTATTTTTTATTTTCTCTGCTTAAAAAGAGCAAAGTCATGATTTGGATAAAGGTAAATCCAAGGATAAATACCAGACGATCCTTCTGAAAGGTTTCCAGTAGCTTTTGGACAACTAGCTGGGGTCGCGTCACCAGATCCCAGGAGTTGAGGCGATCATAACGACCGATATAAATGGCTAGACTCGACAGATAAGACAGACCTGCAACCACAAGCATATCCAGCCACCAAGTCCACTTCCAGCGCTCGCGCAAAATATTCCAACTTTCAATTCCGCAGTAAACGCCAAATAAAATGCTCGGCACAAAAGCCATAAATAGGTGCATGCTGACAGGGTTCCACAGAGTATCTCCCACCCAAGTCATGTGCACCAAGTCTGTCAGCATATAAAAAGTATTAGGATAAAAGGCCAACCAAACCACCAATAAAAGTGGATAAAGCCATTTCTGCTTCTTAGATATCGTCGTTAAGACCGCAGCGTCATAGGCAATTAAGGCCAGAATCATATTCCAGATCAGGTCTGGCCCCTGAACCGTAATCCCCTGAATATACACAACAAATGCAATTAGTAGGAAAAAGATGTGAATGAAAATTGGTTTACGCATACAAGATCCTCCCCTTACTTTAACTCTCTTCGCTTATAGACTGTCAGCAGACATCTTTCGTCTTAGCTATTGAGGAAACATTATACCACAACTTGTGGCATTTATTCTTAATTCTGTTATAATAGATTTACTATACTGATTGATACTGTACGAGGAAAAAGAATGACGAATAAAGTAATTGCTGTAGATTTGGACGGAACCTTGCTAAATTCTGAGAGTAAGATTTCTGATTTTACCAAAGAAACTATCAAAAAAATATCGGCTAAAGGACACAAGGTCATCATCACAACTGGCCGTCCTTACCGAATGGCTTTGGATTTCTATAAGGAGTTAGAGCTGAATACTCCCATGATAAACTTCAACGGCTCTTTGACCCATATTCCTGAAAAAAAGTGGGAATTTGAACAATCCTTGACCGTAGACAAGTCTTTCTTGCTGGATATGGTTCAACGAAAAGAAGAAATCGAGGCCGATTTCATCGCTGGTGAATATCGTAAGAAATTCTACATCACCAATACAAACGAAGAAATCGCAGATCCCAAGCTCTTTGGCATTGATAATTTTAAGCCAGAAAATCAATTTCAGGCCCAGCTAGTGACAAAAAATCCAAATGCTATTTTGCTACAAACCCATGCCACAGACAAATACGCTCTGGCTGAAGAGATGAATGCCTTTTACCAGCATGAACTCTCCATCAATACCTGGGGCGGTCCGCTCAATATTCTTGAGTGCGGTCCTAAAGGTGTTAACAAGGCCTTCGCCCTCCAGTACCTGCTCAATATCCTCAATGTCGATCGCAAGGACCTGATTGCTTTTGGTGACGAGCATAATGATACCGAAATGCTGGAATTTGCAGGAACAGGCTATGCCATGAAAAACGCCAGCGAAACCCTGCTGCCTTATGCTGACCAACAGCTTGAACTCACCAACGACCAAGACGGTGTAGCCCACAAGCTAACTGAGCTCTACTTGTAGAAATCAAAACCAATCAAACAAACATAATTTGAACCGCACCTCAACTGCTAGACTCTTTCTGTCTAACTGTTGAGATGCGGTTCATTTTTTAAGGTAAATTTTTCTACTTAACCAACGCTTCTATTCTACTTTTCCACCTTCAACAACGAGGTCATCTGCTTTTGCAGCATCACCGTAGGTTGGGTGAAGAGTCTTTTCATAAGCTTTGTGGAAGAAGTTTTCCTTGCCCAATTTTTCAATGTCTTTATTGATGAAATCAAGCAACTCTTTGTTTCCTTTTTGGACTGCTGGTGCGATGGTATCTGGATCACCAAGCGAAGTAATTCCTACTTCATATCCTTTATTTTCAAGAGCCCAAGCTAATACTTCGGTATTGTCAGTTGAAAAGGCATCTCCACGTCCATCCAAAAGAGCTTGATAAGCGTCACTGTATTGGTCATATTTTTGAAGTTTGACTTCTGGGTGATTTTTCTCAAAGTAAGTTTCAGCGGTAGTTCCTTTTGTGACAATCAAAGTCTTGCCTTCAAGCTGTTTAACATCTGTGATAACACCTTTCTTAGGAGACACAACACCCAGTGAAACCTTCATGTAGGGAAGGGCAAAGTCAACTTGTTTCTTACGTTCGTCTGTGACGGTAAAGTTGGCAAGTGTGATATCCACCTTATTAGAAATCAAGTATTCCGCACGGTTGGCAGCATCAACAGAAACGTATTTTACCTTAACACCGAGGTCTTTGGCCAGCTGATTTCCCAGTTCGATGTCATAACCTTGGTAAGAGCCGTCGTTGTCTACATAACCAAAAGGTTTCTTATCTCCAAATACAGCAATTCGAAGTTCACCACTTTTTTTGATTTCCTCAATAGTGCGAGCTTTGGCAGTAGTTTTGCCAGATGAGGAAGTAGCATTTCCGCCTGAGCCACAAGCTGTGACAAAGATAAGGGCAAAGGCAAGTGCAAAAAGAGTTAAGAGGGGTTTGAGTAGTTTCATAAGAATCTCCTTTATAAATATGAGCCAAACTGGCTAAAGTCAAAAACGTTTAAAAATTCTTGTGCTCGTTTGGTTTGTGGATTGGTAAAGAAGGACTGAGCCGTTCCTTCTTCGGCAATCTTCCCTTGGTCGAGGAAGATAATCCGGTCCGCAATGGCTTGAGCAAACTGCATTTCGTGGGTCACCAAGATCATGGTACGACCTTCTTGAGCTAGGTCGTTGATGAGTTCGAGGACCTCACGCACCATTTCTGGATCAAGCGAAGCCGTCACCTCGTCAAAGAGGATAATTTCTGGATGCATGAGCAGGGCACGGACAATGGCAACCCGTTGTTTCTGACCACCAGATAATTGGCGAGCGAAACTGTGTTTTTTATCGAGCAATCCGACGCGTTCCAGTAATTGCAGTGCTTCTTCCGTCACCTCTTTCTTATCTCGACCTTGTGCTTTGATAGGACCTAAGATAAGGTTCTGCAGAACGTCCAGATGGGGAAAGAGTTCATAACTTTGAAAGACCATGCCAATCTTTTGACGAACCAAGTGAAAGTCTTTCTGGTTTCCAGTAATGGACTGGCCATCCAGAAGAATATCTCCACCTTGAATGGTTTCCAAGCCATTGAGGCAACGAAGTAGGGTGCTTTTCCCACAACCAGATGGTCCTAGAATAACCACTACTTCCCCTTTTTTGATTTCTAGGGAAAGTCCTTGGAGGATGGGATTGTCTCCGAAGGATTTTTTTAGATCCTTGATTTCTAATATGGTATCAGACATTTAGTTCCTCCAGTGTTTTTCTAAGTGAGTGGATAATTTGGAAATAGGGAAGCAAACTGCGAAATACAGAACCAGTATGGTGCCGTAAATCCAAAAGGATGCTGTTGGAATGGTCAAACGATTGCTATCGATGATTTGCTGTCCCACCTTTGTAACTTCAACGACTCCAATCAAAACAACCAGAGAAGTCGTTTTAATCATCCGAGTAACGAGATTGATGGCCTGCGGAAGCAGTCTTCTCAAGACCTGCGGGATGATGATGTGGTAGTAAAGTTGGAAGGTCGTCAACCCCAGCGCCTGTCCGCTTTCAAACTGATGTTTAGGAAAGGAAGTGATAGCTCCGCGTACCAAGTCCCCCATTTCAGCTGTTCCCCAAAGGGTAAAAACGATAACGGCAGAAGTCTCTCCAGAAATGTTGATATTAAAATTTCGAGCTAAGCCGAAATAAACAATAAAGAGTAGCACCAGTTGGGGCATGATACGGATAAATTCTAGATAAAAGCGTGTCAGGAAGCGAACGACTCTAGAATGAGAGGTCATGATGATTCCCATAACCGTTCCGAAAATCATGGATAAGAGGACAGAGAGGATGGAAATCCCAATCGTGACTCCCAATCCTTGTAAGATCCGCAAGAGATTATTTCCCTGAAAGAGTACTTGTATTCCCGAATCCTGCATGGCGGAGCCTCCTTTCTATCCAACTAAAAAGCAATGATATAGGCAGGAGCATAATAAGATAGGCTACTACCAACATAGCCAGTGCAATATCTGTCTCATAGTAAAGCCCAATCAAGTCCTTGGCAACGTACATGAGGTCGGCTAGAGCAACCGCAGAGAAGACAGAGGTTTCCTTAATCAAGAAAATCACATTGGCACTGAAGGACGGCAGAGCCACTGCTGTGGCTTGTGGCAAGACCACGTAGCGAAAAACCTGAACGGGTGTCAGACCGATTGCTAAGCCAATCTCATGCTGGGTTTGACTAACTGCTTCTAGCCCGCTTCGGAAGGATTCTGCCATATAGGAGCCTCCCAAAAAGATGAGGCCTAGAGTTGCGCAGACTTCTGAGGAAAGGACAATCCCAATCCGAGGCAGCCCGAAGTAGAGAAAGAAGAGTTGAATCAAAAGGGGCGTATTTCGCGACAATTCAATATAAGCCGTGGCTAGCTGTGCCAAAACAGGGATGCGATAATGCCGAATGATACTGACAAGTAAGCCAACTAGAAAAGCTCCTAAAATGCCCCAAACTGCGATATACAGGGTTAGAAAAAATGCCTTTTGATATAATGGTAGATATTGTTCAACAATGGACCAATCCAAAAGAGAACCTCCCATCTAGGAATAATACAGCTATTGTAGCACTAAAAGACATGTTTGGATAATATGTATTTTCTATCACAATGATAAAAAATATTTATCGTCTCTATTACAATCTGAAACTTCCAGACAAAATTTTTGAAAATGATATGAAAAAGAGTTAAGATGTTCCTGTAAATCAAAAAAGTAAACGTTTACTTTTATCAAGGAGGACATTTTATGTCATACAAAACAAGCAATGCCGAAGGCCCTGTGGATTTTATCAACACCTATGATCTGGAGCCCATGGCGCAGCAAGTCATTCCTAAAGCTGCTTTTGGCTACATCGCGAGTGGAGCTGAGGACACGTTCACTTTACGCGAGAACATTCGAGCTTTCAACCATAAACTCATTGTTCCTCATACACTCTGTGATGTGGAAAATCCAAGCACTGAGATTGAATTTGCTGGAGAAAAACTGTCTTCACCAATCATCATGGCGCCTGTTGCAGCCCATAAATTAGCAAATGAACAAGGGGAAGTCGCTACTGCGCGTGGTGTACACGAGTTTGGCTCTCTTTATACGACCAGCTCCTATTCCACAGTTGATCTTCCAGAAATTTCCCAAGCCCTCCAAGGAACACCGCACTGGTTCCAATTTTACTTCAGCAAAGATGATGGGATTAACCGCCATATCATGGATCGTGTCAAGGCAGAAGGCTACACAGCCATTGTCTTAACTGCGGATGCGACTGTAGGGGGCAATCGTGAAGTTGACAAGCGCAATGGCTTTGTTTTCCCAGTTGGTATGCCTATCGTTGAAGAATACTTGCCAGAAGGTGCTGGTAAGTCCATGGACTTTGTCTACAAATCAGCTAAACAACGCCTGTCTCCACGAGATGTAGAATTTATCGCCGAATACTCAGGTCTCCCTGTCTATGTCAAAGGCCCTCAATGCCGTGAAGACGTTGAACGTTCACTTGCCGCAGGGGCTTCTGGAATCTGGGTAACCAACCACGGTGGCCGCCAAATTGACGGTGGACCAGCTGCCTTTGACTCGCTTCAAGAAGTCGCTGAAGCAGTTGATAAACGTGTACCGATTGTCTTTGACTCCGGTATTCGCCGTGGCCAACATGTCTTTAAAGCCTTGGCTTCAGGAGCAGACTTGGTAGCCATTGGACGACCTGTTATTTATGGCTTGGCTCTCGGTGGTAGCGTTGGTGTTCGCCAAGTCTTTGAGCACCTAAATGCCGAATTGAAAACCGTCATGCAACTATCTGGAACTCAAACCATCGAAGATGTCAAACACTTCAAACTACGTCACAACCCATACAACCCAACCTTCCCAGTTGACCCTCGTGATTTGAAATTGTATTGATACATAAAACAGATTGTAATAAAAAAGCACACCCCAAAAGTTAGACATAAAATCTAACGATTGGGGTGTGCTTTTTATCAGAGTGCATCTAAGCTGGCTCTATGGCAGGGATTGGTCAAAGCCTCTGGTAAGTTTGATTTGTTTCTCTAATATTTATTTCTTATTTTCTATTAAGCTTTTTCTTGCTCTAGTGGGACGACGACTAGGGTCTTGCCAAGGCTTGCTAATACTTTCAATACCGTATCCAATTGAGGGTTGGTCTTTCCTGTCTCCATTCGAGCGATGACAGGTTGACTGACCCCACTGAGTTCTTCAAGTTTCTTTTGGCTAATGCCTTTTTCATGCCTGGCCTCGATCAGCTCTGTCATAATCGCTACCCGCAGATCACTTTCTAGGATTTCTTCCTTGGTGAAAAGCTCTGCTCTTGCTTCTTTCCAATTACTACCGATGGCACTATTCTTCATCTTTTAGCCCTCTTTCTTTCAAATCTTGCAACTCTCGTTTGGCTTTCTCAATTTCCCGTCTAGGTGTCTTCTGCGTCTTTTTGACAAAATGGTGCAGTAAGACAAAGCTTCCATCTATCCAAGCCACAAACAAAACCCGATCCCGTAAGGGTCTTAACTCCCAAATCTCTGCCTCTAGATGCTTGATGTAGGGCTCACCGGCACGAGTTCCCTGTTGACTCAAGAGCTCGATATAGTCATTGAGCTTGTTGAGTTTGATCCGACTATCCTTGCTATTGAGACTAGCCAGCTCCTTCATATAGTCCAAAACTGGTTGATTCCCATGTTTATCTTTATAAAAATAAATAGTGTGCACAAAGCATCCTCTTTTCGAAGTTATTATAACTCAAAAGCTATCGAAAGTAAATACTTTTAAGTTATCAGCTACTGATAAGCCCCCTTTGAAATATTCAAAAGGGACTCATTTATATAATTCGAAAATAGCGCCCTGATTAGTACCGATGAGGACAATTTTTGAAGGTCAGATAAATATAGCTTCCTATATGAGGTTTCCTTTAAACAAATTTTATCTTGCTGAAAACTAATAAGATTATCATGGCTAGCGAAATAGACAACGATGCTTTGTAACCATATTTTATCAATACTTTTGTTTTGAAACTATGATAAAAAATCATAACTTCCGATTCGGTATAACTGCAATAGCAATACCCTTAGAATCTTCAAAAGAACCTATAAAAACTAATTCTTCTTTTCAAGAAACTATAGTCTCTTGAGAGACCCTCATCTGGCACTTGTTTTTGACGACAAATGACCGAGGGGCGATGGAACTTATAAGTAGAAATGAAAAGAGCGTTCGAGGTCTAGATTACCATGCATCTATAGGAAAAGTAACTAGCCTAGACCTAGGTTGCCACGAAACTATAGGAAAAGTAGCTGGCCGAGACCTAGAATGCCAAGAAACTATAGGAAAAGTGACCGGCCGAGGCCTAGGTCACTATAAAACTTCCTTAAATACTAATAACTAAGATATCGAGTAGCTTGATTTCAACTCAACGGATACACCTCAGAGGTTTAAAAATCCATCCCATCTGGATTAGGTGCTCCGCCTTCCAAACCGCTGATATTTTTAAGAATTTCTAGGTCAGCAGGACTCAGTTCGATGTCAAAGCAATCCAGATTGCTAGCAATCCGACTCGGAGTGACTGACTTAGGCAGGGGCAGGAAGCCTTCTTGTAGGCTCCAAGCTAGAGCAATTTGAGCAATGGTCTTGCCATACTTATCTGCTATCGCCTGCACGGCTGGATTTTGGAAGAGCTCGCCTTGCCCAAAAGGTCCCCAAGCTTCAAGTAGGATATCATGGGCACGGCAGAAGTCCACTGCCTCTGTCTGATAGACACCTGGCGCTAGGCGGATTTGGTTGACGGCTGGAGTAACGCGCGCTGTTTCCAGCAGAGCCTCTAGGTGATGAGGCAGGAAATTGCTGACGCCGATCGCTCGGATCTTACCAGCTTGGTAGAGGTCTTCCATAGCCCGCCAAACTTCTGCATTGCGCTTTCGCCAAGCTCCATCTTCTCGTAAAGGCTTAGGATTTGGCCAGTGGATAAGGTAGAGATCCAGATAATCCAGCCCCAACCGCTCCATAGAGCTGTTAAAGGCTTCCATGGCCTCTTCATAAGTATGCTTGCTATTCCAGAGCTTGGTGGTGATGAAGAGCTCTTCACGCGGAATGCCGCTGTCTTTAATCGCTCGACCGACACTCTCCTCATTCTTGTAGATAGCTGCCGTATCAATGTGGCGATAGCCAGCCTTCAGAGCAGCCAAGACTGCCTGATAAGCCTCTTCTCCGTCCTGAGCCTTCCAAGTACCAAAGCCCAAGACTGGAATCTTGACGCCATTGTTAAGAGTATAATTTTGCATATCTGTTCTCCTTATTTTTTCTTTCTTTTGGACAATTTTGGCTTAAAGATATTTTCCTTGGTTGGAGCCATGCCTCGGCTGAAAAAGCTGTAAATGATAAAGGCCAGCCCAGCAATAAATATCAAGAAACGATGCAGTAGCAATCCAAAGAAGAGGAATACCAAACCCATTCCCATAAATTTATAATCAATCTTTTTCATCCTGTCCTCCTCGTCTGTGATAACCCTATTATAACATCTTCTCTTTCATTGAGAAAGCCCTACCATCTGTTAAGAAAAATATCTCAGAGACTTTCTAGTTGCGCCAACCATTCTAGCTTTGCCCAAGTCCCTCTAGCCAATCCTAGGGAAAAAGAAGTAGCTCCACATTAAAAAGGACAGGTTACCCCATCCTTTCTAAAAATATAAGGAGACTCAATTAAAGAACACTGGAGGCAGCTTCAAAGCGCTTTTCGCCATCCAAATAAGTAGCAACTAGCTCTAAATCCTTGTCCAGAACGATAAAGTCAGCATCATAGCCTTCCTTGATCTGGCCACAGACATCGTCAATGCGGACGGATTTTGCTGGGATAAGACTGGCCATCATGACTGCTTGGTGAGGATTTGCGATGCCCCACTCAACCACATTTTTTAGGCCGTCTTTGAGCTGCAGGATTGATCCTGCCAAGTTGCCAGTCGATTTGAGACGAGCTGTGCCATTGGCTACCACCACTGGAAATTCTCCCAGCATATAGTCGCCATCTTCCAGCCCACCTGCAGTCATACAGTCTGTGATGAGGGCTACATGTTCATGACCCTTTTGCTTAAGCAAAATATCACAGGCCTTGGGATCTACGTGGTGACCATCACAAATCAACTCTGCGTAAGTATGAGGCAGCTCGTACATAGCCCCAACCATACCTAGCTCACGGTGGGTCAAGCCCCGCATACCATTGTAGGCATGTACCCAGACACTAGCTCCTGCTTCTACTGCTGCCTTGGCTTCGTCATAGGTCGCATCAGAGTGCCCCAAAGCGACTGTCACACCTTCATCAGTGATGGTGCGGACAAATTCTTCCACGCCCTCGCGCTCAGGTGCCAAAGCAATTTTATTTAGCAGGCCATTGGCTGCCTTTTGCCAAGCACGAAATTCATCCATACGAGGGTCCTTCATGTAGGCTGGGTTTTGGGCACCCTTGTACTTTTCAGTGAAGTAAGGCCCTTCAAAGTAGAGACCGCGAATCTTGGCACCACTTGCTTCTTGATAGCGCGCACCAATATTCTCCGTCACAGCTAGAAGTTGCTCGTAAGATGATGTCAGCGTAGTCGGCAGGAAACTAGTCACCCCAGTCGTCAAAAGCCCTTCACTCATGGTATGGAGGGTACCTTCGATGTTATTGTCCATGACATCGACCCCACCAAAACCATGGATATGGGTATCCACCAGACCTGGTGCGACAGAGTAGCCTGTGTAATCCACCACTTCCGCATCCGCAGGGACTTCCTGTACTAATTTTCCAAATTTTCCATCAATCACTTCTAAAAATCCACCCTTGCGAATCCCTTGAGGATAGAAGAACTGATCGGCTTTTATATATTTAGGCATCTGACTGCCTCCTCTTGTTCTATTTCTATTGACTCTATTATAACGCTTTCTATTTTATTTGTAAATGGTCTATACCTCTTTTTTGGAAAAATTTATTATATTATTTAAATCAAGAAAAGAGAGTGGGACAGAAATCGGTAATTCGTTAGAATTCGATTTCGTCGTCCCACCTCCGCACAGTTGAGTAGGGCTGTAAAAGCTGATGAAATCAGCGTAATAGAGTCCACTCAACCACTGCGTCTTGCTCGACAATCCAAAGACAATTGAGAGGCTAGGACTTTTGTCCCAGCCTCCTGTCTTAAATTTGTTCCATTTGTACTTTCTCAGCCAAATTCATGGCGTGGTCAGCAACTCTGGTATAGTGGGAAATAATATCGATGAAGTTGACCCCAGCCTGAGGCGTACATTCTCCCTTGTTGAGACGGGCAATGTGGGTCTTGCGCAGGCTACGTTCTAGCTTGTCAATAGCTGCATGCTTGGCTTCTAAGGTGTTGGCCAACTCCACATCATTTGTTTCCACAGAAGTCAAAGCTTCTTTGATAAAGTCCAAAGTCAGTTGATAAATGTTTTCCAACTCTGCCAAGGCAGCTGGTGAAAATTCCACTTTCTTGCGGTGCAAGTAGTCTGTCAAATTCAGCAAAGCTTCTGAGTGGTCACCGATTCTCTCCAAATCACGACTAGAGTCCAGAATGCTGGTCAAGACTTCACTCTCTTTTGGATTGAGCTGTTGACCAGAGAGGACAATCAGATAGCGAGTCAATTCATCATCAATAGCGTTGATGGCTTCCTCAGTCTTATGACCCTTCTCAGCGGATTTTTCTTCGTAATTAATAATATAATCATAGGCCAATTCGAAAGATTTAGCCGCATAGCCACCCAAGTGAAGGAGTTCCTTTTTAGCATTTCCCAAAGCCAGTGATGGCGCTTGGTCAATCAAAATCGTATCAAGGTAAAGAGATTCGTATTTAACAGTTTCATCTTCACCCGGAATCAACTTGGTAACCAAATATGCTAAAAAGCCAATAAAAGGAAACTGGATAATGGTATTGGTAATATTAAAAGTTCCGTGGGCAAAGGCAATGGTCATTTCTGGTGACAAGTGCAAGGCTGTCTCAAACCACTGAATCAGCGATGTAAAAGGCAACAAGAAAATCATACAGATGATTGTCCCCAACACGTTAAAGGCCACATGGGCTCCAGCAACACGCTTGGCTGCGATATTAGCGCCCAAGGAAGCGATGATCGCTGTAATCGTCGTTCCGATATTGTCACCGAAGAGGACAGGCAAGGCTCCATGCAAATCAATGAGATTGCTGGCATAGAGATTTTGTAGAATACCAATAGTCGCTGATGATGCCTGGATGAGCAAGGTCAAACCTGTTCCGACAAAGACACCTAAGACCGGATTTTTACTCAGCTGAACCATATAGTCGCGAAAGACTTGCAGATCTTTAAGCGGCTCCATGGCTCCACTCATGAGATTTAGGGCGAAAAAGATCCCCCCAACACCAAAGAAGATACGCCCAATATTATTAACAGAGCGATTTTTGGTGAAAAAGAGGCAAACTGCACCAATAAAGAGCAAGGGAAGTGCATAATCACCCAACTTAAAACCAATGATGAAGGAAGTCACGGTCGTACCAATATTGGCCCCCATGACGATCCCGATAGCCTGACGCAGGGTCAACAGCCCCGCACTAACCAGACCAACTGTAATCACCGTCACACCTGAACTAGACTGGATCAGGGCTGTCATCCCAATCCCAACTAGCACACCTAAAAAAGGATTGCTCGTGTATTTATCAATGAAATAACGCAGTCGGTCTCCTGCCGCTTGCTGCAAGCCGTCACCCATCATACGAATACTATACAGGAACAGCCCCAAGCCTCCTAAAAAGCTAAATATAATTTCTTGCCAATTAATGGACATTTCTTTTCCTCCGAAAAATAAATAGCGGATAATCTCCTATACTATTTTAAAACATCCAGTCTAATCTCACAAGCCTTTTCTAAAAAAGAATTGAATTATTTTTGCTCATTTTGAAACTTTTATTTTCTTCATACTCAAGAGCAAACTAGAACAGACGGCAAGGCCCTCTCACCACAATAAAAGACAAGCAGGAAGAGCTAAATTTCAAAATATTTAGCTTGGCTCACAGCTTTCTAATCTCAGGCTTAAAAGATAGAAATTATCTCAGTTTATCTCAGCATAACTCACATTCTATACATGCAAAAAGCAAAAATCCCAGATAGCCATAGGCTATCTGGGATTTGTGTTCCATCGCTAAAGTGCTGCTATCATTTTAGCTAGGTTTTAAGATTAGTCTTCCAAATTCACATCAGATGTTGATTCTTTCTTCTTTTTGTTCTTAAGAAAGGCTGATGCCAATGTTGCTATTCCTAATCCAAGCGCTGCTAATGGATTATTGGCAGTTCCTGTATTTGGTAAAGCTTTAGTATTTGGAGTAACCTTAACTTTTTCTGGTTGTGCAGGCTGTGGCTTAGGTGCTTGAGAGTGATTTGTAGCACTAGATACAGATGCACTTTCAGACAGACTATTAGAGACGCTCGCGCTATCACTCAGTGACACACTTGCGGATGTGCTCAATGAAGCAGAGACACTCATGCTCAAGTAGGCACTTGCTGAGAGTGAATCGTCAGCAATAGCATGACTGGCACTGATTGAACCTGAAATGCTTGCACTTGTACTCAAGCTGCTTGAAAGGCTATCACTAAGCGATGTAGATGTACTTACACTTGTACTTGTTGAATCTGAAGCGCTGACTGAAGCCGATACGCTGGTGCTTAGACTTGCGCTTGCTGATAGAGATTCGCTTACGCTCAGTGATGCCAAATCATTTTCACTTGCCAGAGCAGACGCACTAGTGCTCAAGCTGGTGCTTGCTGA
>CAURCE010000034.1:0-16486 GCA_963523365.1 uncultured Streptococcus sp.
TATAACCACGAGATTCGATATTTAGGGCAAGGTTACGACCCATTACGGCCATACCTACGACACCAAAGTTAGCTTTTGTCATTTTCTACTCCTATAATCTTAGTTGTTTAATCTGTTATATTTTAACATTTTTACATGGTAATGAAAAGTATTTAGCTGATAGAAATGCTTTTCTATGGGAGGATACGCAAACAGCCAGAAGTTTCAACTCCTAGCTGTTTGGATATCTTAGACACATTTAGTTTTAATTCTCATCAACTTCGATGACAGCTTGTTCATCTTGTTTAAGCTTGTTGACAGTCATATTGACGCCAAGTGCTCCAGCTAACAGTTGACGAATGTCAAAGCCTGCCCCTTGAGAAACTTGATCAATGCTCTGCATGATGTCACCAACCATTTTAGAAGCGTTGCCTTCACCATACATGGTAATCTTGTCTACCTTGGTCAATGGCTCTGCCACTGCACGAGCGATTTCTGGCAATTTATCGACAATCATCTCCGTAATCGCAGCTTCCTGCATCTTCTTCATGGCTTCTGCTTTCTTGTCCAAACCTTCTGCTTCCGCTTCTAGTTTAAGACGAATGGCTTCCGCCTCCGCACGTCCCTTGGCTTCAATAGCTTCAGCTTCTTGCAGTTGCGCAAATTTTTCAGCCTCGGCTTGAGCCTTGCGGGCTTCCGCTTCTTTCTGCGTTTCAAAGAGTTCCGCTTCGGCCTGACGCTGACGTTCAATCAATTGCGCTTCTGCGGCCTGTTGACGGGCATATTTTTCAGCTTCGGCTTGCTTGCGGATATTGGCATCCAATTCCTGCTCACGAACCTTAACTTCCCGTTCTTTGACTTCCGCTTCTTTTTCCTGCTTCATGATGTTGGCTTCTGCTGCCACGCGTTCTTGTTCACGACGCTGGATTTCAGCCTCAATCCCTTTAGCCGCATCCGCTTTAGCTTGCGCAATATCTGCTTCCTGCTTGAGGGCAGCTTGTTTCAGCTTGAGTTCATTTTGCTTTTGAGCAATTTCCAAGTCAGCGGCCACGCGCTTGTCGTTAGCCAACTTGTCCTGCTCAGCTTCAACTTCCTTACGCTCACGTTCAGCCTTAGCCTTGGCAATCAGGGCGTCTTTCTTGATCGTTTCGACATTTTCAATACCGAGGTTGTCAATAACGCCGCCTTCATCAGAGAAGGATTGAACGGTAAAGGCAATGACTTCCAGACCCATCTTAGCCAAATCCGGCGCCACGTTATCTTGCACTTTAGAAGCAAATTCCTGACGGTCATTGACCATCTTGCGCAATTCCATCTGACCGATTACTTCACGAAGGTTTCCTTCGAGGACATCTTGGACAGAGTTGGAAATATCAGTGGTATTCCAATTAAGGAAGTTCTCTGCCGCACGGTCAATCATTTCATCCGTAGTACCAATCTTCAGCTTAACAGCCGCATCGGCACGAACGTTGATAAAATCAAGTGTTGGCACAGACTCAGAAGTACGGACGTCGGTAGAAAACTGCTCAATATCCAGATAAGAGCGCTGCTCTACAAAAGGAATCATGAAGCCAGCCTTACCTCTTAAATGACGCTGCTTACGCAGACCAGTAATAACGACTACTTCATTTGGCTTAGCATTGACATAGCCCTTAGCCAAAAGAATAATAAGCACAATGGCTGCAACGATTGCAAAAATCAACCAGCCTGGGATAAATAACATATCCATAGAAACTTCCTTTCTTTTTCCAGAGCAATAGACGAATGCATTGCCCAAATATATTTTTAGTTAGTATATCAAAAAATTAACAGTTTGCAAAACTTTTACTGCTACTTCTATCCAACTTCCAAAATCCCCCCTCAAACAAAAAAAGATAGCTCCTCATTCATCAAGGAAACTATCCATGTTTTATTAGTCATTTCTTCCAAAGATACGAAGGATGCTGAGGAAGAGGTTGATAAAGTCAAGGTAGAGGCTCAAAGCTAGAGAAATAGCCCAGCCAAGACCTGCCTGTCCACCCGTTTGCTCATAGACATAGCGAATTTTTTGATTGTCCCAAGCAATCAAACCTGCGAAAATGACAACACTGACGTAGCTGACAATATAGTCTATCATGTCGCTACCGAGGAAAATATTGACAAAACTTGCAATCACAATCCCAATCAGACCCGCAATCATAGCTCGGCCCATGCCAGATAAATCTTTTTTAATGATGACGCCCATGGCTGCCATGACAAGGAAAACAGCCGCACTAACTGCAAATGCTTTGAAGACCACGCCTCCTGTGTACATGGCCACAATGAAGCTCATGGTAAATCCGTTTAGGGCTGAGTAGCTCAAAAAGAGAGGAAGAGCAGCTGGACTATTACGAAGTCCTCTGCTGGAAGCTGACCAAACCAAGGCCAGCTCAATAAAGATAGCTCCATAGTAAATCCAGCTATAATGGAGCAAAATCTCAACTAGAGCTGTCTGGAAGGTCGTCAGCATTAAACCTGAAACCAGAGCAGAGATGGCAATTCCCATCCCAACAAATCCGTAGACCTTAGAATAAAAACTAGAAAGTCCACTGTTTTCTTGAATAATTGTATTGTTCATAATGTCTCCTTTTTACATTTTAACTTTTCATCATCTTTCGATGATATTTTTTACGTCCACTCAGCTTTTGTCGCCAAGGTGCCGTCGCCTCTTTGATCGCCCAATACTTGTCCACCATGGTCACAACGAAGGACTCCTTGTAGCGGGGTGGTGCTAAGGTCGCTCCCCACATGTGCTTGATGATAATATCTTCCTCAACTCGATTGAGCTTGGTAATCTTACGGGCATTTCGGACTGCTAGGCGGGGATGTACCCAAGCATGACTCTTTTTAAACTTGGTTTCGCGCCAGTCATAATAAAATAGATCATGCAGAAGAGCACCTCGTGCCGTACTGCGGGCATTCCAGCCAAATTTTTTAGCAATCTTATAACTAGTATAACTGACATTGATTGAATGTTCAAGCCGATTGGAATGAATATGATGGGTAATCCCTTTTAAACGCTGAACACTTGGCTTCTCAATCAAATGCCCCACATAGGCCATAAATTCATCATCTTCTCTGTAAGGCATATCATCACCTCCATTTAGTTTTATTATAGAGAGATTTCTAAAAGCTAGCTTAAAGCAAACATCAGGATGCCAGCTGCCACAGCAACGTTAAGACTTTCAGCCTGCCCCTTCATGGAAATGTGAACCAGAACATCAGCCGCATCCGTCATTTCTTGGCTGATTCCTTGCCCTTCATTACCCATGACTAGGAGGAAATCTTCATGTTTTTCGAC
The DNA here is from genome assembly GCA_963523365.1 of uncultured Streptococcus sp. Taxonomy (GTDB): domain Bacteria; phylum Bacillota; class Bacilli; order Lactobacillales; family Streptococcaceae; genus Streptococcus. The sequence continues at coordinate 3,299 of CAURCE010000034.1, forward strand.
CTTTTGATAATCAAGGGAATTCTCTGATAAAGTCGAAGCCAGAATTTGTAAGTCATTCTGACGAGCTAGGGCCAGCATATCCTCTCTGCTCACGCGATAAATGGGCAGATGAAAATGGCTACCTTGCATAGAACGCAAGGTTTTGAGATTGTAAATGTCAGCGGAGTGGCTAGAGATAAAAACTCCTTGATAACCCGCCGCATCCGCTGTTCGGATGATGGTTCCGACATTACCAGGATCCTGCACATCTTCTAAAAAGAGATAGGCACCTTCCAACTTTTCTGGAATCATTTGCTCCTCAAAGGCTAATTCTGCAACGATTCCCTGAGGGGTCTTACTATCTGCCAAATCACTCAGAATCTCAGGACTAACAAAAATCGTCTGAGAAAAGGCTGCCAAGCGCTCTTCGTACTCTGCCAAAGCAAAAATTCGCAGAATCCGTGCCTGACTGGCCAGAGCCTCCTCAAAAAGATGCCAGCCCTCAATCAAATACGACTCGCTACGATATTTTTTTTGATGCAGCTTTTTAGCTTTTTTTACCACATTATTGGCTTTTGAGGTTATAATATTCATAAATACATTATAACACAATCTAGCGGTTTTGAACTCATCCTCTAGACTTAGCTTCAGAGAAAATATTGTCTCCAGCAAGCAACTGCTCGCTACGCTATGGGCTGAGAAGCGAGTTTCAAACCGCTACAAAAGGAGGTAACGATGCAAAAAGTAAGAATGATTGCGCAAGGACGAGTCCAAGGCGTCGGCTTTCGTTGGGGCGTTTACTCCCTTGCTTTGCAGATTGGCGGGATTACCGGTCGTGTCTGGAATAATGACGACGGTACAGTCGAAATTTTGGCTCAAGCTGAAAGCTCTGCCCTCATGGCCAAGTTCATTCAAGAAATCCGCAAGGGACCAACTCCTTTTTCAAGAGTCAGCTATTTAGATGTCACCATGGCCAATTTTGATTCCTATACTGACTTTAAAATTGCAAATTAGGTCTGGAGAACTATTGTATATTTCCTTAAAAAACAGTAGAATAGATAGGTATTATTTTTTTAGAAACAAAGGAAATGAACTCGTGAAAACATTTAAACGTATTTTATTCTCTGGAATGAGCTTGTCCCTCCTACTATTATTGACAGGGTGTGTCGGACGAGACAAGGCCGGTAATCCTTCTGGTATTATTTGGGACGTGCTTGGTCGGCCTATGGCAGATAGCATCCAGTTCTTTGCTAAGAATTCAGGTCTCGGTTATGGTCTAGCGATTATTATCGTTACACTCATCGTGCGGCTGATTATTTTCCCACTGGGAATCTATCAGTCTTGGAAGGCTACTCTTCAGTCAGAAAAGATGAACTACTTCAAGCCCATCTTTGCCCCTATCCAAGAACGGATCAATAATGCCGAAACTCAAGAAGAAAAACTAGAAGCGCAGCAAGAACTTATGGCTGCCCAAAGAGAAAATGGTCTGAGTATGTTTGGCGGTATCGGCTGCCTCCCACTACTCATTCAAATGCCTTTCTTCTCTGCCCTCTTCTTCGCTGCCCAATACACAAACGGCGTAGCTAGCAGTACATTCCTTGGTATCAATCTAGGGAAACCTAGTCTAGCCTTGACACTCATTGTCGGTGTACTCTACTACATCCAGTCACTTCTCTCCCTACATGGTATCGAAGATGAAACCCAAAAAGCGCAGATGAAGAGTGCAACTTACATGAGCCCGATTATGATCGTAGTCTTCTCTTTCATGTCACCAGCAGCTGTGACGCTCTACTGGGTAGTCGGTGGTTTCGTTCAAATTATTCAACAATTCATCATTAACTACTTAATGCGTCCGCGGATCAGAAAGCAAGTAGCAGAAGAATACAAAAAGAATCCTCCTAAAGCCATGAGCAATGCAGGCCGCATCAAAGATGTGACACCAAAAGCGAGCCAAGCAATCACTCATGGAAATAAAAAGAAGAAGAATCGCAACGCTGGTAAACAACGTTCTAGATAAATAATTATCCATGTCCCTCCAAGATTTCCTATCTAATCTTGGAGGGATTTTTTTCTACTCGCCCTAATAATACTAAAAGAGAGGCTGGGACAAAAGTCCTAGCCTCTCTTTTGTATTTGGATTGTCGAGCAAGACGCAGTGGTTGAGTGGGCTCTACTACGCTGATTTCATCAGCTTTTACAGCCCTACTCAACTGTGCGGAGGTGGGACGACGAAATCGAATTCTAACGAATTAACGATTTCTGTCCCACTCTCTCTTTCTTAAACTTTTAATCAATATACTTCAACTTTCCACGGAAATCTTCCAAGCTTTCATAGCCTTTTTCTGCCATAATCTCCTTGAGTTCTGCGGTAATGCGCTCGAAGGCTGCCACTCCTTCTTTATGAAGGGTTGTTCCTACCTGCACCATACTGGCTCCACAGAGGATATGCTCAAAAGCATCGCGCCCTGTCAGGACGCCACCAGTACCAATGATTTGGATTTCTGGTTTCAGGCGTTGGTAAAAGGCATGGACATTAGCCAGAGCAGTCGGCTTGATGTACTGGCCGCCAATACCGCCAAAACCATTTTTAGGACGAATGACCACTGACTCATCTTCTATATAAAGACCGTTTCCGATAGAGTTTACACAATTGACAAACTTGAGCGGATAGTTGTTGAAAATCTCAGCAGCCTGGTCAAAATGCACGATATCAAAATAAGGCGGCAGCTTGATGCCTAGGGGCTTGGTGAAATAAGCAAAAACCTCTGACAAGATCTTTTCCGTCGTTTCAAAATCATAAGCAATCTGTGGCTTACCAGGGACATTTGGACAGGAGAGATTGAGCTCAGTAATCCCTTTAAAGTCACTTGCCTGCACTTTCTTAAGAATGGTGTGGGTTTCTTCTGGCGACATACCAACCAAAGAAAGGAAAAAAGTGCGATTTGGCTCGCTTTCTTGCAGCTCCAGCAAGTAGTCAAGATAATAATCTAAACCATTATTGGGCAGGCCCATGGAGTTGATAGAGCCCAATGGCACATCCTGATAGCGAGGCTCTGGATTGCCCTGACGAAAGTCCAACGTCGCTGTCTTGGTCACAAAGGTTCCTGCAGCAGAGTTTTTGACTTCTTCTAACTCTTCCACTGTCATACAAGCCACTCCTGCAGCATTCATCAGACAGTTGTCAAATTCAAAACCTGCAATTTTTGTCTTGGTTGTCGTCATTATTTTGACCTCTTATTCCTTAATTTTCTCTATTATATCATTAAAATTCTTCCTATAAAGGATTTATCCTAATTTTCTAGCAAAAGGTTCGGCATTTCCACCTAGAATCTTCAAAAAAAATATTATGGAAATTTTCAGAAAATTCAACTTTTTTCTTTACACCCTAAAAAAATTCTGCTATAATGGCTCATGTAATAAAATATAACAACAAAAAGGAGAACGATATGACATCTGCTAAAGAATATATCCAAAGCGTGTTTGAAACTGTAAAAGCTCGTAACGGGCACGAGGCTGAATTCCTCCAAGCTGTTGAAGAATTTTTCAACACTTTAGAACCTGTATTTGAAAAACACCCTGAGTATATCGAAGAAAATATCTTGGCACGTATTACTGAGCCAGAGCGCGTGATTTCTTTCCGTGTTCCTTGGGTTGACCGTGATGGAAAAGTTCAAGTAAACCGTGGTTACCGTGTTCAATTCAACTCAGCTGTTGGACCATATAAAGGCGGACTTCGTTTCCACCCAACTGTAAACCAAGGGATCTTGAAATTCCTTGGCTTTGAACAAATCTTTAAAAACGTTTTGACTGGACTTCCAATCGGTGGAGGTAAAGGTGGATCAGACTTCGATCCTAAAGGTAAAACAGATGCTGAAGTGATGCGCTTCTGCCAAAGCTTCATGACTGAATTGCAAAAATACATCGGACCATCTCTTGACGTACCTGCTGGTGATATCGGTGTTGGAGGACGTGAAATTGGTTACCTTTACGGACAATACAAACGTCTTAACCAATTTGATGCGGGTGTCTTGACTGGTAAACCTCTTGGATTCGGTGGTAGCTTGATTCGTCCAGAAGCAACTGGTTATGGTTTGGTTTACTACACTGAAGAAATGCTCAAAGCTAACGGTAACAGCTTTGCTGGTAAGAAAGTCGTTATTTCAGGTTCTGGTAACGTAGCTCAATACGCTCTTCAAAAAGCGACTGAACTTGGTGCAACTGTTATCTCTGTATCTGACTCAAATGGTTATGTCATCGATGAAAATGGTATCGACTTCGATCTTTTGGTTGATGTTAAAGAAAAACGTCGCGCTCGTTTGACTGAGTATGCAGCTGAGAAAGCAACTGCTACTTACCATGAAGGTTCTGTATGGACTTACGCTGGGAACTACGACATCGCTCTTCCATGTGCGACTCAAAACGAAATCAACGGTGAAGCAGCTAAACGTTTGGTTGCTCAAGGCGTTATCTGTGTATCTGAAGGTGCTAACATGCCTAGTGACCTTGATGCGATTAAAGTCTACAAAGAAAACGGAATCCTTTACGGACCTGCCAAAGCTGCCAATGCTGGTGGTGTAGCTGTATCTGCCCTTGAAATGAGCCAAAACAGTCTTCGTCTTTCATGGACCCGTGAAGAAGTTGATGGACGTCTCAAAGACATCATGACAAACATCTTCAACACAGCTAAAACAACTGCTGAAACATACGGTCTTGGTACTGACTACCTTGCAGGAGCAAATATCGCTGCCTTCGAAAACGTAGCAAACGCTATGATTGCACAGGGTATTGTTTAAACCCTAAAATTTAAAAATCAGCTTGCTCATTTGAGCAGCTGATTTTTTGTCTATCAATGGATTGTAACGATTTACCGATCCGACTCTTTCAAAAGGGCCAGAAATTCCTCTAAAACTAGATGATGTTTTTGCATATATTGTGCCGACTCTACACCAACATAACGATAGTGCCAATTTTCAAAATCCACACCAGTAATATCGCTTTTCCCTTCAGGATAGCGCAAAATAAAGCCGTATTTAGGGGCAATTTCCGTAATCTTATTTGCTACCTCATCATTCTGACCTTCTGGCTCGCTCATATCAATCGCCAATCCTGTCTGATGCTCACTGGCACCTGGCAGCTGGATCCGCTTTTGCACTTCTTGCTCCGCTTCTTGCCGAGATAAGCCTTCTTCTTCGGCCAAAGCTAGGGCTTCTTCATAGAGCTCTGTCTGCTCCGCTCGGCTACGATAGCCCGAAATCAAGGTTTCTCCCGGCGCAATAGTCCGAGCTGCAGCTAAAAATTGTCTAGTATTTTCAGCAATACGACTATCTACCTGAATATCATCAATTTGGGTCAACTTAGGATGAGACTCTTCCTGTAAATGGCTACGATTGATTAAAGTCAACTCCCAATCATCAACTGATACCTTAGGCAAGTCAGAACTCTGGGCTTTAAGAGCATGATTCATAAAAGTTGGCAAGTCTTCATCCATATCTTGCACTCGCAATAGAGCAAACAGCAAACTGATCCCAATCCCTAGAAATAAGAGCCTATTTATCAGTCGAAATAGGGAGAGTTTTCTCCTTCTTTCATGGCGACCTCTTCTCAAGCCTCGCCCTCCAGCTCTTTCGCTCCAACTTCACGATAGGACATATCACCGATGGAAACAACTGAAAATTGACCATCTTCATAGTCTACGATGGTCACACTACCATTGCCTAGGCCATGAGGTTGCATGCGATTAATCAGGTAGACAAAGGTTCCGATGGTCATGCCATGGCTAACTACTAAAGCATTGCCACCACCCGCAGCCTCCAGCTCCCCAGCAATCTCTGAGAAGCCTTGCCAAATTCGGCCGCTTAGTTTTTCCCAATTCTCAGCCCAGCCAGCCGTATCGACTTCCACCAAACCTTCTGCCAATTCAGCATAGCTGAGTTGATGGACATGGTCGATATTAAAGACTCTAGGCATAACTCCCATAAAGAGCTCGCCATCATAGCCACCATCAAAGCTACCAAAACACCACTCTCGAATGCGCTTGTCAAACCTATAAGGAATCTTTCCCGTCAAGCCCAGCTCTTCCAGAATAATTCCCATGGTCTGAATGGTCCGACCCGAATCACTAGATCTAGCAATCTTAAAATCAATTCCTGCTTGTCGCAGGCCAATCCCTAATTCATGGATACCACGTTCACCTTCTGCTGTCAATGGACTATCACTCCAGCCCTGAGCTCGTCCGATTGTATTAAACATGGTCTTCCCATGCCGGATCAGGTATAATCTTGTTTTTGCCATACACTTACCCCCTTATTCTCCTCCATTATATCACGTTTCTGAAAAAAAGCAGTTTCTAAGATTGAAAGAAGACAGCTCAATAAAACTCAACTATTTCCATGATTTCTTTTAACTGTTTATTTCAGCGTCCAAAATTTTTGCACCAACCTTACGGTAGGATACATCCCCCAAAATCTGAATCGTAAATTGTCCCTTTTCATATTCGACGACTGTCACACTGCCGTTGTCAACCTCAGGATTTTTGCTAATGGCTTTATCAATCAGATAGGCAAAAGTCCCAATGGTCATACTATGGCTGACAACCAAAGCATTGCCTCCACCAGCGGCCTCCACTTCTTGGGCAATAGCTGTAAATCCAGCTAAAATCCGCCCGCTCAGTTGTTCCCAGGGCTCAGCCCAGCCAGCCGTATCCACTTCAACCAAGCCGTCTGCCAATTCTGGGAAAGTCAGCTCTTTATAATTATCGGTGTCACGTACCCTTGGAATCACTCCACGGAAAAGATCGCCACCATAAGCCCCGTCAAAGCTGCCAAAGCACCACTCTCGGATGCGCTTGTCAAATTTATAAGGAATCTTCCCAACCAAATCCAGCTCTTCTAGGATAATCCCCATGGTCTGAATGGTTCGGCCAGAGTCGCTCGAGAAAGCCTTGGTAAATTCCAATCCAGACTCTCTCAGCCCAATCCCTAGCTCACGGATGCCACGTTCGCCTTCTTCAGTTAAGGGAGTATCCGACCATCCCTGAGCTCGACCAATGGTATTAAACATTGTCTTCCCATGCCGGATGATAAATAATCTTGTTTTTGTCATCTCTTCTCCTTGTTCAATCGAAAAGGCCTGTCTGCACAGACCTGATTTTCTTATTAATTTTTAAAACTGTGAATCGGCGCTGGAATCTGACCGCCACGCGCGATAAAGGCAGCTGACGAAGCCTGATTGACCTTCATGACAGGAGCTGTTCCCAAGAGCCCGCCAAATTCAATCATATCGCCTTCCTTGCCCTTTGGAATAATCCGCACAGCTGTCGTCTTTTGATTGATAACGCCAATCGCTGCTTCATCCGCAATCATGGCTGCGATGGTCTCAGCTGGCGTCGCCTCTGGAATGGCAATCATATCTAAACCGACCGAACAGATAGCTGTCATAGCTTCTAGCTTTTCTAGATTGAGCGAGCCATTTTGAACAGCCGCAATCATGCCCTCGTCTTCTGACACAGGAATGAAAGCACCAGACAGACCGCCCACTTGATTGCAGGCCATGACACCACCTTTTTTGACTTGGTCATTGAGCAGGGCAAGCGCTGCTGTCGTACCATGAGTGCCGACTGTTTCCAAGCCCATTTCTTCCAAGACACGAGCCACTGAGTCTCCGACTGCCGGTGTTGGAGCCAGACTCAGGTCAACAATCCCGAACTTGACGCCCAGACGCTCGCTAGCCATCTGACCAACCAACTGACCGATACGCGTAATTTTGAAGGCCGTTTTCTTGACCGTTTCAGCTACCACGTCAAAGCTCTCACCACGGACCTTTTCCAAAGCTCGCTTGACAACCCCTGGCCCAGAAACACCAACATTGATGACCACATCTGCTTCACCGACACCATGAAAGGCACCCGCCATGAAAGGATTGTCCTCCACCGCATTAGCAAAGACGACCAGCTTGGCTGCCCCCATGTCAGAAAGTTGGGCTGTTTCCTTGATAATCCGTCCCATATCCGCAACTGCCGTCATATTGATGCCAGTCTTGGTTGAGCCGATATTGACAGAAGAACAGACCTTGTCCGTCTCCGCTAAAGCACGTGGAATAGAATTAATGAGAATTTCATCGCCTTTTTGATAGCCTTTTTGTACCAAGGCAGAAAAGCCACCGATAAAGTCCACACCGATTTCTTTTGCTGCCCGATCCAGAGCATGAGCCAGAGGCAGATAGTCCGTAGCATCCGTCGCTGCCCCAATCAGAGAAATTGGAGTCACTGAGACCCGCTTGTTGACGATAGGAATCCCCAGCTCGGCTGCAATCTCATTCCCGACTGAAACTAAATCTTTAGCCTTGGTCGTAATCTTTTGGTACACCTTATCCGCTGCCTGCTCAATATCCGAGTCAATACAGTCCAAGAGAGAAATACCCATGGTGATGGTCCGAATATCAAAATTCTGCTCCTCAATCATGGCAATGGTTTCTGTAACTTGTCTAATATCCATGCGCACTCTCCTTAGATATTGTACATAGCGTCAAAAATCGCTGCACTTTGAATATTAATTTTAACGTTAAGAGTCTGACCAAAGGCCTCAAATTCACTACGAAGTGCTGCAAAATCCTGCTTTTCGTCGCTAGATACGACAGCCATCATGGTAAAAAACTCATCCAAAACCGTTTGTGAAATATCGTCAATATTGAGCCCCAGCTCGGCAATTTTACTAGCTACACCAGCCACAATCCCTGCCTTATCTTTTCCAACAACCGTAATAATCGCTTTCATCGTTTGCTCCAATCATCTTTATTGCTAATATTGTAGCATAAATGCTTGGTTTTTGCATGAATTTGCAGAAATCCAAGCTGCGAATCTTGCAAGCTATTTTTTAAAAATAATTGATTCAAATATTGGCGACGTCCCACTGAAAATGGCTCTCTCGATATCAGGTTCAGATGCTCTTCAGAAATTACACACATCTCTCTTTTTTGTTAGAAGTTTGTATTTTATCTATGTTTTTGTTTGTAAACGGTTTCAATATTTGTTATACTAAACTTAAGAACACATTTAAAAGGAGGTTTCTTATGAAAAACTCATATAAGAAACGCTTATATACACAAGCCCTCAGCCTATCCGCTGCGGTTCTCTTAGCCGTTTTAGCTCAAGGAAATGCGGCAGCTGATACGCTTAACCCTGCTGAAACTCCACAAGACAGCAGCAAAATCAGTACTCTTGTGGAACAGCCTAAGCCTGCAAGTACAGAGAAAGCTGAAGGAACTTCGACTACTCCACAAGCTGAACCAGTAGAAAAAAGCAGCCCATCTGAAGCTGCTTCTGACAAAGCCGACAGCAAGGTTCCTAGTCTTCCTTCCACAGCACCAGAGGAAAAAGCAGCGGATGCTGGCCAAAAACTGGATACTGCGCCTAAAACAGAAGTCCGCGCAGCTAGTAGCCAAGAAAACAAGGTTCAGCTTGCCGACAGTAAAGTTTACATGTCCGAAAAAGCCAGCATTGAAGAAACTATTCAAGAGCAAGGAGCTCAAGCTGGTAAAATCACTTGGACACTGGACAATAAGCCTATTAGCGAGTGGAAAACTTGGAAAATGGAGGACGGCACCTTCACAGGCGATCCATTTGTCACTGTAGAGGAAAAAGCTGATGGAAATGACCTCAAAGTTTCCCTCAAATTTAATGAATTATTTGGTCAAGACTTAAGCCTACGGACACCAAACAATATCCGTAGAACCTACCGCAACTTTATGGGAAGTCATGAATTAGTCGGAACCAGCGAAGATCTTGGCCTGACCATTCGTAAGAATATCGTCCTTCGTCCTTACGAAGATTTCCATACCCACGATGAAATGCTGGCAGCTATCGAAAAGAGTCGACAAGATGCTAAAACGGATCGCTTGGTACAGATTGAGAACATCGGAAAGAGTGCTCAGGGTCGCGATATCAAATTGGGTATCATCAGCTCTGACCAAAAGAGCATCGACGACTACCTCAATACAACCAATAAAGTTGCCCTTACTAAACCAGCTGAAATGTTAGCCGCTCTGAAAAATGGTACGTTGGACTATAAACTTCCAGTCCTTATCAATAACACCCATGCTGACGAACAGCCAGCCATCGACATCATCACTGGGCTCTTCAATACTTTTGCGACCAAGGAGCAGATTTCCTTCCAAACAACTGATGCCAACGGTGCTGCTAAAAATATCACCCTCAATGTCAAAGAACTCCTCAAGAAATTCATTTTCCTCTTTGACTTTACTGAAAATCCTGACGGAGATGTTGCCAATACGCGTGCTCTTGCCAACGGAATTGATCCAAACCGCGACACTAGCTATCAGGCTAACCCAGAAACCCGTACTGTAGCTGGACTCATCAACAAATGGAATCCAATTGCTCTTTATGACATTCATGGATTCGTTAAAGAATTCTTGATCGAGCCAGCGACACCACCGCACGATCCAAACTTTGAATACGACCTTCTGTCTAAAAATATGTTGGAAAACGCCCACCACATGGGACGTGCCGGCGTCGCTAACTCTAAGTATAACAGCTATATCATCCCTAAACTAGACTGGGGCGATGGCTGGGATGACTCCTTCTCCGGCTATACTGGTGTCTATGCTATGTACCACGGCATATTAGGACATACCATTGAAATCCCTGAGGGCAATCAGGAATCCTACAAGGCTGGCTATCACGCTGTCCTTGGAGGTATCTCTTACCTGTCCCAAAATCCTGACAAGCTCATGGAAATGCGGCTTAACTTCTATCTCCGTGGCATCAACAAGGTTGAAGATCCAAAAGCTGAAAATGAGTTGGTCGGACCTGACGGCAAGGTTGTTGGACGGGTGAAAAATGGTCAGAAAAAATTCTTCCCTGACTACTATGTCATCCCAATGGGACTCGACAAAGACAATGATTCCCAACAAGCCTTTAACATGATTGAATACTTCAAGAGAAATGGTGTTGTCATTCAAGAATTGAAGGAAGATGTTGGCAACTATAAGAAGGGTGACCTGGTTGTCGATATGGCTCAAGCTAAGCGTGGCTATGCCAACCATATCCTCTACAAAGGATCAAATGAATCTGCTTGGGCTGCCATGTATGCTGAACTTCTGGTAAACTTCCCAGATATGAGAGGCTTTAAAGCTGAGCCTATCTTTAAAGATAAACTCTTTGATGGTAAGCTCGGTGAAATCACTGCTCTCCGTGCTACTCGGACGCGCGATATCAACTACTCAGCACCTTACTATGTTATCGCTAATACATCTGACAGCGCAGTCAAAGCTGTCAACCAAGCCATTCGCCAAGGTAAGAAGGTCTATCTGACAGAAGATGGTTATATCGTTGATACATCAACCTTTGCAAATCTCTTAGGTGATTATGCTATTTATGGAGATGCCTTGTATAAGGTTCCGGAAGGGCCAAGCTTGAAAGCACTGAAGGTCTATGCACCTCCTCATCAATTCTACTGGGCAGGAGTGGACTCACCTACTCATACCGCTCTGGCACTGAAAAATCTAGGCTTTGATATTGTCGATACACCTGAGGAAGCTGATGTCATCGTCCTTGAAAGCAATAACTTTGACAAGTCTATTCTTGGTCGCAAACCAACCATTGTAGTGGGGGGCTCTGCTATGCAACGCCTTGAGAAGCTTGGTGTTCTAGATGGATTTGATGCGGAAAGATTCTCTGGCGGCAGCGATTTTGAAGGTCTGATGAAGGCTATTATAGACGATAAAGATCCATTGACTAGTGGCTATAAGAAGAATGATCTCTTCTATTCTAATTCTGGAAACTGGATCGCAAAAGCCCCTGCCAACTTCAAGACTTTGGCGACTATTGCAGACAGTGACTACTACATTGCAGGCTGGTGGCCAGGCAACGAAAAATTAGCTAATAAAATCGTTGCTATTTCTGGTAATTACAAGGAACATCCTCTCTTCGTTTATGCTGGAAATCCAACCAATCGTCTGCATACCATTCACTTCTACCGTTGGGTATCGAACGCTGTCTTTGGCAATCAATTGGCTGAGCTGAAAGATATGCCTAGCACTCACAAACCAAGTGTCGAAATTGTAGAAATTTTGAACCAAAAACCTCAGCCAAAACAAGCAGGCAAAACAGCCGACAAACCGACAGTTCCAAAAACAAAAGAAGAGCAATTAGAAAGCCTAGCTCAGAAAACAAGCGAAGCACAGCCTACTGCTACAGCTCAAAAAGCAACAAATACTCAGCAGGCCCAGCTCCCACAAACAGGAAGCAAAGAAAACTCTGCTATCTTTACAGTTGCAACGATTCTTCTAGCTACAAGTGGTGGTCTCTTCTTACTCAAAAAGAAAGAAGCGTAAACATTTCTATTCTGCTAGATAAACCTTTACTTACGATAGTTCCTTAAATATAAAAATCGCATGGACCAATCATTTCAGATTCACCCATGCGATTTTTTTCGTGACTTATGATCTTGCAATTTGATCCGATATTGAGGAAAGCTTAATCAAATATAGACTTTCATTATTAATCTAAATCAGTTAGAACAGCGCTCACAAGAGCCGTTTCTGGTCTTTATCATGGATTCTAAGGTCTTGAATCATTGCTCTCTTCCACCATCTCAATCCAAGAATCAAAATACTGTTCCATAAAATGAGTCTGCTCCGCTATCAAAGTTTTGTCAATCTCCTCATTAGCAGGAGCCAAGACCCACTTGTCTTCTATATCATCACGCCGATGGATGATCGCAACCAACTTTCCTGTAAAATTTTCCAGAGGCTGCTGCTGGTCATGGGAAATAATATACACATCCTGCTCTTCGCCATCTCCACCCATCAGCTCAGGGATATAGCCATAATTAATCGGATAGACATTCCCAAAAGAATCTTCAAAACCGACCGGCCGATCAATAACAGCACTAAACATTTTTTCCTGACATTCCACCCTTTCTTTACCTCCATCAGCTACTCTCTAGCTTCATTATACAAGAAAAATCCTGCCGGAGCGAGATTTTCTATCTATAGCCTGATTATTTGTTTATATTTCCTATATTATGCAAGCCTTGCACTACATGAAATTAGAATAGGCTTCACTGTTTTTCCTGTTGCTACTTGTCAAGGACTTTTTAATCAAAATCATCTTTTTTTCGTCTGATTTTCTCCTAATCTCCCTCAGCATTATTCTTGTAAGTTTATCTTGCATTGTTTCAGTTGCATTTTCAT
>CAURCE010000035.1:0-16144 GCA_963523365.1 uncultured Streptococcus sp.
TCCTCATCTCTAACGATATAATGTTTACAATTTAACCTTTAATCAAGTCCAGTGAGGCTGCAAGGTAGAAAAAACGGTATAAGAGGCAGTTGGCTGCCTTGTTTTTTGCGAAACCTTGCTGTGGCGAGGTTTTTTCTTGTAGAAAGTGAGGTTGTCATGGTTAGTGACAGTTGCAAAAAGAGATTTGGCAAGATTATGCTGGAGCAGATGGAGCTGCTGGAGCAAGTAGAAATTGCGCCTCAGATTTTTTCGATGCGCCTGAGAGGTCAGATGGTGAGCCAGATGCAGGTCGGGCAATTCCTGCATATTCGAGTGCCAGATGATAGCAAGCTGCTGCGGCGTCCGATTTCTATATCGGAGATTGACCGAGAGCAAGATATCTGCCGGATTATCTATCGGGTCGAAGGTGGCGGAACGGCCATTTTCTCTCAGCTTCCTGTCGGTAGCTATCTTGATGTCATGGGACCTCAGGGAAATGGCTTTGATTTGTCTCCGGTAGAAAAGGGCGGCAAGGTCTTGATTATTGGTGGTGGTATCGGTGTGCCTCCTCTCTTACAAACGGCCAAAGAACTGCATGCTAAGGGAGCCCAGGTTACAGCAGTATTAGGCTTTGCCAATCAATCTGCTGTTATTTTGGAAGAAGAATTTCGTGAGTGTAGCCAGTTGTTTATCACTACAGATGATGGGACTTATGGTCAAAAGGGCTATGTATCAACGATTGTTGACGAGTTGACAGATGAGTTTGCAGCGGTCTATTCTTGTGGCGCACCCGGTATGCTCCAGTATGTGGATCGGAAATTTCATGACCATCCCCATGCCTATCTATCAATGGAGTCTCGCATGGCTTGTGGCATGGGCGCCTGCTATGCCTGCGTCGTTCATGTGGCTGGTCAGGATGAAGCGGTAAATAAGCGGGTTTGTGAAGACGGTCCAGTTTTTGAGACTGGAAGCATCGTGCTTTAGGAGGATAAAGAAATGACTGAAAATCGTTTGAAAATTTCTCTGCCAGGATTAGAGCTGAAAAATCCAATCATTCCAGCTTCAGGTTGTTTTGGTTTCGGTCAAGAGTATGCCAAATACTATGACTTGGATCTACTGGGCTCTATCATGATCAAGGCGACGACACAACATCCTCGCTTTGGCAATCCAACGCCCCGTGTGGCTGAAACGCCAGCTGGCATGCTCAATGCTATCGGCCTCCAAAATCCAGGTGTCGATGCCGTTTTGGCTGAAAAACTTCCTTGGTTGGCTCAGCACTATCCAGATTTGCCGATTATTGCCAATGTGGCTGGTTTTTCCAATGAAGAATATGCTTATGTATCTGGGAAAATTTCCCAAGCTCCCAATGTCAAAGCGATTGAGCTCAATATTTCCTGCCCCAATGTGGATCATGGCAATGCGGGGCTTTTAATCGGACAAGTCCCTGAGCTAGCCTATGAAGCGGTAAAAGCAGCAGTTGCTGCCTCCCAAGTCCCAGTCTATGTCAAATTGACCCCCAGCGTAGCAGACATTACCCAAGTGGCCAAGGCGGCTGAAGATGCGGGCGCGAGCGGACTGACCATGATCAATACCTTGGTGGGAATGCGTTTCGATCTGAAAACGAAGCGGCCAATCATTGCTAATGGAACGGGTGGCATGTCTGGTCCAGCTGTCTTTCCTGTGGCGCTCAAGTTGATTCGTCAGGTCGCTCAGTTCACCAAACTACCAATCATTGGCATGGGCGGAGTTGACTCGGCAGAGGCAGCGCTGGAGATGTTTATCGCTGGAGCATCGGCCATCGGCGTCGGAACAGCGAATTTTACCGACCCGTATGCCTGTCCTAACATTATAGAAACCTTGCCGCAAGTCATGGATAAATACGGCATTGAAAGCTTAGAAAGCTTGAGAAAAGAAGTCAGAGAAAATTTGCTTTAAGCACTATTTTCTCTTGACAAACTTCCTAGTAAATTATAGAATGTTTAAGATAAAACCTTTAAAGAAGTCCAGAGAGGCTCTAAGGCGCATACGTTTAAAATGGCAGATTTTGCCACATTTTCGTGTAACCTTGCTCTCGGGCAAGGTTTTTTCTGTGATTGTAATCATCTTTATAGTAAGTACAAAGCAAGGAGAAGAACCGTATGCGTGAAGAACGTCCTATTATCGCCCTAGACTTCCCATCTTTTGATGATGTCAAAAACTTTCTGGAGCATTTTCCTGAAGATGAAAAGCTGTACGTCAAAATCGGCATGGAATTCTTTTATGCCATTGGTCCAGAAATTGTGCATTATCTGAAAGGCTTGGGACATAGTATTTTCCTCGATTTGAAATTGCACGACATTCCTAATACCGTGCGTTCAGCTATGTCTGTTTTGGGAACATTTGGCATTGATATGGTGACAGTTCATGCGGCTGGTGGCGTTGAGATGATGAGGGAGGCAAAAAAAGTTCTCGGTGACAATGCGAAGCTAGTAGCGGTGACCCAGTTGACTTCGACCAGTGAAGAAGACATGCGCGACTGCCAAAATATCCAAACAACCGTGCAAGAATCCGTTGTCAATTATGCCCGCAAGGCCAAGGAAGCTGGGCTGGATGGGGTTGTTTGTTCAGCCTTGGAAGTTGAACTCATCAAGGCAGCTACGGCGGACGATTTTCTTTGCGTGACACCGGGTATCCGGCCGGCGGGTGCTGAAATCGGGGACCAAAAGCGGGTTATGACACCGCAGGAAGCCCATCAGATTGGCAGCAATTATATTGTAGTTGGTCGCCCGATTATTCAGGCTGAGAATCCTTGGGATGCCTATCACGAAATTAAGAAACAGTGGAATAGCTAAATAAGAATTTTAAATGAAATGAATAACAGATGTATAAGGAGTAAAAAATGACTTTAGCCAACGATATTGCACGCGACTTGTTGAAAATCAAAGCAGTTTACTTGAAACCAGAAGAGCCTTTTACTTGGGCTTCTGGGATTAAATCACCGATTTACACAGATAACCGAGTGACTTTGGCCTACCCAGAGACCCGAACCTTGATCGAAAATGGCTTTGTCGAAAAAATCCGTGCGGAATTTCCAGATGTGGAAGTGATTGCGGGCACAGCAACGGCGGGTATTCCTCACGGTGCTATCATTGCCGACAAGATGAATCTGCCTTTTGCTTATATCCGCAGTAAACCAAAAGATCACGGGGCGGGCAATCAGATTGAAGGCCGGGTAGCTCCTGGTCAAAAGATGGTTGTGATTGAAGATTTGATTTCCACTGGCGGCTCTGTTTTGGATGCTATTGCGGCAGCCAAGCGTGAAGGAGCAGATGTAATCGGTGCCACAGCCATTTTCACCTACGAATTGCCAAAGGCGGATAAGAACTTTGCGGATGCAGGCGTGAAGTTAGTGACTTTATCAAACTACACAGAGCTGATCCACTTGGCTGAGCAAGAAGGCTATATCAATGCAGAAGGATTGACTTTGCTGAAGAAGTTCAAAGACGATCAAGAAAACTGGCAAAATTAAGAAGGTAGGAGGAGGCGGGACTAGTATGTTCCTGTCTCCTTTTTAGGATTTACTTGGCCTCTGCTCACTTTTTAAAATAGCAAAAAGTGCCTGATTTTGTTATAATAAAGCCATGTCTAAGATTTATCATATCACTTTTTTGATTCTGCAAAAAATCATGCTGGTATTGAGTCTTCATTGGCTGTTTACAGCTATTTTTCATGTGTCGCAGTTAAGTAGCTTGGCTCTGATTTTGTTTGGAGTCTTGGCAATCCTAGCGAATCGCTATCGGTTTCAGCTTAAAAAGTCTTATCATTTTCTCATGAGGCACAAGCTGGCAATTGCTTTAGCAGCTTTCCTTTTTCAGCTCATTATGCTCTTATCGGCTGAGCTTTTGATTAGGCGGGACGCAGCGGTGGTTTTCACAGGGGCTTTCAAGTATCTGAAAGAGTCCTCTATTTCCAGCTACCTGACGCGCAATCCCAATAATCTGCCCCTCTTTCTCTATGAGCGTTTCTTCTTTAACCTTTTTGGCGATGCAGCGCTCTGGATTATGCAGGGACTCAATCTTTTTTACGTCAATATTGCGTCTTGGATCCTCTACAAAGGCTGCCAGCGATACTTTTCGCAGGCTACAGCAGATGCGGTTTTTAGCCTTTATGTGTCCTTGGTCGGATTTTCGCCTTACTACATGTCCATGTACACGGACATTCCTCCCTTGCCTTTGATTAGTTTGCAGATTTTTCTAGCTCTGAGCTTGTTGAAAAATAAGGGAGATAGGCACCAAATCATTGCTAGAAGCCTTTTATTAGGAATTCTGACCAGTCTTGCCTTTTTGATTCGTCCGACAGTGATGATTCTGTTGATTGCTGTTTTTGGAGTTTTGTTTTTGAGACAAAACTGGAAAAAGTTTTTCTTGACTGCGGCGGTCTTTGCTCTAAGCTTTTCAGCAGGCTACCTTCCACTTCATTATAGTCTGGCTCACCAGACAGAAGTGCCGATCATCCAAGGCGAAGGGCTGGCCAAAGGGCCATTGCTTTTCATCAATCTGGGCCTAACCAATATCGGTCACGATCAGGAAGACATGAAGGAAGGGCTCTTGCAATACGTGGAACCTGATAAGCGGGCTGACTACAATAACGGCATGTTTGCAAGGGAAAATGTCATCAAAGAAATCAAGCGTCGTATGAAAGAATACACTCCGCTGACCTTTCTACAACACCTGTATTATAAACACTCTTTGACAGTTGCTGAAGGAAACTTGGGTTGGCTCTATCGCAGTGTTGAAAATGAAAAGACACCTTATATTTCACCGCTTTATGAGTTCACAAAAGACAATGCATTCGCCCAGTTTATCCGTGACTTTTTCCTCAATTCTGATAAGGATAGTTTTCGATTTTATTCGCTGCTCAAGCAGGCAATTTGGATTGTCATGGCTTTGGGGCTGGTCTTTGCTCTTTGGAAATATCGACCAAACGATTCCTTGAATTTCTTAAGCTTGGCAGTTTTCGGTGGCCTGCTCTTTCTGCAGATTTTCGAAGGAGGCAAGACGCGATACCTGATTCAGTTTTTGCCACAGATTCTGATTTTGTCAGCTGTGGGATTGACTCAATATCCACAGGCTCTAGGAAAATATTATTTTTGGACTAGAAAGAAGGACTCTTTGAAATGACAAGACCTGTTCCTATCTATGAACCGCTTTATACCTTGAAGCCTATTGCCGAGAATATCTGGATTGTCGACGGTGATTTGATTGAGATGGATGCGGTGCTGACAAAGTTGCCTTTTTCTACCCGCATGACGGTCATCAAGTTAGCAAATGGCCAGCTCTGGTGCCATTCACCAATCCAACCAAATCAAGCTTTGTTTGACCAGTTGGACGCTTTGGGACCAGTTGCACACCTCGTTTCACCTAATAAGATTCACTATGCCTATATAGCTGACTGGAAGAAGCGATATCCTGAATCGATTGCTTGGTCTAGCCCAGGAGTGGAAGAGAGAGCAGCCAAGCAGAAAATACCAGTCTCTTTTGATGAAAAGCTGACAGATAAGGCTCCACAAGCTTGGGCAGGGCAGATAGATCAGTTGGTTTTCAAGGGAAGTGCTTATATTGAGGAAGTTGTCTTTTTTCACAAGGACAGTCAAACCTTAATTTTGACGGATTTGATCGAGAATTTTGAAGCAGAGCGTTTTCCAAGTCCGCTTCGCAGCAAGGCTTATAAATTAGTTCGTGTTGCAGCTCCGGACGGTCAGACTCCTATTGACTACCGTATGACCTTTATCGGTCATCAAAAAGAAGCCAAGGACTGTCTAGAGCAGATGTTAGCATGGAAACCAGAAAAAATTATTCTGGCTCACGGTCGCTGTTTTCTGGAAAATGGAGTAGCAGAACTCAGAAGAGCACTTAGGTGGATTCGATAAAATATCCAATTGTAGGAAATGAGAGGAGACATGTATGCAGCATTCAGCTTGGCACGCTTTGATTAAAGAGCAGTTGCCGGAAGGTTATTTTGCAAAAATCAATCATTTTTTGGACGAAGTGTATGCTTCGGGAACCATTTACCCACCTCGGGAAAAGGTGTTTAATGCGATTCAGACGACAGATTTAGCGGATGTTAAGGTGGTTATTTTAGGGCAGGATCCCTACCACGGGCCGAGACAGGCGCAGGGCTTGAGTTTTTCTGTGCCAGATGACATTCCAGCTCCGCCTTCTTTGCAGAATATTCTCAAAGAACTGGCGGATGATATCGGCGTGAAAGAGTCGCATGATTTGACTTCTTGGGCTCAGCAAGGTGTTCTCTTGCTCAATGCTGGGCTGACAGTGCCTGCTGGTCAGGCCAATGCCCATGCTGGCTTAATCTGGGAGCCTTTTACGGACGCGATTATCAAGGTAGTTAATGAGAAGACTGATCCAGTTGTCTTTATCCTCTGGGGTTCTTACGCCCGCAAGAAAAAAGCCTTGATTAGCAATTCACAGCATCTGATTATCGAGTCGGCTCACCCAAGTCCCTTGTCTGCCTACCGTGGCTTCTTTGGCAGTAAACCTTTTTCACGAACCAATGATTTTTTAGTGGCTAAGGGCTTGGAGCCAATCGATTGGTTAGCATAGGAGGTAGTATGGTTCAGTTAGCAACGATTTGTTATATTGATAATGGGCGGGAGTTTCTCATGCTGCACCGCAACAAAAAGCCCAATGATGTTCATGCTGGGAAGTGGATTGGTGTCGGTGGCAAGCTAGAGCGAGGAGAAACCCCGCAGGAATGTGCTGCACGCGAGATTCTAGAGGAAACAGGTCTAAAGGCAAAGCCTGTTCTCAAAGGCGTTATCACTTTTCCAGAGTTTACTCCCGACTTGGACTGGTACACCTATGTCTTCAAGGTGACTGAATTTGAGGGGGAACTGATTGACTGTAACGAAGGGACTTTGGAATGGGTGCCCTATGACCAGGTTTTATCAAAACCAACTTGGGAAGGCGATCATACCTTTGTTGAGTGGCTTTTAGAAGACAAGCCTTTCTTTTCAGCAAAGTTTGTTTATGACGGGGATAAGCTGTTGGATACGCAGGTGGACTTTTACGAATAAGGAGATAAGACGATGTTATTAATCAAAAACGGACGAGTTATGGATCCTAAGACTGGTTTTGACCAAATTACTGACCTTTTGGTTGAGGGGAAGAAAATTGTCAAAATCGGTCAAGATTTGCAGGCTGAGGGCGCAAAAGTTATTGATGCCAATGGTTTGGTTGTGGCTCCTGGTTTGGTGGATATACACGTTCACTTTAGGGAGCCGGGCCAGACTCATAAGGAAGATATTCATACGGGGGCTTTGGCAGCAGCAGCAGGTGGCTTTACGACAGTTGTTATGATGGCCAATACCAATCCGACCATTTCTACAGTTGAAACCCTGAAGGAAGTGCTGGAGTCAGCTAGTCGGGAAAATATCCATATCAAGTCGGTCGCGACGATTACAGAGAATTTTGATGGGCAGCATCTGACAGATTTCCAAGGTCTCTTGGCAGCTGGTGCAGTAGGTTTTTCTGATGACGGTATTCCGCTGACCAATGCTGGCATTGTCCGCCAAGCCCTCGTAGAAGCGCGTAAAAATGACGCCTTTATCAGCTTGCATGAGGAAGATCCTAACCTCAACGGCATCCTCGGTTTCAATGAGCATATCGCTAAAGAGCATTTTCATATCTGCGGCGCGACAGGTGTGGCAGAATACAGCATGATTGCCCGCGATGTCATGATTGCTTATGATGCCAAGGCTCATGTGCATATCCAGCATTTGTCCAAGGCTGAGAGTGTAAAGGTTGTGGAATTCGCTCAGAAGCTAGGTGCTCAAGTCACCGCTGAAGCAGCACCTCAGCACTTCTCTAAGACAGAAGCTCTGCTATTGACCAAGGGCAGCAATGCTAAGATGAATCCGCCTCTGCGCTTAGAATCGGACCGTCTGGCGGTTATTGAGGGGCTCAAGTCTGGTATCATTTCTGTCATTGCGACGGACCATGCTCCACATCATGCTGACGAGAAAAATGTAGCAGATATCACTCAGGCGCCTTCTGGTATGACTGGTCTTGAGACTTCGCTTTCTCTGGGACTGACCTACTTGGTAGAGGCTGGTCATCTTAGTCTCATGGAGCTCTTAGAAAAGATGACGGTCAATCCAGCTAGTCTCTATGATTTTAATGCTGGTTTTCTAGCCGAAGAAGGCCCTGCTGATATCACTATTTTTGATCCTAAAGCTGACCGTCTGGTTTCCGACCATTTTGCCTCCAAGGCAGCCAATTCACCTTTTGTTGGCGAAGAGCTGAAAGGCCAAGTCAAATATACCATCTGCGATGGGGAAATCGTCTTCCAAGCCTAGCAGATATTCATAGAAACTCAACGTTCCATTTCATTTTGGAACGTTTTTCGTATGTTTTTCGTATTAAGAAGAAGGATTCTTTGAAAAGGCATTCCCTTTTTACAATAAAAACAGTATAATAGTAGAAAAAACATAGACTGGAGCTTTTATTTATGAAAAAGAAGCATCTTATTTTACCTGTTTTGTCTACGGTTCTGTTGGCACCTGCCTTTTTGGACCATCAAGTTGCTGCGGATGAGGTTCAGCCAGCAACTGCTGTGGCAAATGTGAACGAACCAGCTCAAAAACCGGTTGAAACGGATTTGGCGCAAGCAGGTGGAGTTTCTGCCGATGAAGCTAGTGTTAATGCGGCCATCGCAGCTAATGCTCAAGATGTATCAGGAGCGTCCGACGCAAGCTTGCCTGAAGCTACCATTCTTCATACAAACGATGTGCACGGTCGTATCGTCGAAGAAAAAGGTGTTATCGGAGATGCCAAACTTGCAACAGTTATCAAGGAAGAACGTTCGAAAAATCCTCAAACGCTGGTCGTAGATGCAGGAGATGCTTTCCAAGGTTTACCAATTTCTAACAGCTCCAAAGGGGAAGAACGCGCGAAGATCCTCAATGAAATCGGCTATGACGCTATGGCGGTCGGTAACCATGAATTTGACTTCGGTTTGGATGAGGCTAAAAAATACAAAGAAATCCTCAACTTCCCACTTCTCAGTGCTAATACCTATGCCAACAATGCCCGTGTGTTCCAAGCATCAACTATTGTGGACAAGGATAAGAATGTAGAAGGTGATGAATTTGTAGTGATCGGGGTGACCACTCCTGAGACAGCTACAAAAACGCACCCAAAAAATATTCAAGGTGTGACTTTTGCGGATCCAATCACAGAGGTTAACCGCGTGATTGACGAAGTTGAAGCACGTGCAGCAGCTGAAGGCAAGACTTACAAAAACTATGTCGTTCTGGCTCACTTGGGTGTGGATACTACGACACCAGTTGAATGGCGCGGTTCTACCTTGGCTGAAGCCCTTTCTAAAAATGCCAAGCTGAAGGGCAAGCGCGTTACAGTGATTGACGGCCATTCTCACACAGTAGAGTCTACTACTTATGGTGAAAATGTGACCTACAACCAGACTGGTAGTTATTTGCACAATATCGGTAAAGTTACTTTTAAGGCCAACCAACTTCTGGGCGATCCTCAGCAAATCCCAGCTGCAACAGCTAAAAAAGCTAGTCCAGATCCAGTTGTAGCAGAGATGGTTAAGAAAATTAAGGAAAAATACGATGCAGAAAATGCCAAGGTAATTGTAGCCAAGAGTCCTGTGGAGCTTAACGGGGACCGTGAAAATGTCCGCGTTCGAGAAACCAATCTGGGGAATGTGGTAGCCGATGCCCTTTACAAATACGGCCAAACAGGCTTTGCTAACAAAACAGACTTGGCTGTGACCAACGGTGGAGGCCTACGGGAAACCATTGCCAAAGACAAACCCATCACAAAGGGAAATGTCATCGCTGTATTGCCATTTGGAAATACCATTTCACAAATCAAGGTAACAGGTCAGAATATCGCAGACATGTTTGCCAAATCTTTGGGCTCAATCCTGCAAGAAAAAGATGGAAAACCTGTCTTGGATGAAAACGGCCAACCATTGCTAGAGCCAAGCGGCGGTTTCTTGCAAGTTTCTGGTGCTAAAGTTTACTATGACACAACTCTGCCAGCAGAGAAACGGATCCTTCGCATTGAAATCAAAAACAAAGAAACAGGTGCTTATGAAGCCCTTGACTTAGCTAAGACCTATTACCTGACAACCAATGACTTCCTAGCAGCAGGTGGTGATGGTTATACCATGCTAGGTGGTGCGCGTGAGGAAGGGCCATCTATGGACGTGGCCTTTGCAGAATATCTGGAAAGTGCAGATTTGACAGCTTATGCAGCCATCAATCCAAATTCTCGCACGATTTCTATGTCTGCTAGCAAGGATACAGATGGAGATGGTTACACAGATATCGAGGAAATCCAGCAGGGTACTGATCCAAAAGATGCCGCTTCTAAGCCTGGACAAAGCAACCCAGCAAATCCTACCAATCCAACAAACCCAACTAATCCGACAGTGCCAACTGGTCCAACAAGACCAAGCAATCCAGTGGTTCCAAGCCAGCCTAATCATCCGGTTGTGCCTGAGACAAAACCACAAGAAGAACCTTCTGTTGAGAAGCCAAATACAGCTCAGCCAGCAGCTAATAAGGCGACTTATCAAGCTCCAGCACAGGTCCGTCCGACAGAAGTAGCAAGCAAACAAGGTACTCTTCCGAAAACAGGAAGCAAGAATCCTTTCCTTCTTTCTATGTTTGGCTTGGTATTCGGAATGCTGGGTGCAGCAGGCCTGAAAAAAACTCAAAAAGATTAAAAAAATGAGGCTGGGACAAAAGTCCTAGCCTCTCAATTGTTTTTTTTGATTGTCGAGCAAGACGCAGTGGTTGAGTGGGCTATACTACGCTGATTTCATCAGCTTTTACAGCCCTACTCAACTGTGCGGAGGTGGGACGACGAAATCGAATTCTAACGAATTACCGATTTCTGTCCCACTCTCATTTTTTTGGATTTTGCTTGGTCAGGTTGATGCCCCAAGGGATTAGGTTTTCAGTTTTATTTCGAATTCTCTGGATATTGTCGCGATGACGAAGGATGATAATAGCCGCTAAGAGAATGATAATCAGGGTAAAGAGGAAATCATAGCTAGGTAGGATAAAGCCTAAAGCAGGAAAAATCAAGACAGACAGGATAGCCACGCTTGCAGAAACTACGCTAGCGAGGGAAATCATACTTCCCAGATAGAGAGTCGTCACAAAGACAAATATCAGGTAGATAAAGAAAGCTGGCGAGAAGCCCAGAACAGCTCCTGCACTGGTCGCCACGGCTTTGCCGCCCTTAAAGCCAGCAAAGATTGGAAAGGTATGGCCAATCACGGCTAAGAGGCCAAAAATCAGTGGTGAAATCCCTTCAATATGCAGGAGAAGCGGTAGCAGCGTTGCCAGTGTACCTTTGAAAAAGTCAATGGCAAAAGTGGCAGTGCCGGCCGTCTTACCCAAAATCCGGAAAGTATTGGTCGTGCCAGTATTGCCACTGCCGTATTCTCGGAGGTTCTTTTTAAAGAAAATCTGCCCAATCCACAAACCTGTCGGAATGGAGCCCAATAAATATGCTAGTAATAATCCAATTATCGTGTTCATCATGATTTTATTATACCATGATTTAGAACTTGGACAAAGGACTATGATAAGAATATTTTTATAGAATTGTCTAGTCTGACGCCTGTAGCTAAGCCGCCTTTCTCCAAAATCACTTGAAATCCAGATTCTATCAGCCTTTAAAGGGGATTTTGTAGAAAAAAACTTTGCAAAATTTATTAAAAACTTGTAAGATAATAAGGATGACTATCATGCAGGAGGTTCCTTGTGGCAAAAAAGGAAATCAATATTAACAATTACAATGACGATGCCATTCAGGTATTAGAAGGGTTGGATGCGGTCCGCAAACGTCCAGGGATGTATATCGGATCGACCGACGGAGCTGGACTCCACCATCTGGTCTGGGAGATTGTGGATAATGCTGTCGATGAAGCCTTGTCAGGCTTCGGTGACCGGATCGATGTGACGATCAACAAGGACGGCAGTCTGACTGTCGCAGACCACGGACGCGGGATGCCGGTCGGCATGCACGCTATGGGCATTCCTACGGTTGAGGTCATCTTCACCGTTCTCCACGCCGGCGGTAAGTTCGGTCAAGGGGGATATAAGACCTCGGGCGGTCTCCACGGTGTAGGTTCCTCTGTTGTCAATGCCCTATCCAGCTGGCTAGAAGTGGAAATCACACGCGACGGGGCTCTTTACAAGCAGCGCTTTGAAAATGGCGGAAAACCTGTCACCACGCTCAAGAAAATCGGTACGGCTCCTAAGTCTAAGTCTGGGACCAAGGTGACCTTCATGCCGGACGATACGATTTTTTCAACGACGGACTTTAAGTACAACACCATTGCAGAGCGGCTTAAGGAATCAGCCTTCCTGCTCAAGAATGTCCGTCTGTCGCTGACCGATGCGCGAACTGGCGAAGAAGTAGAATTCCACTATGAAAACGGGGTTGAAGACTTTGTCAGCTATCTCAATGAAGACAAGGAAACCCTGACGCCTGTCCTCTATTTCGAGGGGGAGGAGAGCGGCTTCCAAGTTCAGGTGGCTCTCCAGTACAATGACGGCTACTCGGACAATATCCTGTCCTTTGTCAATAACGTCCGCACCAAAGACGGTGGTACCCACGAAACGGGACTCAAGACCGCTATCACCAAGGCCATGAACGACTATGCCAGAAAGACCGGCTTGCTCAAGGAAAAGGACAAGAATCTGGAAGGCTCAGACTATCGTGAGGGTCTGGCTGCTGTCCTGTCCATCCTGGTCCCAGAAGAACACCTGCAGTTTGAAGGTCAGACCAAGGACAAGCTGGGCAGTCCTTTGGCTCGTCCTGCCGTGGACTCCATCGTCTCTGACAAGCTGACTTTCTTCCTCCTGGAAAATGGTGAGCTGGCATCTAACCTTATCCGCAAGGCTATCAAGGCCAGAGATGCTAGAGAAGCGGCCCGCAAGGCGCGTGACGAAAGTCGGAATGGCAAGAAGAATAAAAAAGACAAGGGCTTGCTGTCGGGTAAGCTGACTCCAGCCCAGTCCAAAAACCCAGCCAAGAATGAACTCTATCTGGTCGAGGGAGACTCTGCCGGTGGCTCTGCCAAGCAAGGTCGTGACCGTAAGTTCCAAGCCATCCTGCCCCTGCGCGGTAAGGTTATCAATACTGCTAAGGCTAAGATGGCCGATATTCTCAAGAACGAAGAAATCAATACCATGATCTACACGATTGGAGCTGGTGTTGGGTCAGACTTTACCCTTGAGGACGCCAACTATGACAAGATCATCATCATGACCGATGCGGACACCGACGGTGCCCATATCCAGACCTTGCTGCTGACCTTTTTCTATCGCTATATGCGCCCGCTGGTCGAGGCTGGCCGCGTCTATATCGCCCTGCCACCTCTCTACAAGATGTCCAAGGGCAAGGGCAAGAACGAAGTCGTCGAGTATGCCTGGACCGATGGCGAGCTGGATGACCTGCGCCGCAAGTTTGGCAAGGGCGCCATGCTTCAGCGCTACAAGGGGCTCGGTGAAATGAACGCCGACCAGCTCTGGGAGACCACCATGAATCCTGAAACCCGCACCCTCATCCGTGTCACCATCGAAGACCTGGCTCGCGCCGAACGCCGTGTCAATGTCCTCATGGGCGACAAGGTCGAACCCCGCCGCAAGTGGATTGAGGATAATGTCAAGTTTACGCTGGAAGAAACCACGGCGTTTTAATAATACTCTATCCCTATATACTATTTTCTGAATTCATTAGCACTTAATTACTAATGTTTCATAACTTATATAATCTAAGTGTTTTCGTGAAAGGTGTGATTCTCATGAGAACTGAACCCGAGATGTTTGATGTAATTTTGCAAACCGCAAAAGAGATGCAAGTCAATGCTGTGGCCATGTCCGGCTCGCGGACAAATCCAAATGGTCCCAAGGACGAGTTCCAAGACTATGATGTGGTCTACATTGTGGAGGATTTGGATGGTCTGACAGCTGACCTTGCTTGGTTGGACCAGTTTGGCAAGCGCATGATTGAGCAGCATAACGTACTTGACCATCGCCGCCTCTTTCTCATGCTCTTTGAAGATGGCAATCGGATAGATTTGACCCTTTGTTCCAAGGAGTACATCAAAGAATGGGTGGATAGCGAAGCGGATTTCACGGTGCTGAATGACCCGCAGGGGCTGTTTGCTCCTTATGCACCGACACCCAAGCGCTATTGGACGGCACCAGCCAGTGCGACTGACTTTGACAAATCCTGCAATGAATTCTGGTGGGTGTCAGCTTATGTAGTCAAGGGCATTCATCGGAACCACCTTGTCTATGCGACGGATCATCTGTATGGAATCTGCCAGCAAGAATTGCTCAAGCTTTTAGCTTGGCAAGTAGCAGCGGATAAGGGAACTGTCGATGTTGGCAAGAACTACAAGTACCTCTTTCAGTATTTGCCTGCTGAGAAAGAGAAAGAATTTACAGCCTTGCTTGACTTTTCTGACCAGAAAAGCCTCACCAAGTCTCTCTTAGCTACCATGGACTTTTTCCATAAAGAAGCGCAGGCCTTCTCTCTTAAAACCGGCTTCCACTATGACAAAGTAACCGCAGAGAGGATGATTGAGTATGCTAAGGAGAGACTCGAAACAAATGAAACATTTACAAAATAATAAGATAACAAAATTTTTACTGATTAGTTTTCTCATTTCTTGGGGATTTGGTTGGGGATTGCTCGCTTTTCTGACGCAAATGAGCCTCTTAAGTCTAACAAGTCCACTAGGAGTTTTTCTCCATTTACTAGGAGGTTTCGGTCCAACCATTGCAGCCATTTCTTGTTTGCCTCAAAAATCCATTAAAAGCATAGTCTCTTTTATCTTAGGGGACTCAAAGAAATATATTTTGTTATTTCTTTTACTAATTTTCGTGCAGACAGGTGTCATTGCTTTCTCATCTAAGGAGCTTAATCCGGCTTTTCCACTAGGAAATTTGTTTGTTGTTTTTTTGAGTGCAGTCTGTGTTTATGGTGGCGAAGAAGAATTGGGATGGCGAGGCATCTTGCAACCAACTTTGGAAACTAGATTCTCCTTTTGGATTTCCGGTTTGATAACAGGTTGTATTTGGGCAATATGGCATGTACCTTTATGGTTTGTGATTGGAAGTTCCCAAAGTAGGATGCCTTTTATATTATTCAGTCTATTTGCAATTTATCTCAGTATTCTTCTAGCAGCTGTTTTCAAAAAGACTAAGTCGATCCTTTATTGCGCCATTTTTCACGGCCTGATTAATACCCTACTTAGCTTATTTGTTATTAAAATTAATCTTTTATTCATTCTAGGATTAGTAGGATTGCTCTTCTTTTCTCACTACCTACAAAGAAACAGTTAAATTTATAAAATATAGATTTACTTTACAATAAAACACTAAAAAGAGAATTATTATGTCTAACATTCAAAACATGTCCCTTGAGGACATCATGGGAGAGCGCTTTGGTCGCTACTCCAAATACATCATTCAGGAGCGGGCCTTGCCGGACATTCGCGATGGCTTGAAGCCTGTTCAGCGCCGTATTCTTTATTCCATGAACAAAGACGGCAACACCTTTGACAAGGGCTACCGCAAGTCAGCCAAGTCAGTTGGGAACATCATGGGGAATTTCCACCCCCACGGTGACAGCTCCATCTACGATGCCATGGTCCGTATGTCTCAGGACTGGAAAAACCGTGAGATTCTCGTTGAGATGCACGGGAACAATGGTTCCATGGACGGTGATCCACCGGCGGCTATGCGTTATACTGAGGCGCGACTGTCTGAGATGGCTGGCTATCTTTTGCAGGATATCGAGAAAGATACCGTTCCTTTTGCTTGGAACTTTGACGATACCGAGAAGGAGCCGACTGTTCTGCCGGCAGCCTTTCCTAATCTTTTGGTTAATGGAGCAACTGGGATTTCCGCTGGTTATGCGACGGATATTCCACCTCATAATCTAGCCGAAGTCATTGACGCGGTCATCTATATGATTGACCATCCGTCTGCCAAGGTGGACAAACTCATGGAGTTTCTGCCTGGTCCAGACTTCCCGACAGGAGCTATTGTCCAAGGTCGTGATGAGATTAAGAAAGCTTATGAGACTGGAAAAGGTCGCGTCGTGGTGCG
>CAURCE010000036.1:0-14796 GCA_963523365.1 uncultured Streptococcus sp.
GCTCGACAATCCAAAGACAATTGAGAGGCTAGGACTTTTGTCCCAGCCTCTTCTCTATGATATAATACAGCTCTTCAGCCAAACCTACAATTGGTCTACAAAAAGCTCCTCTCAAAAGCAGCAACTTTGAAAATAATAAAAATTTAAGCTTTCTCTGCTAAGATAAGGATAGAAAAGATGATCTCTGGCAAATGATTCTGCCAGTTATGGAAGGGAAATGAATGACTATTTTATCAAAAATCCGCCCATCGCAGCCCCTGAAAGAGCTGAAATGGTTCGATATTCTTGTGATTACTCTGCTCATGTTTGGTCAGTTCATCTACACATCAACTGAGCTTTACCTAGCTAGCTTTGCACCAGCTTCTAGCGCAGGAGCGACCGAAACGGTGACCAATACAGCTAGCGAAGGCGCAGCATTCTCAAGCAATTTCAATCTTCAGCTCCTGATGCTGGTCTTGACCATTCTTTACCTATTGCTTCGGAGCTTTGACTTTAAGCAGCTTCCCATCCGCCTGAGCTGGTCGGTTCTGCTCTGGACTCCTCTTATTTTTGCCGCAGTAGGATTCTTTGGTGACATTGTGACGACACTGAGCGGCGAGTATAATTACTTTGATCCAACTCTCTGGTCTTATGTAGATATTCTGGAAATCTTCCGGAAATTTGCTGAACTGACACCTATGGCCATTCTCTACGGACTTCTAAATGGCTTCTATGAAGAATTCTTCTTTCTGGGGCTTATGACCTCTGTTAAGGATAAGTATAAGTGGTGGGCACTGGCCTACTCTACTATCATTCGGATTTCTTTCCATACTTATCAAGGAATGCTCTGGGCCTTGGTTATCGGAGTGGTCTATGGACTCTTTTACTATTTCCTTTACAAGTACAAGGTCAAGAACCTCCTGCCTTTCTTCCTCATGCACGCCTTGGCGGATATGTTTGGCTCCAGCTTGATGTATGTACTGATTAACTGGCGTTCTTAAAAGGATAAAAATCAGCTGACATACAGTTTATATCGGAAAACTATAAAATAAATCGCAACTAAAAAGCTTAGCAGCAAGGTATCAAGTAACCTCGCTGCTAAGCTTTTTATTATGGTCAATTAGCAATTGAAACTAGCAATTTCGCTATCAAGTTTTTTCATATAATAGCGATAGATCAGATAAGAAACAAGTCCACAAATCAAAATCAGCAGAACAGAAAGGAGATAGAGAACCGTGAGAGATAGGGAGTATGAAATCGCATAGAGAACACCAATTACGATAATCACTCCAATAGTAAAGGCTAGTGCCAATAGGGTCTTACCCATACTGTTATCTCGGGTCATCAGCTCGTTGACATTGGACCAATTGGTCACCAAATGCTTATAATCCCGATGATAGCCCCAAGCGCTCCAAGCTAGACTGGCCATAAACCAAACCAGCAGCATAACGAGAAACGTCACCAAATGAACATGGAAGATAAGACTAGTCACCAAAAGAAGAATCACTGGTAGAATGGACTGAATAACAAAGAGATACCAAAATTTGAGACGAACATATTTTCTGAGCTCAAAAGGCAAAACCTTCAAATAATCAAAATTTTCCCGCTCCAAGGATAAACCAATAGATGTCAGATTACTCCCACCCGAATTGAGGGTGGCGATAAACATAGATAGGAAGCTAAGCGGAAGTAAAAAGCGTGGAATCAAGAACGGGCTAACATCTAGATCTGCTTTGACTGCCCCCATTGCCATACTAAAAATGATGATATAAGGAATCAGTGCCGACATAAAGAGAGCCTGCAAGATGACCGAACCTTCACTCAGCAGCCGAATGTGATAGCGCCAGACGAACTTCTTAAAATTCTTGGCCTCGTCCATATTGATATCGTGCACTCGCTCACGTTTGCCACTTGCTGCACCCGTCATCAAGGCTGCTTCATAAAATTCTGGTATGACCTTGAACTTAACCACCAAGAAGAGCAGAGCCGCCACGGCAAGCCAAGCTAGAATTCCTAAAATTGCAGACAAGCTAAAAGGATTGATGATAAAGTCGTAAAAGGCTACAACGGGCGGGAAATAAGGTGTGGCTATTGTATTGCTGGCGATACTACGACTGTTCATTTGATTGATAAAGATATAGAGTCCTACCGAACCAAGGGAAACTAGCCCCAGAATCACATTGGATAGGATGGTCTTATACTTTCTAAAGAAGGCTGTCTTAGTGATAAAATGCACCAAAATCAAAATGATAAAGGTTATAACAGAGCTTAAAATGACAATCGAAATCAAGGCCATAGGCAAGCCGACTAAGGGATTTCCGCCTTGAAGAGCTAGCACGATGAAATAGCTATACATGGGCAGAATTGCAATCAAGAGAGTCAGGACAACAGAGATGCTCTTTCCGACAATGATTTCTGATTCACTAAAGGCATAGGGCCGATAGGACTGCAAATCCTTGCTTTCATAGAAGACATTATAGAAAACGAGGAAGCCCTGCGACATGGAAAATACAGCAAATATGGAGACCATATTGGCAAAATGTCCCGGATTGCCCACCATGTGATTGAAGGCACTCATGATACCAAAGAAGAACAGGTAGACCAACCCCAAAATCAAGTACATTCGAATAGCCTGCAGGGAGACATTGACTTTTACCTCTGGATTTTTTTCCTGCTTCTTGCGGTATTGCTGCAACTGCGATGCTTGGATAGCATAGAGAATATTGATATCAACTAATTTTTTAATCGCTTTAAGGCGCATCTGAACTCACCTCTTCTCTGCGGCCAGCCAGACCTAGATAGATGGTTTCGAGGGACTGGTCTGGATGCTGGGCTTTTAGGTCTTCAACCGTTCCGTAGAATATCAGCTCTCCTTTTTTGAGAATGGCAATCTTATCACATAGCTGCTCAGCTACTTCTAACACGTGGGTTGAAAACAGAACTGTATTTCCCTTGTTAGCATGCTCACGCATCATCTGCTTGAGATCAAAAGCTGCCTGAGGATCCAAGCCCGTCAAGGGCTCATCCAAAACCCAGATATCTGGATCGGACAAAAGTGCACCAATGACAAAGACCTTCTGCCGCATACCGTGTGAAAACGACTCAATTACTTCATAGCGATGGCTAGCAAAGTCAAAGATAGCCAGCAACTCCCCCAAACGAGCTTCTACTTCTGCCGTGGTCATATCGTAGGACGTCGCCACTAGCTCCCAAAATTCATTGGCTGTCAGGCGCAAGAAAAGATCAGGAGAATCAGCGACATAGCCGATTTTTTTCTTGATTTCTAAACGATTACTGGATAGCTCCTTGCCGTCCACAAAAATTTGCCCCTGGGTCGGATTGATGACGCTGACCAAGGATTTAATGGTCGTTGACTTACCCGCTCCATTATGCCCTATCAGACCAACAATCTCACCGCTTTCCAAGGTCAGATTCAGGTGATTAAGCGCTAGCTTGCCATCATAGTCTTTTGTAACATCTCTAAATTCAATCATGAGAAACTCCTTTACTATATTTTAAGCTTATTATACTATCTTAAAAGTTATTTGTCTTAAAATGAGCGAAAAAGTTCGGATTTTGCTTTGAAACAAGGAAGAACCATCCTTTAAACCTTGAAAGATTGAGCATTCTCCAGCAGATAGAGCAAGAAATTGGGAATGGTTTCCAGCATGTCCTGCTCATAGACACGCTCGGTCAGCTGATGCAAGTCCTTGCCCCATGGTCCAAGATTGATGCCAGGGATATGATTGGCCGCAATCTCTGGGAAATCCAGATGATAGAGATTCTCAGGCACAGGCATACTGGCAATCAGGTCTTGGTATTCAGCGACAGGCTTCTCCAAGGCACAGTAACTAAGGTCACAAATTCCCATGAAAAATTCATCTACTTGGAGTTGACAACCAGCTTCCTTGTCCAGATAATCTCGATAGAGTTGAACGACCTTGTCAATCCTAATCGGACTATCTAACAGACGGCGACAATTCATGGATGGATAGTAAGGCGGCGCGATTGCTAGGACAACCAAAGCTTCCTTACGGTCATAAAAATCTAAAACCTTCTGGATATTTTGAATACTGATTTCCTGATAGGAGGCACCCTCTTGCAAGGCTTGCTGGGCCTCTTCATAAATTTGCTGCAAAGTGGCTTCAAAACCGATTTTTTCTTGGCATTCTTGCAGTAATTCCTGATAGGTCAGCACGCGTGGTTTCGGTACAAGCTTGCTTTCTTGATAGACTTTCTGAAGCTGACAGTAGTTTTGATAAAAGTCCTCCACTGCTTCCTGACTGAGATTCTTTATGGTCGCCAGCAGCTCACTTGGACTCTTTTCTAGATAAAGGACGCTGAAATAACCTGCAGCACGCAGCACAGTTGACACATCATAATTTTCCTTCAAATCACGTAGATAAGACCAAGATGGCAGGGGCGAGCGTTCGCCGTAGGCCATGTCGGATAGAACCGGATTGAGGTCAATTTTTTCAGCAACCTTGGCCAACAAGGATAGCGCATTGATCCCTTTTAGCGGCTCTTTCATATGCGATAGGATGCCCTGAGTCACGACAACTGGCATCAGTTTACCAACTGTTCCTATATGAAGAACCTTTTCCTCCGCTGACTTGCTCTCAAAAGGCTCAGAATCCACAGCTAGAAGGTAATGAAGTTGGAAGCGCTCCTTCAATTCAGCAAGCAAGGCTGTTGCTGCCCGCATGCCTTGGGAATAGGATTCCTCATCTCCGACCGACAGATAGAGCAAATTGGCCTGACCAGACTGTATCTGACTGTATCTTTCCACCACTCCCAGCTGCAAGGCCAGAGCCGCCTTCATGTCGCAAGAGCCTCGACCGAACTGCCACTTGTCCGAGGCGATATCCGCTAAAAGATCTGAATCTGAAGAAATGGAGGGTAATTTTTCTTTGAGGGACTGATTATCAAAAGCCCAGTCTTTGAGACTGCCAAAGTCCTCAATATCCACTGTATCATGATGATGAAAAAGAATCACGGTATCAGCCGTATCTCGCTTGACCAGAGCCCAGTTGACACTGCGGTTATAAAAATCATTCGGAATCTGATAGCAGCCAAACTGTTCCGGATGCTCCCGAAAATAAGGAATCTCCCCTATCCGCTCCTGAAGAAAGGCTTCAATCTTCCGCTCAGAACTAGTATGGGTAAAACTTTCAATCGCCATACTTTGGTCAAAAATATCTTGAATATACTGTTTCATTCTTTCTACCTCTATATTGCTGGCACTTCTGACTTGCAGGCCAAGACCAGCTAAAAGACGATAAGGCAAAAGCAGCCAATCTTTACCTAGTCAGGAATGTTTGGCTGCTTTTATCTTGTAATGACTAACGATGTGAATATTTCTTAACGAGGCCAGACATGCTGAATGCGCTGACAAGAAGCACCAAGCCTAGATAGAACATTCCTTTTTCTGAATGGCTACCAGTTTTTGGCAAGGAAGCTGGAGCTTGTTGAACGGCTACCTGCTCCATTTGAGACGCTTCTGGTTGACTAGCCAATTGCTGCACCTGAGGCACCACTTTCTGACTACCCAATTGCTGCACATGGTCCGTCGCGCCTTTCTCATCTTCTTTACGTCCAACCCTCAAATCAACTGACGGAGCTTCTTGTTGCGGCTCCTGTCTGTCAAAAATATATTCTGGAACTTCTCTGATTTCTGGTGCAACCAGCTTTTCACCAAGAATTTCAGGTAAGTTAGCATATTCCCTATCAAGCGCACTTGCTATATAATCAGCTTTTTGAGAACGACTAGCTTCCACAGTTGGTACTAGCGCACTAATGGAATCCGTCTTGAAAGTCACCGCATACTGACGCTTAATCGTCAAGTCGCTAGGGTCATAAGTATTGAAGACCAGAGCTAGCTTGTGACCTTTTTTCACCGTGTAAAGATTCGGCTGCAAATACATGGTATAATCATGGAATTGGCCGACTTTTGGCTTAATACTCTTTTCTGAGCTAGACGGTGTATAACCTGATTCTGGATTGGCTAAGTTCAGCCAGCCCTTAGCAATGACCTTGTATTTAGTTTTGGTTGTCGCAAAATTTTTAACATCCAGATTGCTGAGATTGCTACCCATCCAGAAGTCACCAGCCTTGCTGTCATCGCTGGTATCACCATTTCCAACCACATCAAACTCTTCGTCTGATACATCTACCAAGAGCGCATTGACCTGCAGATTTCTGCCACTACCCTTAGCCAAAGCGGCCTTGAAGTGAACTGGAATATGACCCTTGATAGTCGTATCTTCTTTGACTTCTGTCATAAAGGTCATGTTAGCCTTAGAAGAAGCTTGACTGACAGTTTCATCTCGCTTGCTAGTGTCAATCCCAGCAGCCGCATAGTCACTGGAAATGGTTTCTTCTAGACGTTTGGACTTAGCTGTCAAAATCAAACGATTAGTGCTTTTCCAATTGTCATAGCTCGTCCATTTATTTGGATCGTAGTTATTTTGTGCCAAAACAGCAGGAAGCTTGCCAACATCGTTCTTGACATCGTAAAGATAATGAGAGAACCAAGTATTGAGCAAGTCGTAGAAGTCTTGATTGTTGGCCTTGATACCATAACCACGAGAGATAGCTGCTGGATGGACATGGTCTCCTTGGTGGAGGTAGAGTTTTACGTTTTGTCCCGCTTTTTTCAAGACATCATACATAAGTTCAAACTGTTTGGTTTTGACATTGTGATCATTTAAGCCATGTACCAGCAGGGCACTAGTCTTTATCTTTCCTGAATTTAGGGTATAATCGCGTTCCCGCCAAACTTGGCTATAATTGCGACCGTGAGCTTTTTGGTCCTTGTTTAGCTGATTGATGTAGTCAGCATACTTGTTCCAGATTGAAGCCCAATCGTCTTT
Organism: uncultured Streptococcus sp.; assembly: GCA_963523365.1. Classification (GTDB taxonomy): domain Bacteria; phylum Bacillota; class Bacilli; order Lactobacillales; family Streptococcaceae; genus Streptococcus. The sequence goes on from CAURCE010000036.1 coordinate 6,852, forward strand.
ATCAAGCATCCGAGTTGAAACGTAGAGTGACAGCCAAGACAGATCGCTGTATGGCGGATTGCTGTAGGCTGTTCCTTGGCTATTGAAATAATCATACCAGCTAGCAATTCCTGCGGCTGGAACGATGGTTCTCAGGCCTTCTACACCCGTTGTTGCCACACCAAAAGTTGTCGTACCGGCCCAAGATAGACCAGTCATGCCAACTTTGCCATTGGCCCAGTCAGCCTTGATTTCAATATTGCTAGTTTTGTCTGTGTAGGCGGTCCGTTTACCGTTGACCCATTCGACAATATTTTTAAAGGCTTCTACTTCCAAATCAGATCCAGTCGTATTGAAGCCTTCTGAACCCTTAGTTCCCAGACCAGCGCTGGAAACAAAGGCATAGCCGCGCACTAGGAAGTAATCATACCAGTTCAAATTCTCGTAATCATAGATCCCTTCATAAGGGCTATAATAGTACCAATCTGACGCCTTGGCTTTCTTCGCCGCATCAATACTGCTCATGCTAGACACCGGTTGGCGCTTAGCAGGCTTATTGTGCAAACTCTTCATATCATAAGAACCGTTTGTCGGCAGATTGAGACTTTCCAAGGTCACATAGTTTTCATCCAAAGTCCCTGCGACATAAGGACGAGCTTCTAAAATTGTAGAAGCCTTAAAATCACCTTGGGCTACTGCTTTAGGAAGTTGTACGATAGCCTTGACGAGGTCACGCTTTCCGTCTCCATCCGTATCATGATCCGTCTCAACATAAACAGGAAAACGGACGATGTCGCTTTTCTCATACGAATAGTCCTTATCTTCCTTAGCCCCACTGCTGTATGGGAAAATTGGCTGTGCCCGACCATTCAAAAAGAGCGGTGCTTTCTTTTCAGCACGATAGGCATCATGCAGGCGCTTGGCAACTGCATACATAGTCTGCAGATTGCTTCCCTGTACGCGGGCTGTCAAATCAGCCTCTTTATCAATCATTCCCATGCTCTTGGCCAGATTCACCCTATCTTGGGCACTGGTGCCTAGCTGAGATTCATTGACGGCTGCCCATTTCAGTAGTTCATCGACTGCTTCTTGTAGGGTCAATTCCTTATCAGCCAAGGCTGGATTTGAAAGGCTTCCAGTATAAGCAGACAAGTCTTGGCCTTTGGCAGTAGCAGGCACAGCAGAAGGCACTAAGCTAGCATCTTGAGCCAAAGCTAAAGGTGGCGAGTCCAATGATGAGGTAGCTTTTTCAGAGTCCACAACTGTTTTTTCAGCAGTGACCGATTCCTCTTCTTGCTTTTCTGGTCTGGCAGTGACCGACGATTCCTTGCTTTCAACCTCTAAAACTGCTGGCTGCTGGACTGAAGATACCGGTTCAGATGGCTTTGCAATAGCTTCTGTTTGAAGAATTTCCTTGCTTTCGACATTCGCCTGACTCGCCTCATCGGCTTGAACAACTCGGCCTAGGGCCAAAGGTGCAAATAGCGAGACTGATAAGAGTAACCTCACTAGTCCTCTCTTTTTCATAAAGAACCCCTTTCTTTTTATAAAGTTTATTACTTGTCCATTATACTATGTAAGCGTTTTAATTTCAATGCTAGTTTTGGCTTATCATCAAAAAATATAAAATTAACTTGTATAAACGTTTGTGTCATCATTCTTCTTTTGGTAAAATAGACCCATCCCAAGAATGTGAGGTATCTCGTATGGAAAATCAAACATTAATGCAGTATTTTGAATGGTACTTACCAAATGATGGACAACACTGGAATCGCTTGGCGGAGGATGCCCCACATCTGGCATCAAAAGGCATCCGTAAGGTTTGGATGCCGCCAGCTTTCAAAGCAACAGGCTCAAATGATGTCGGCTATGGAGTTTATGATCTCTTCGACCTAGGTGAGTTTGACCAAAAAGGAACCGTCCGCACCAAATATGGTTTTAAGGAAGACTACCTAAAAGCTATCCAAACTCTCAAAGCCAATGGCATTGAACCCATGGCTGATGTAGTCCTCAATCACAAGGCAGCTGCGGACTACAAAGAGCGTTTTACTGTCGTTGAAGTGGATCCCAACGATCGAACTAAGGTCTTGTCAGAACCTTTCGAAATCAAAGGCTGGACTAAGTTTGTCTTCCCAGGCCGCAATAAAACCTACAATGACTTTGAATGGCATTGGTACCACTTTACCGGTACGGACTATGATGCCAAAAACAACAAGTCAGGTATTTTCCTTATCCAAGGAGACAATAAAGGCTGGGCAGATGATGAACTTGTGGATAATGAAAACGGCAACTATGACTATCTCATGTATGCCGATATTGACTTTAAGCATCCAGAGGTCATTCAAAACCTCTACGACTGGGTTTACTGGTTTATCGAAACAACAGGCGTTCAAGGATTTCGTTTGGATGCTATCAAGCACATCGACTCCTTCTTTATGGGAAACTTTATCCGCGACATAACTGCAAAATACGGTGAAGATTTCTATGTCTTTGGGGAATTTTGGAATGGTGATGAGAAGGCTAATAACGACTATCTAGAAAGCATTGACTATCGCTTTGACCTTGTCGATGTCAAACTCCACCAAAATTTCTTTGACGCCAGCCGAGCTGGATCAGATTTTGACCTGCGGACGATTTTTGATCAGACGCTTGCCAAGAATCATCCTGAATCAGCCGTGACCTTCGTGGACAATCACGACACCCAGCGAGGTCAAGCTCTGGAGTCCACCGTCGAAGAATGGTTCAAGCCAGCAGCCTATGCTCTCATCCTGCTACGAGAGGAGGGACTGCCTTGCGTCTTTTATGGTGACTACTATGGTATTAGTGGGGAATTTGCCCAAGAGAGCTTCCAAGAAGTGCTGGACAAGCTCTTGGATGTCCGCCTCAATCTAGCTTACGGTGAGCAGACTGACTACTTTGACGATGCCAACTGTATCGGCTGGACTCGTCAAGGAAAGGACGGGGGTCAGCCAATCGCTGTTATTGTCAGCAATGACCAAGCCAGCAGCAAGCGTATGTTGGTCGGTTCAGAATGGGCCGGCAGAGAATTCAGAGATTATCTGGACAACAGTTCTCAAATCGTGACCATTGACGACGAAGGTTGGGGAGAATTTCCAGTGGAAGAAAAGTCAGTCAGTGTCTGGTCTGTCAAATAATCTGTATATTCAAAAACGAGAGGGGAAAATTCCCTCTCGTTTTTCTAGTATGTCAAGCTCCTATAAAACTTGCTATTTTAGAAACTGCTTTATTTTTTCTGACAAGTCATCACTGGCATAATCATGCACATAGTGAGGGGAGTCCAGTAGAATCAGCTCTATCTGTGGATGCTGCGCTGCAAAATCCTTCTGGAAGCTCTGCCATTCTTCCTGACTATAACCAGTCCCTTGGCCATTTGAAGAAAAGAGCAAGATCGGTAGTTCAGGAAGCTTTTCTCTAGAAACTGCCTCAGCATTTTGCTTAACCTGCATGACCTCTTCATAAACAGCATTTGCCAATGGGCGACGATAGAAAAGAGCCTTGTATACCTGCTTTTCTTCTGCTGTCAAATCCCCCACCGCAAGAGCGGGAACTTGCTTGTCAACATCATAAAATACCCGACTTAAGCCTAAATTAGCAGCCATTTGCAAACCTTTATAAGCCAAGGGATAGAGGCTCAAATCAGTATAAGAACTTGGCAAGGCCATATCCAGTCCGATAATGCCTTGAACTTCTTCAGGATATGTTGCAACCCAATGAAGCGCTTCTAGCCCAGCCATAGAGTGTGCTACCAAAGTATATGGGCCTGTGATTTCAGCCTTTTGTAAAGCCTGCCTCGTCTGGGCAAGTACCGTGTCAATGTCTCTGCTATCTCCTTGGCTGTCATCACTGAAGCCATAGCCTAAGCGTTCAACAATAACAACTCGATAGTCTTTTTCTAATTTAGAATAGAGGCTCTTAAAGTCAAGAATAGGGGACGTTGTGCCACCACCCGCCAAAAAGACCAGCGTCTGCTCTCCCTGACCAGTTACATAGACATTCATATTCTTGCCGTCTACTTGAACCAGGCGCCCTACGGGTTTATCAAGCAATTTCTGCTCTTTAGTCAGGCAGATTTGATGATAAGTAAATATTAAGACCAGAGCACTTATAATTGTAAAAAGCAAACACAGAAAGAATTTCTTCAAATACCTAAACATCATAACTTTCCAAATATCTTTCAGCATCTACGAAGACTTAACCGATTGAACAAGAACAGCCATTCTGATTTCCATAGGATACTCAGATTGCTGCCTTTTATTCAAGACTAGATGCCCTGCTATTACTCCACCAAGCCACTTCTCAGATAAGCGTCCACCATGCGCTCTGTCGCAACAACTGAATCAATATGCGTGCGCTCATAAGAGTGGCTGGATTCGATACCTGCACCTAGCAATGCGTGCTTGACTTCTGCTCCTGCGCTCATGGCTGCAGAGGCGTCCGATCCGTAAAATGGATAGATGTCCAGTTTGTAAGGAATCTCCTGCTCCTTGGCTAAATTTACCAAATGCTGGCGAAAAGCATAGTGATAAGGTCCTGAAGCATCCTTAACACAGATGGAAACCGTGTACTCATCTGTCTGCTGGTCATCTCCCATAGCGCCCATATCAACCGCCAAATACTCAACTGCTTGCTCTGGCAGACTGGAATTAGCCCCATGACCAACCTCTTCAAAGACGCTGAAAGCAAAATGAGTCGTCACTGGCAGCTGAATAGCTTCCTCTTTATAAACGCGCAAAAGATTGAGCAAAATAGCTGCGCTGACCTTGTCATCCAGAAAGCGGGACTTGATAAAGCCTGACTCAGTAACCGTGGTACGCGGATCAAAGGAAATAAAATCACCGACTTCGATTCCTAAATCCCGCGTTTCTTTCTCACTCGTCACCTTTTCGTCCAAACGCACTTCCATATTGTCCTGAGTTCGCTCAACCGTCCCAGCATCCTTATAGACATGGCAAGATGTCTGGTGAACTAAGATTGTACCGCTGAAAGTCTTGCCATTGCTGGCCACATGGACTAGACAGTTTTCGCCTTCAATCATGTTCCAAGGGAAACCGCCAATCCGATCCAGCTTGAGGCGACCATCTGGCTTGATTGCACGCACAATTGCCCCCAGTGTATCCACATGAGCCGTCACAACCCGATGCTGGGCATCATTTTCACCCTTAACCACAACATGGACGCTGCCTTTATTGGTCCGGACAGGCTCATAGCCCAAGTCTTCTAGTGTCTTCACCAGATAGTCCGCAACCTCAGCTGTAAAGCCTGTTGGAGAAGGGATAGCCGTTAATTCTTGTAAATATTGAACAGTTTGATTCATCATAACTCCTTTAGATCATTTATACTGTCAATTATAGCATAAATCCGCTGTCAAATATCGTCCTAACTGGCCCTTTTCTCCTGATTTTAGATTGATTTAGCAAAGTCTTCGATGAAATTGGAAAATCTATATAAAAATACTCTTCTCTAAGCTTATATGAGTCTCAGAGAAGAGTATTGCTTTATTTTAGTCTAAAATAGGGAGAAGACTGCTACTGCAAGGACGGCACCAATGATTGGTCCGACAACTGGAATCCAAGCATAGCTCCAATCGCCATTTCCTTTGTTTGGAATGGGAAGGAGACTGTGCATGATGCGAGGTCCTAAGTCACGAGCCGGGTTTAGGGCATAACCTGTTGTTCCACCAAGCGAGAGACCAATTCCGACAATCAGTGTTCCAACTGCAAAAGTGCCAATGCCTGCTTGCAGCTTATAAAGTCCAAGAGCGAAGATAGTCAGCACAAGGACAAAGGTTCCAAGGATTTCGCTAATCAGGTTAGAGAAGGTATCTTTGATAGCTGGGCCTGTGCTGAATGTACCCAAAACGTTAGCCGGATTTTCTTCAGCGAGATAGTGAGGTTTGAACTGTAGGAAGACTAGGAACTGTCCGACCATAGCACCTGCAAACTGAGCAAGGACGTAAGGAAGAACAGATGCCCAAGGCAAATCACCTTTCAGAGCTACTCCGATAGTTAGGGCAGGATTCAGATGGGCTGGGCCAAGGTTGCCAGATACAAAAGCAGCGATGGCAACAGCAATCCCCCATCCCATGGTGATTACAATCCAGCCTGAATTGTGACTCTTAGTTTTGGGAAGAACCACACCTGCAACTACACCATTACCCAGAAGGAGCAAGAGCAGTGTTCCTAAAAATTCGCCAAATATTTCTTTCATCATCTATGTTACTCCATTTAAAAGAAGGGGTGGCAGACAGTTGTTTTGCCTACCGCCTCTTCTCGTATTTTCTATTTTTTTAATTCTTCTAAATCGTTATTTGCAAGGGCAGCTTGAACATCTTTTCGATAAGCTGCTTTTTCTTCTTCTGTCCAGTCGTAGAATCGTCCCATTTCATCCAGAACTGGCTCTATAATCGCATCTAGGCTATCCCGCATAAAGAGCATGTGATTTGTCCGACGAAGGAGGAAGTCTACTGGGCTGAGTGCCAACTCATTACGCATAGCATAATGCAGCGACAAAGTATCCGCTAGGCTAAGACCTGGTGCTTGTTCGATACTGTGTGCGAGGGCAAAGACTTTAGGAGCATTTGATCCGTAGAGGTTTGCAAGATAGAAGGCTTCTTTGCTGTCTAAGCCACGTGATACACCAAGTTGAGCAAAAGCTTCGATTTCGGAATCTACATTTGCTGGATTGAGCTCTCCACCTGAAACAGGATAGGTCTTAGAGTTGATGAGCTTAAAGCTGCGGTCAAATTCTGCTTTGAGGATTTCAACGACACGCTCCATAGCGCCTTCAGCCATCTTACGGTAATCTGTAATCTTACCACCAGCAAGGGTCAAAAGGCCATTGTCATCACGATCCAAGCTGGAACCGCGGGACACAGCAGATGGATCCAAATGTTTCTCAGATGTGCTACTTTCGAGCTTAGTAACAGCCGCTTCAACATCCTCACGTGATTTTTCTTTAGCTAGATAGCTCTCAACAGTTGCAATCAGGGCATTGAAGCTTTCGTCGCTAATGGTACCGTTGTTTCCGCCATTGTAGTCAGAAGCGCTATTGCCTGCAATCAGAGGACGCAGACCTGCCCAACTGCTTTCGATGTCGTCAATTGTGATCTTTGCTTCTGGGAAGCGATTATTGACAATGCCCAAAAGGTAATCCACATCTTCTTGTGTTACTTTTGGATGCTCTAGGTCGCCAGTGTAGTCAGTGTCGGTCGTACCAAAGTAGGTTTTATTTTCACGTGGAAGAACAAAGACCATCCGGCCGTCTCCCAAGCCGGTATCAAAGTAGACTGGCTGAGAAACCTTGATCTTGCTAGAATCAACCACCAAGTGAACTCCTTTGGTTGGACGCATTTGAGAATATTTCTCACCGTCATTTGACAGATTGCGCACCCTGTCGCTCCAAGGTCCAGTTGTGTTGATGACCAAGCGAGCCTTGATTTCAAAGACTTCATCCGTCAAGAGGTCACGCGCAACAACGCCTGTAATCTTTCCAGCTTCATCAAAGAGGAAGCCTTCTGCCTTTACATGGTTGGCAATCAGGGCGCCGTCTTGGTTGGCGCGTTTGATATTTTCAATCACGAGGCGAGCGTCGTTGTTGCGGAAGTCAAGATAGACACCACCTCCGACTAAGCCTTCCTTCTTGAGTTCGGGTTCCCGTTCTAGCACTTCTTCCTTACTCAAGACCTTGTTGGCAGCAGGAGTGTTGTTGACACCAGCCAGAAGGTCGTACAAGTCCATAGCCACTTTGAGACGGAAGAGGCTAAATGTCGCTCCATCCTCATCGTAAACTGGCAAGAGCATTGGATCTGGTTTTGGAATGTGAGGGGCAATTTGCTGAACCACAGCACGCTCTGAAACTGTATCTGAGACCACCTCTACGTCGAATTGCTTAAGGTAACGAAGGCCACCATGGACCAATTTGGTAGAGCGGCTAGAAGTCCCTTCTG
>CAURCE010000037.1:0-12340 GCA_963523365.1 uncultured Streptococcus sp.
GGGCTGGTGCATCTGTTTTAGGCCTCTTCATCGGTTATAGTTTTAATGTTGCAGCAGGTTCTAGTATCGTTCTAACCTCTGCCCTGATCTTTTTGGTTTCATTTTTTATCGCACCAAAACAGCGGTATTTAAAAAGAAAAGTAAAATAATATATTTATGGAGGATTTCCAATGAAAAAATGTCGTTTCTTAGTTCTGCTTTTGCTGGCTTTTGTCGGCCTAGCAGCCTGCTCTAGTCAAAAAAGCAGTACCGAGACTGGTTCTTCAAAATTGAATGTTGTTGCGACCAACTCGATTATTGCGGATATTACAAAGAATATCGCTGGCGATAAGATCAATTTGCACAGTATCGTACCTGTCGGCCAAGACCCACATGAATACGAGCCTCTGCCTGAAGATGTCAAAAAGACTTCCCAAGCGGATCTGATCTTCTACAATGGGATCAACTTGGAAACAGGCGGTAATGCTTGGTTCACAAAATTAGTAGAAAATGCTAAGAAGAAAGAAAACAAGGACTATTATGCTGTCAGCGAAGGTGTGGACGTGATTTACTTGGAAGGCCAAAGTGAAAAAGGGAAAGAAGACCCTCATGCTTGGCTCAACTTGGAAAATGGGATTATCTATGCGAAAAACATTGCCAAGCGTTTGAGCGAAAAGGATCCAGCTAACAAAGAAACTTACGAGAAAAATCTTAAGGCTTATGTGGAAAAATTGAGCGCTTTGGACAAGGAAGCCAAAGAGAAATTCAACAACATTCCTGAAGAAAAGAAAATGATTGTAACCAGCGAAGGTTGCTTCAAGTACTTCTCTAAGGCCTACAATGTGCCATCAGCCTATATTTGGGAAATCAACACTGAAGAAGAAGGGACTCCAGACCAAATTAAAAGCTTGGTTGAAAAACTTCGTAAGACCAAAGTGCCATCACTCTTTGTGGAATCAAGTGTAGACGACCGTCCGATGAAGACCGTTTCTAAAGACACCAACATTCCGATCTACGCTAAAATCTTCACTGACTCTGTTGCAGAAGAAGGCGAAGAAGGCGATAGCTACTACAGCATGATGAAATACAACTTAGAAAAGATCGCAGAAGGTCTGTCTAAATAATAATAAGAGGTTGGGAAGACAAAATCCTGACCTCTTTATTTCTGAAGGACAAGCTTCACATGGAGTAGCTCTCAAATTTTCGGTCAAATTATTCGAAAAAAATCACTATTCGCAGTACAATGGAGCTATCAAACATGAATGGAGACTTCCTATGACAACTTTTCTCGGAAATCCCGTAACCTTTACGGGCCAACAACTGCAAGTCGGCGACACAGCCCACGATTTTAGCCTAACAGCTACTGACCTTTCAAAGAAAACTTTGTCTGATTTTGCTGGTAAAAAGAAAGTCCTCAGCATCGTGCCGTCTATCGATACTGGCGTTTGTTCAACTCAGACCCGTCGTTTCAATCAAGAACTCTCTGACTTGGACAATACCGTTGTGATCACGGTTTCAGTTGACTTACCTTTTGCTCAAGGCAAATGGTGTGCTGCTGAAGGCATCGAAAATGCCGTCATGCTATCTGACTACTTCGACCATTCTTTCGGTCGCGACTATGCTGTCCTCATCAATGAATGGCATCTGTTGGCCCGTGCAGTTCTTGTCTTGGACGAAAATAACACTGTGACCTACGCTGAATATGTTGACAACATCAACACCGAGCCAGATTATGATGCAGCCATTGCGGCAGTTAAAAATCTATAAAGAAACATCTTTTTCAAAAAATGCACTCAATTCTCCCTAAGAGTTGAGTGCATTTTTGTCTTCTTGACCAAAAATACAAAAAGACAAACATCAATTTTGACGTTTGTCTACGAGTTGAAAGAGTCTGGATAGCTCTTTTGCTTATTCTGAAGTTAATTCTTTCTGGGCTTCCTTACCTTGATCCAGTAGGGCTTGGATAATCTTTTGATCACGCAGTTTGACAGAGTTGTTGATAGTTTCTGCGGATTGGATGACAGCCGCTTCTAGCAGAGCGCGTTTTTCCCGTCCTTTATCAATAGCTTCGATAATGCCTTGATTTTGTGCGACGAGACTTTCTGCCAGCTTAGTGACAGATTCAACAGCGATAGTAGGGCTTTGGGAAATCCGCTCCAGTTGAGGAATGACTTCCTTGCTCGTTTCGGCGAGCATTTGCAGGGCAGCGTTATTCGCATTAGAGATAGCGTCAGCTACCTGACCAGACTTCATCGATTGCTGGAGAATGCCTAACTGGGCGATAGACAGTTTCATAGTTGGAATGGTATTTCGACGGAGCATTCCAAGTTTTTGGCGCATATCAGAGGAAACCTTGACCAGATTACGCATTTGAGGGGTAGTTGCCCAAGCCACATAGAGACGGCTGACATATTCAGTATGTTGCTGCTCTAAGGTATTGACCACCTCTGTCATTCGGGCTAATTCTTGCGATTTTACTTGGTAGTCAACAGTTGTCATATCTAGCTGAGCAACTTCAGCCTGCAGTTTGAGCGCTCGATTGCCAGATTCTTGCTGAGCAGCTTCGATAAAGGAAATAACTCCAACTAGGTTTTCAATCGATTTGGTATTGTCTTCGATCAGCATTTCAGCAGAAACAATATTGCGAGCCAGAACATCCTCTTGCTTGACGACAGTTGCAGCCATGCCGTCCATTTTCTGCTCAATATTTTGTGAGTCAAAATAGAATTCTTGAAGAGTGTTTTTGCTCTGTTTGAAGAGTTTTTCCAGGAAATTAGGCTTCTTGTCCAGTTCTGCTACTTGAGCATCCTTGTATTTTGCGACAAAGCCATTGAGTTCTTTGTTAGTGTTTTTTAAGAGCTCATCTACCTGAGGGATCTGTAATTTTTTCTGCTCGGCTAAGATACGATTGACGGTGCTGTTGACTTCTTCGACCGCAGATTGGCCAAAGTCCAGCAAGGCATTCTGGTCCGATACGAAATTATCCACAAGCTGAGGAGCTTTGGCCGTAATCGCATTCTGTTGCTCAGGCGTCAGCTTTTCCAGAAAAGTTAGCTGGCCATTTTCTTGAGTCGTGTTGGATTCGATGATTTCTGTTGTTTTGTCGCTTTTGCTGATAGCATTATTGGCAATTTTATCAATGTCAAAGTTAAATTCTTGGCTCATAGTTTCTCCTTTGGTTTTTCTAGCTTAAAAGCCAGTATCTGTTTGTTTTTCCTTGTCTAAGATACGCAGGCTAATGTCAAAATCCCTCAAATCAGCTTCATTTAACTGGCGCAGTGCTTCGTCTAGGTCCAAGTCAAACTGCTCGATAGCTGCTTTAGCCTTGGCTAGCCGCTCCTCGGCATTGTAAAAATCTTTGGGAGAGGCTTTGATTTTGAGGTAGCCTTCTAAAATATCTTCGTAGTGCTCCATCTGGGACTGATGAATGGCAGTCAGTTCTTCCTTGTTGTTGCTTTCGGATTGAGAGATTTTTTGAAGAATGGCCTCGTGGTCAATCTGAATATTGCGAACCGTAGCGACCAATTCTGGAGCTAGCTCTTCTAGGCTCGTTTTCTTTGGCTGCGCTTCTTTTTGCCTTTTCTCCCGTTCAATCTTTTGCAGTTGTTTATCAATTTCCTCGGTTACAGTAGTAACTTTAGTCTGAATGCGCTGGTAGACAGATGCAGGAATTTCATCTCGCAATTCCTTAGCAACGTTTTTGATATAGGTGAGTTGGGGAAGAATTTGCAGGGCCAAGTCTTGGTAGTCTTCCTTCTTGCCGTATTCTTGGTAGCTTTCTAATTCTTTAATACGGCGGTCCGCCTGACCAATCTCTGCCTTTAAATCTTCAATACGGCCAATGCTGGCTTGTTTAGCTTCAATACGAACTCTTTTCTGTCTTTGGTAGCGATAGATTCCGTAGCTAATAGCTCCCAAAATAGCAATGGGGATCAGGTAGCTGGCTACCACTCCAGAACCAAATATAATTGCAAGTATCCAAATCCAGCTAAACCATTCCGGCTGCTGGTTAGAATAATTCTTTCTTCTCGACATAAACCTTTCTCTTTCTTCTCAATATGATATCTCTATTTTAACATAAAAGCTAGTTTTTGAAGGAGAAAGATTGATATATTCAGACGCACTTTTAGATTTGATGAGAATATTTGCCTCATCAAGAAAGAGTCCTCTTTCCTTTCTCGAAAACAAGTGTGAGAGTTCTTTTTTATCACAAGGAGCAAACAAAAATCGCAAGGAATCCCCTGCGATTCTTGTTTTATCAATCCATTTCTGGGAAAAGTTTGGCCAGTATTTTAGGGGTGATGCTTTGCCCCGGCCCCTCAGCGCAATAGGTGTGCATATACATAGAGGGATTAAAGTTGAGCTCGATACAGGTGCAGTTGGGATTTTCCTTTGTGGAAATAGCAGAGCTGTCAGGGATGATTAGGTCAACGCCACAAGCCCAAGCTCCCATAGCCTTTGCCATGTCCGCAGCTAGTTCTTTATAAGATGGGTGCATGCTGTCTGTGACGTCAATCGAGTCTCCGCCAGTAGAAATGTTGGAATTGCGCCGCAAGTCAACCTTGACTCCAGCAGGCAGGATATCATCTGGTCCGTAGCCTTGCTGGTCTAGCATGAGCAACTCAATATCGCCCAGTTCAATGATTTCGAGCGGTGAACGATGGTCGCGCCCGCGCAGGGGATTGTCATTTTTGCCGGCAACCAATTCTCTCACGGTATGTTGACCGTCTCCAACGACATTAGCCGCCACTCGCAAGAGGACTGCCTCACACTGACCGTCTAAAACAAAGAAGCGGTACTCCGTTCCAGCGATGAATTCCTCCACCAAGACAGCAGCGTCTTCTGAAAAAGCAATTTCTAAAGCCTTGCGATAAGCTTCCAGACTAGCCGGTTCTTGGAAGATAGAGATGCCTAGTCCAAAGTTGGTTGACTTGGGTTTGACGACAATTTGTCGATCTTTAATCAAAGGGTAGTAGACCAGACCATCTTCGAGAGAAGAAAACTCCGCCCCAGCAGGAACAGGAAAGTCAGCTGCAGCCAAAATCTTTTTGGTGACTGTTTTATTGGCCATGGCCAGAGGGATGACATAGTTATCCTTGGAGGTCATATTGCCGTTCTTGACATATTCTACATGGTGATCATGCCAAAGCTTGAGAAATTGGTCATTTTCATCTAAGATTTCGAGATGGAGGCCTTTCTGGAGAGCGTCAAACATGAGCATTTGAGTGGAAAGTTCCATCTTTTCATAGCCCTTGAGAGCGTAGGGCGCAGTCCAGGCGTAATCTCGATATTTCCGTGCTTTTGCCAGTCCAAAAGCTGATAGGGAATTCTTCTCAATATGAGGAAATAATTGCCCTGCCAGAGTCAGTTTGGGTTCAGCCAGTGTAGCTCTGACTTGTGCTAGCAATTGACGGTAGGAGGCAGGGAGATTGAAATGCTGGATCACATTTTCCATAGCTTGGAGAATAGCAGAGCTGTCGGCCCCTGCAGGTAGAGGCGTCAAGGGGTGAGCCAAAGCAACGGCATCGTTGAGAGCATGAGCCGCTTGTAGCTGTGTATCGCTATCTGTCACATCATCCAGCCACAATAGAGCCAAGAGAAAGAGATGGACTGTGTCCAAGGTTTTTTGACTGATGCCCAAAACGTCGAAAGGATTGAGGTCGAAACAGCGCAGTTCCAAGTAAGTAATGCCTTGTTCCAGATAATCTCGATTTCGTTTTTGACCGCGAAAGCGCACAGGCGAGTAAAATTCCTTTTCTGCACTTAGGTCGCCAGACTCGACATAGGCCTCGATGTCCGAGACATAGCTTTCCAGCGAGCGAAATGATACATGGATATGCTCATCATTGACGTAGCCGTGATGGCTATTGCGGAGTGAGCGAACAGGAGCCTCAACTGCCTCATCGTAAAAGCCAGCTTCTGCCAGTGGAGCCGCACCATAAAGATAAGTCAAGAACCAGCGGAAACGCAGGAAATTGCGAGCCAATTTGAGATAGAGAGCATTTTTAAAATCCTTGAAGGAAGAAAAGTCGCTAGCCTCAAAGAGAGACGTCATCAAATCTTTTCCTAACTCGATATTGTAATGAATGCCGGAAATAGTCTGGAGCCGTTTGCCGTATTTTTCTGCTAAACCTTGACGATAATGGAGTTCGTAGGTATTTTCGAGGTGGGCAATTTCAATCTCGTCTTCTCGGAGTTGGGGAGGCATGGACAAGGGCCACATGAGTTCATCTTGGGGAATGGAGCGTCCAGCTACATCGGTGATGGCACCCAGCAGGCGACGAGCCTCCTGAGTTGAAGAGGAAATGGGCGTAATCAATTCGAGCTGTTGCTCACTAAAATCTGTCTGGATATAGGGATGAAAACTCCGAGAACCCAGAGAGCTGGGATGGGGAGTTGATGCCAGTGTCCCTGCCTCTGTCACGCGCAGAGATTCTCTCTCCAGTCCAAAAGTCGCCTGTAAGATCGGGCTTGCAGGGTCTAGCTTTTTAAGTAAACGATCAATAGTCATCATGTTTTTCCGTCCTTAGTATAGTACTTTCAGTCTATTATAAAAAAGGCCAGAAAACAACTATTCACTACGTTTTTAATGAATTCCCGAACTTTTATCGCCATTTGTTAGATATATTTCGTGAAAATAGAAAATTTTAAAAAGAATTATTCGCTTTCAAAAGTGAAAATCCAAATTTAAAAGATACCTAATCTTGAAAAAAATTCAAAATTTTCTTATAATAAAGTGTAAGATACGTTTGCAGGTGAAACTCCTGCCTTGTAGATTAAGAAAGGAAGAGCTCTCGTAGCTCAGACGAAATTATGACATCAGTTGTTGTTGTAGGAACCCAATGGGGAGATGAAGGAAAAGGGAAAATTACGGATTTCCTTTCGGCCAATGCTGAAGTGATTGCCCGCTACCAAGGCGGTGACAATGCTGGACATACGATTGTGATTGACGGAAAAAAATATAAATTGCACTTGATTCCGTCAGGAATTTTCTTCCCAGAAAAGATCTCAGTGATCGGAAATGGGATGGTGGTTAATCCTAAATCTCTGGTCAAGGAGTTGGCTTATCTGCACCAAGAAGGTGTTACCACAGATAATTTGCGCATTTCAGACCGTGCCCATGTCATCCTGCCTTACCATATCGAGCTAGATCGCCTGCAAGAGGAAGCTAAGGGCGACAATAAAATCGGGACGACGATCAAGGGAATCGGTCCTGCCTACATGGACAAGGCTGCGCGTGTTGGTATCCGTATCGCTGACCTCTTGGATAAAGACATTTTCAGAGAGCGCTTGGAGCGGAATTTAGCTGAGAAAAACCGCCTCTTTGAGAAATTGTACGATAGCCAAGCCATGAGCGTTGACGATATTTTTGAAGAATATTATGAATACGGTCAGCAAATCAAGCAGTATGTGACTGACACATCTGTCATCCTCAATGACGCTCTGGATCAAGGCAAGCGTGTCCTCTTTGAAGGGGCACAAGGTGTTATGCTGGATATTGACCAAGGTACCTATCCATTTGTAACCTCGTCTAATCCAGTTGCCGGTGGGGTGACGATTGGTTCAGGTGTTGGTCCAAGCAAGATTGACAAGGTAGTTGGTGTCTGCAAGGCCTATACGAGCCGTGTCGGTGATGGACCATTCCCAACAGAGCTGTTTGATGAAGTGGGCGACCGTATCCGCGAAGTAGGCCATGAATACGGTACAACGACGGGCCGTCCGCGTCGGGTGGGCTGGTTTGACTCCGTTGTGATGCGCCACAGCCGCCGCGTATCAGGCATTACCAATCTTTCCCTCAACTCTATTGACGTTTTGAGTGGTCTGGATACAGTCAAAATCTGTGTGGCCTATGATTTGGATGGGGAGCGAATCGACCATTATCCAGCAAGTCTGGAGCAGCTCAAACGTTGCAAGCCAATCTATGAGGAATTGCCAGGTTGGTCAGAAGACATCACAGGTGTCCGCAGCCTAGAAGACCTGCCAGAAAATGCCCGCAATTATGTTCGCCGTGTCAGCGAACTGGTTGGAGTCCGCATTTCAACCTTCTCAGTCGGACCAGGTCGCGAGCAGACCAATATCTTGGAAAGTGTTTGGTCAAGTTTATAAGCTAGTGAAGACAAGAGAGTGGGACAGAAATCGGTAATTCGTTAGAATTCGATTTCGTCGTCCCACCTCCGCACAGTTGAGTAGGGCTGTAAAAGCTGATGAAATCAGCGTAGTAGAGCCCACTCAACCACTGCGTCTTGCTCGACAATCCAAAGACAATTGAGAGGCTAGGACTTTTGTCCCAGCCTCTTTTTGAAAGCAGAAAGAGGAAAAAATGTATCAAACAATTTTATTTGACCTAGACGGTACCTTGACCAATTCAGAACTAGGGATTACCAACTCAGTGGCCTATGCCTTAGGAAAATATGGGATTCAAGTGCCAGACAAGAAAGCATTAAGAGTCTTCATCGGTCCTCCCTTGCAGGATTCTTTTGAGCGCTTTTATGGATTTTCTAAGGAAGAATGTTTAAAGGCCATTGACTACTATCATGAGTACTTTTCTGAAAAAGGCCTTTATGAAAATGAGGTCTATCCAGGCGTTCCTGACTTGCTAGCTTCTCTGAAGCAGACTGGCAAACAGTTGATTGTAGCTACGTCAAAACCTGAAGAATTTTCCATTCAGATTCTCAAACATTTTGGTTTGTATGACTATTTTGACTTTGTCGCTGGTGCAACAATGGATAGAAAACGTAGTAAAAAAAGCGATGTTATCCAGTATGCCTTAGAACAAAATCAGATTACAGATTTGGCGCATACCATCATGATTGGAGACAGGGAGCACGATGTGCTTGGCGCTCAAGCGCAAAAGCTTGATTCTATCGGCGTCCTTTATGGCTTTGGTAGCAGGGAAGAATTGGAAGAAGCCGGCGCCACCTATATTGCCCAAGAAGTTAGCGATATTGCAGCTTTTATAGGCTAATTTTTTAGACATTCTTGATTTACTATTTCAAAAAATGTATAATGAGTATAATTAAATTGCATAGATAAATAAGTGACAATGTGAATTTGCCACGATATCTATTAGAAGATGCACTTTTCTATTTTGATAGGTGATAATTATGAGAAATATTTACAAGTACATTAATAGGAAGTATCTTTTTCCTATTTTTCTAGGGCGTATTGTCAACAGTGGTTTGGTGTTGGCGCAACCTCTGATTTTAACGAAGGCCTTGAAGTTAGATCAAGACGGCCTTTCTTATGGAAAAATTCTCAATTTTGCTTTATTTGGTTTGTCTGTCTATCTTGTTATTTATAGTCTGATGCTATTTTCGAACCATTCGCACAATATATTCCGAAGAGAAATTAACAAAAGTGTCCGTGCTCTTTTATTTAAAAAAGTCATATTGAATCCTAAATTTTCCAATGATGAAAAAGTTAGTCTGCTAACTCAAGATATGGAATATGTAGGCGATAATTATTTAGAAAATATAAATGTTATGGTGAGTTGGGGATTTGTAGCCCTTGTTACAGCCATTTATAT
This sequence comes from uncultured Streptococcus sp., assembly GCA_963523365.1. Taxonomy (GTDB): domain Bacteria; phylum Bacillota; class Bacilli; order Lactobacillales; family Streptococcaceae; genus Streptococcus. The sequence continues at coordinate 9,506 of CAURCE010000037.1, forward strand.
TGTGTCACAAAATTTTCTCTTAGGACTTATTTTTGTGATTTTTACGATTATGAGACCCATTCCGCAGTTCATTATGAATCGTCGTTTACAAGATTCTGGAGACAGCTGGTCCAAACTTAGAACGAAATTACATGGGCTTGTCTCAGATAGTATGCAAGGCAGCCAAACCTTACGGATTAATCAAGCCATGAAGCTGAATGAAGAGCGAGTGCATGATTTAAACGGAGAATATCAAAAAGCCATCCAAAGATTTTGTTTCACACATAATATTATTTTTTTCTTTAATGGTTTTATGGTCTTTTTTAGTCAGGTTGTTCCTCTTGCTTTAGGCTTTTATTTGAGTTTACAAGGGAATTCTATTTCCATCACAAGCCTCATCTCAATGTATGTGGCTGCGGGGATGCTGGTCGAACCGATCCAAACCCTGATGTACAGTGCAGCCAATCTTCAAGGTGCCCTGCCGACTGCGAACCGCCTGTTTAAAATTATCGAAGAAGAACCTGATTTTGAAGAGACAAAGGATCAATTTGTCGAAAAACTTGAATCTTTGCGCTTAAATCATATTTCAAAAAGCTTTGCTGGACGTCAGCTTTTTGCAGATTTGACTGCGACGATTCCAGCAGGGCAGAAGGTCTTGATCAAAGGGCCGAGTGGGTCTGGAAAGACGACTCTTTTTCGCTTGATTTTAGGAGAAGAAGCATGTGATGAGGGTCATATTCTCGTTCAATATGATGGAAATCAGATAACGAGTCATTTTCAAGGGAATATCGGTTTAATTAGTCAGCATCCCTTCCTGTTTAACGATACTATCCGCTATAATCTAACTTTTGATCAGGCTTTTCAGGATCATGAATTATTGGAGGTATTGGACCGAGTTGGCTTAATAGATGAATTTCAGGATATTTTGAATGTGGAGATACATAATAATGGTGAAAACATTTCAGGAGGTCAACGTGTCAGATTGGAATTAGCTCGTTTTCTCTTACGCGAGAAGGATATTTTATTAGCGGACGAAGTGACATCAGCTTTGGACGAAAAAAATAGTCGTCTTGTTAGAGATCTAATCTTTTCTTTGCCGATCACGGTACTGGAAATAGCTCATCATATTGATGAAGAAGAGCGCTATGACCAAATCCTAGAATTACGTAAAGGATGAGTGATGCCACAATAGTTGCTTCTGCGACAAAGAGTAGTAAGCCTGCAATTTGTCTGATATTTTTGAGATTCTAATTGGCGATATTGCTAAAATTATCAATACTCAAAAAGCTTAAGCTTTATTTAAGATAGGCCAGCTATACTAGAAGCATAAACAAAGACCTCCTAACTTTGTTTAAACCTCCTAAACTTTTTCATAATAATCTCCCATAAGAGTCGCCCAATCGGCGGCTTTTTTGTGAGTCATAAGCTGCCTGTGGTATAATGAACAAAGAAACTGAAAGGAAGAGAGAAGAGATGGACTACACGATAGAGGAAAAAGAAATGTTTATGAGGGAGGCGCTGAAGGAGGCGGAGATTGCCCTCGCCAATGATGAAATACCGATTGGTTGTGTCTTGGTCAAGGATGGTCAGATTATCGGACGCGGGCATAATGCGCGTGAGGAGCTGCAGCGGGCGGTCATGCATGCGGAAATCATGGCGATTGAGGAGGCCAATCAGCGTGAAAATAGCTGGCGCCTATTGGATACGACACTTTTTGTCACGATTGAGCCCTGCGTCATGTGTAGCGGAGCTATCGGTCTGGCTCGCATTCCCAAGGTGATCTATGGGGCGAAAAACCAGAAATTCGGTGCTGGGGGCAGTCTCTACGATATCCTGACGGATGAGCGGTTGAATCATCGCGTAGAGGTTGAAAGCGGCCTTTTAGAAGAAGAATGTGCGGCGATTATGCAGAACTTTTTCAGAAATCGCAGGAAAAAGTAAAGAAAATTAGCCAAAAAAGAAAGTTTGTGTTATACTAATTAGTGGAGCAACAGTTCTGCGTGAAGCGGGTCAGGGGAGGAATCCAGCAGCCCTAAGCGATTTGAACTGTGTGCTCTTTTTCTATGCCTCTTAACGAATCAACTCCGAAGGAGGAAGATAAGTTTAGAGGCATTGACGCAGTTCGAGCAAAGCGAGAACTAGGTTCCGATGTTGAATGAATCAAGCCTAAAAGGCGCAGATGAATCTTAGAGCAATGGATGCAGTTTTCTGATGGGACAGAATCTTCGAATATCAACCTACCCATGAAATTGGGGACAGAGATTTTCTGATAAAAATAGCAGATTGCGCAAACGATTGCGTTCGCTTCTGGTCTAGGATTTGCAAAATTGTAAAAAAATTAACAAAATTTTATATTAAAGCGTTTTCATTGAAGGAATTACTTGCTAAAAAAGTATGAAAGCGATATGATAGAGTGGAAGAAAAAATGGAGGAATATCATGTCACATATTAAATTTGATTATTCAAAAGTTTTAGATAAATTTGTTGCCCCACATGAAGTGGAATACATGCAAGCACAGGTAACTGCAGCAGACGAATTGATCCGTAAAGGAACTGGTGCTGGAAGCGACTTTTTAGGTTGGTTGGACCTTCCTGAAAACTACGACCGTGAAGAATTCGACCGCATCTTGAAGGCTGCTGAGCAAATCAAATCAGACAGCGATGTCTTGGTTGTGATCGGTATCGGTGGTTCTTACCTTGGTGCCAAAGCAGCCATCGACTTCTTGAACCACCACTTTGCTAACTTGCAAACAAAAGAAGAGCGCAAAGCACCACAAATCCTTTACGCTGGAAACTCAATTTCATCTACTTACCTTGCTGACTTGGTAGAGTACGTAGCTGACAAAGACTTCTCAG
>CAURCE010000038.1:0-11144 GCA_963523365.1 uncultured Streptococcus sp.
CAATCATCGGTAAAGTATCATTTGAAGCTGAAAAATTGGTTGAAAACTTCAAAGCATTCAACGAAACAATCCAAAAAGCAAAACCAGCTACAGCTAAAGGAACTTACGTAACAAACTTGACAATCACTACTACTCAAGGTGTTGGTATCAAGGTTGACGTGAACTCACTTTAAGAATTGAACTTAAGCTACCTATGGGTAGCTCTTTTTTTGGACAAAATATGCTGAAGACGGTTACAAAAATATAGAAATATGGTATAATTTTATGGAGCTATTTATTTTATATTCAAAGGAGATGAATGATGAAAAAAGATCAGAACCAGCTGACTTGGCTGATGGTATCCCTGATTGCCTTTAATATGGTTTGGGGGCTGGGAAATGTGGTCAACAACTATTCCCAACAAGGTATTTCGGTCGTTGTTTCTTGGATTCTTATCCTGGCCATTTACTTTATTCCCTATGCCCTCATCGTGGGGCAGCTAGGCTCGACCTTCAAGGAAAGCGGAGGTGGTGTCAGCGACTGGGTGGAGAAGACTTCTACTAAGCGCTTGGCTTATTTTGCGGCTTGGACTTACTGGGTAGTGCATATTCCCTACTTGGCACAAAAGCCACAGGGAGTTCTGATTCCTTTAGGATGGGCTATCCAAGGAAATGGCGATTTTTTGAGCATTCTTGATATTCACTGGATTGTTATTCTTAGTTTGCTGATTTTCGGTGCCTTTCTCTACTTGTCTACCAAGGGTCTATCCACGCTCAAGGTCATTGGCGGTCTAGCTGGAAGTGCGATGCTGATTATGTCCTTCCTTTTTGTTCTATTAGCGGTTGGTGCGCCTTTTATCAAGCCGGATATGCAGTTTGCAACGGCTAATATGGACAAGCTCAGCACTTACATTCCTAATTTTGATTTTTCATACTTTACGACTATCTCACTTTTGGTCTTTGCGGTAGGTGGGGCTGAGAAAATTTCGCCTTACGTTAACCAAACACGCAATCCAGCCAAGGAATTTCCAAAGGGGATGATTGTCATGGCTGTCATGGTTGGTGCCTCTGCTATCCTAGGCTCTATTGCTATGGGCATGCTTTTTGATGGCAGCAATATTCCTGAAGACCTGATGCGAAACGGTGCTTACCAAGCCTTTCAAATGCTGGGCAACTACTGGGGTGTAGGCAATGTACTAGTAGTCATCTATGCCCTGACCAATATGGTTGGACAGATTGCGGCCTTGGCTTTCTCTATTGACGCGCCTCTACAAATCTTGCTCAATAATGCAGACGAAGAATTTGTTCCAAGCTGGCTACGCAAGCGGACATCAAAAGGTGTACTGATTAACGGTTATATCCTGACAGGGATTTTGGTAAGCTTCTTGATTGTCCTACCAATCTTTGGAATCAAGGAAATTGACGGTCTGGTTAAATGGATGACCAATCTTAACTCTATTGTTATGCCGATGCGTTATCTTTGGGTATTCGTGGCTTATATGTTGCTCAATAAAGCTTGGAAGAAATACAAGGATGCGGAATACAAACTTACTAAAAATCCAAAATTTGGCTTTATCATCGGAGCTTGGTGCTTCCTTTTCACAGCTTTTGCTTGTATTTTAGGTATGGTTCCGAAAGTAGATTATGCGGTTGATCCAGCTGGTTGGCGCTTCTCTCTGATGACAAATATCTTGACACCGATTATCTTGATTAGTCTAGGCGTCATCTTACCTCTCTTGGCTAAACGGGAGAAGAGACAGTCACTTAAATAGTAGTGATGATCGCCTCTATCACTAACTTGATAAATTTTTCAGTCCTATCTTATGATAGGGCTGTTTTTTAGGAAACAATCCTTTCACAGGAAATAAAAATGATAAAGCAAGCGTTTCTTCTGGGGGACTTTCATCAGAGATGATACTTGTATCGACGGTTAAGGTTGGATGATTATTTTGAAGGTTCAGCTCAGACCTCTATTGCAAAGCTACAATTTTTCTCAAGAAAATATCCTTCTCCTTTTGTGAAATACCCATAATTGTGGTAAAATAAGTGGAATAAATATTATTAAAAACAAAGAGGTATTATCATGTCTAAGATTCTAGTATTTGGTCACCAAAATCCAGACTCAGATGCCATCGGGTCATCTGTAGCCTTTGCCTATCTTGCAAAAGAGGCTTATGGATTGGACACAGAAGCAGTAGCACTTGGAACTCCTAATGAAGAAACAGCTTTCGTTTTGAACTATTTTGGTGTAGAAGCACCACGCGTCATCACATCAGCTAAAGCAGAAGGTGTAGAGCAAGTCATCTTGACTGACCATAATGAATTCCAACAATCTGTTTCAGATATTGCTGAAGTGGAAGTTTATGGCGTTGTGGATCACCACCGTGTAGCTAACTTTGAAACTGCAAGCCCACTTTACATGCGTTTGGAACCTGTTGGGTCAGCGTCTTCTATCGTTTATCGTATGTTTAAAGAACACGGTGTGGCAGTTCCTAAAGAGCTTGCTGGTTTGATGTTATCTGGTTTGATTTCAGATACACTTCTCTTGAAATCTCCAACGACACACCCAAGTGATAAGGATATTGCTCCTGAGTTGGCTGAGTTAGCCGGTGTGAATTTGGAAGAATACGGTCTCGCTATGCTGAAGGCTGGTACAAACTTGGCAAGCAAATCTGCTGAAGAATTGATCGACATTGATGCCAAGACTTTCGAATTGAATGGAAATAATGTCCGTGTAGCCCAAGTCAACACTGTTGATATTGCTGAAGTTTTGGAACGTCAAGCAGAAATCGAGGCAGCAATGCAAGCGGCTATTGCAGCAAATGGTTACTCTGACTTTGTTTTGATGATTACAGACATCGTCAACTCAAACTCAGAAATCCTTGCAATTGGCGCAAACATGGACAAGGTAGAAGCAGCTTTTAACTTCAAACTTGAAAATAACCATGCCTTCTTGGCTGGTGCTGTTTCGCGTAAGAAACAAGTGGTGCCTCAGTTGACTGAAAGCTTTAACGCTTAATTTCCTGAGTGGTAGCTCAAAATAGGAAACACTGGTTTTCCGCACATGTAAAGGAGTTTCGGCTCCTTTTTTGATAGACGAGAGAAATGAAGATTCAAGATTTACAAAATGGTGACCTGCTGTTCACAGTCGGTCAATCCGAGATGGCAGCAGCAATTCGGACAGCAACGGGCTCCTATAGCCATGTGGGCATCTTTTTTGATGGTGAGATTTACCATGCGACGCAGGATAAGGGAGTGACGCATCAACCCTTGAGCCAGTTTTTGGAAGAAGAGGACATCTATCATGTCTTTGCTTATCCAGAGACAGATGCCTCTGCTGCCTTCAAAGAAGCCAAATCCCATCTGGGCAAGTCCTATAATGCTAGTTTCTATCCTGAGAGCGAAGGATTTTACTGTTCGGAATATATTGCTCAGATTTTGCCAATTTTTGAGACCATTCCCATGCAGTTTGGAGATGAGGAAAACCTGATTTCTAATTTTTGGCAGGCTTATTATGAGGAATTGGGCTCAGCGGTGCCCGTAGGACATCCTGGAACCAATCCCAGTCAGTTGGCTCAATCAGCCAAACTCATTTTTAAAGGAGAGCTCCATGATTAAAATTCTCAATCCGACTCGGCTGACACGACAGCCCTTATTTGAAAAACTAATCAATTATCTGGATCAGCAGGATGATGTGATTTTAAGAGAAATCAAACGTGAATTTGCGGGCTCTTCCAATCTAGATCGCTTCATGGAGGAATGTATCAAGGCGGGCTACATTCGGCGGGAGAATAAGCGCTATTATCAGCAGGTTCCGCTTTTGGAGAATCTTGAAAATCTATCTTTAGATCAGGAAGTTTTTATTCGAGATGATAGTCCGATCTATCAAGAATTGTTGAATTTGAGCTTTGAGACTCAGCTTGCTAATCAGACTAATGCGGCTATTCTGCTGGAAAAGACCGATTTTCAGAGAGATAAACTGACCTTGTCCAATTATTTTTATAAAATGCAGCGACAGTATCCGCTGTCTGAGGAGCAGAAGCCCCTTTATGCTATTTTGGGAGATGTGAATCCAGAGTATGCCCTCAAGTATATGACGACTTTCCTCCTCAAGTATGTCCGTAAGGATGAGCTCCTGCAGAAGCGTCGAGACATTTTTGTCGATAGTCTGGTGATTCTAGGTTACATTCGTCAGAATGAGGCTGGCAAGTATGAGTTGAAGGCTAGCTTTGGCAAGGAACGCCTAGTCTTCCAATTGGACTGATAGTTTTTAGAATGAGGGAAAAATTAGACAGCCCCACCTGTCATTTTGCCATATTCTGTGCTATAGTAGTATATAGAATTTGGGAAAGGAATATGAATGACAATGTTAAAAAAAATCTATCCCGAGCAACCACTGGGGAACCTTAGATGGTTCGATATGTTGATTTTAGCAATTATTATGTTTGGCCAATTTATTTATTCCTCAACAATAAATTGGCTTACGATGTCCAGCTCTGTAGGACAAGCAATCGTGCCTAGGCCAGAGGATGAAAATTTTGCCTTGCTGAGCAATTTGAAATTGCAAGTTTTCCTGCTGGTGTTGGCTCTGCTCTATTTGGGAATTCGTCATTATGATTTCAAACAGCTGAAACTACGCTTGTCTTGGTCTATTCTTTGGGCGCCCTTGATTTTTGCGGTTGTTGGTCTGACTTCTGATGTGATAGCAGCTTTAGTCGGTTCCTATAATTATTTTGACTTAGAAATCTTGCAGCATATCGACTGGACCTTTGTCGAAGTTTTTCGCAAACTAGCTGCGCTGGGACCTGTCGTCATTCTCTATTCTCTCTTCAATGGTGTTTATGAGGAATTCTTTTTCTTAGGCTTGCTCACATCGGTGAAAGAAGAGAGCAAATGGTGGGTTTTAGGCTTTTCAACGCTGGTTCGCTTTTCTGTCCATACCTATCAGGGGCTAGTCTCTGCTTTTCTGATTGGTGTGGTCTTTGGTCTGTTCTATTATTTCTTTTATAAATACAAGGTTAAAAACTTGCTGCCTTTCTTTTTGGCACATGCCTTTGCGGATATGGTGGGTAGCAGCTTGCTCTACGTTTTAGTGATGTGGAATGGATAATAAAAAAGGACTTTCAAGAGTCCTTTTTTATATGTATTTTTCTGCCAGTGCATAATCACCAGGATAGGGAACCTTTTGGTCATTGATGATTTGGTAGGCATCTGCTCCCTTACCAGCAAGGATGACTGCATCACCTTCAGCACTAGTCAGGCTGAGGGCTTTTTTGATAGCTTCTTCGCGATCAGCGATCATCTCCACCTCAAAGGAGATGTAGCTAGCAATTTCTTTTGCGATAGCAATCGGATCTTCACGATTTGGATCATCTGCGGTTAAAATGACTTTGATTTCAGGGTGTTGGTTGAGTAGGAGGCCAAAGTCCTTGCGTCGACTTTCTCCCTTATTGCCAGTAGCTCCTAGCACAAGTACCGTCTGTCCTTTTTGATGTTCTTGAACGACGGACAGCAACTTAGCCAAACTGTCGCCGTTGTGGGCATAGTCCACGAAGACCTTGGCACCGTTTGACTGGGTCAAGACCTCCATGCGTCCCGGAACTCGTGTCTGGGCAATACCAGCTTGAATATCTTCCAATGAAGCTCCAAGTCGTAGGCAGGCTAGACCAGCAGCAATGGCATTTTCTTGATTGAAGCGACCAATCAGCTGGATATCGTAGGAACCAGACAACTTCCCTTGCGCTTCAAAGGAGAAGGCTTGCGATTGCAGGATGCTATTGGCGGAGTCTGGTCCATAGAAGTCGTGGTCGTAGTTGGCCACTTGCTCAGCCAAAACTTGAAAATGGTCCATGCTACTATTGACGACAACAGCTCGGCTATTGTCCATCAAGAGTCGCTTGTGGTAGAAGTAGTCTTCAAAAGTCGGATGCTCAATCGGGCCGATATGGTCAGGGCTGATATTGAGGAAGACCCCCACATCAAAGGTTAGGCCGTAGACTCGCTTTTTAAGATAGGCTTGGCTGGAGACTTCCATGATGAGATGGGTACGACCATTGGCTACAGCTTGAGCCATCATCTCAAAGAGGTCTAAGCTCTCAGGAGTGGTCAGGGTTGATTTAAAGAAAGTTTCGCCGTCCAGAGTGGTATTCATAGTAGAAAGCAGGGCTGGTTTGTGGCTTTGTTTTAAAATATTATAAGCGAAATAAGCCGATGTGGTCTTGCCCTTGGTACCAGTGAAGGCCAACAGTTTGAGTTTTTGCTCTGGGTGGCCGTAAAATTCCATAGCAATGAGGCTCATGGCTTGTTTAATATCATTGACCAAGAGTACTGGAATGCCGACTTCGAGGTCAGTCTCACTCAGGTAAAAGCCTAGTCCAGCTGCTACAGCCTTCTCTAAAAATTCCCGCTTGAAATGCTCGCCCTTGACAAAAAAGAGGGTTCTACTATCTGCCTTGCGACTATCATAGCTAATCTTGTCAAAGGACAAGCCCTGATAGTTGAAGTGGTAGTCTCCATCAGCGATGATTTCACGAAAATTTTGGTCTTTTTTTAAAATATCTAGTATTGTTTCAATTTTTATCATATCTCTATTGTAAACCTAAAGGCTATGTTTTACAAGAGGCAAGGAAAAGTTTATAATAAAAGAAGAACAAATAGAAGAGGTTTTCTATGAGCCAAGAAACAACGAGTCAGCAGCAGCAAATGCTAAGGGGCACTGCCTGGCTGACTGCTAGTAATTTTATCAGCCGCCTTCTTGGGGCTGTTTATATCATCCCTTGGTATATCTGGATGGGCCAGCACGGAGCAGAGGCCAATGGTCTTTTTACCATGGGCTACAATATCTATGCTTGGTTCCTTTTGGTTTCCACAGCAGGAGTGCCGGTGGCTGTTGCAAAGCAGGTTGCTAAGTACAATACGATTGACAAGGAGGAACACAGCTTTGCTCTCATTCGAGAGTTTCTCAAGTTCATGCTGGTATTGGGATTGATCTTTGCAGTCATCATGTACTTGATGGCACCGGTTTTTGCCTCAATGTCTGGTGGCGGGGCTGACTTGATTCCAGTCATGCAGAGTTTGTCTTGGGCTGTGCTCATTTTTCCGTCTATGAGTGTCATTCGGGGCTTTTTCCAAGGGTTTAATAATCTTAAACCGTATGCCATCAGCCAGATTTCTGAGCAGGTGATTCGGGTTATCTGGATGCTACTGACAGCTTATTTCATTATGAAAATCGGTTCAGGTGACTATGTTGAAGCTGTGACCCAGTCTACTTTTGCCGCCTTTGTCGGGATGCTGGCAAGTATGCTCGTCTTACTTTTCTATCTAGCAAAAACGGGTATGCTGCGCTCTATCCTGAGAAAGCCTAAAAAGTCCGCGGGAATTAGTGGCCGTTCTCTCCTCTGGGATACCATACGAGAAGCCATTCCCTTCATCATTACAGGCTCAGCTATTCAGCTATTCCAGATCATTGACCAGGCGACCTTTATCAATATCATGACCCAGGTTAGCGATTATACGAAATCAGAGCTCCTAGTGCAATTCGCCTACTTCTCAGCTAATCCGAATAAAATCACCATGATTTTAATTGCGGTGGCAACTTCTATCGGTGGTGTCGGGATTCCTCTCTTGACCGAGAATTATGTCAAGGGTGACTTTCGCTCGGCTGCTCGCCTAGTGCAAGATAATCTTAGCATGTTGCTCTTCTTTATCTTTCCGTCAACAGTGGGAGCAGTTCTGGTGGCTAGTCCGCTCTATACCGTTTTCTATGGTAAGCCAGATAATCTAGCACTGGGGCTCTTCATCTGCGCTATGATGCAGACGATCATTCTCAGCACCTATACAGTTCTGGCTCCGATGATTCAAGCTCTGTTCCAAAACAAGAAAGCCATTCTCTACTTCTTTTATGGGGTTCTTGTCAAGCTCAGTCTGCAGGTTCCGATGATCAATCTCTTCCATGCTTATGGTCCCTTGATTTCAACGACAGTCGGTCTTTTACTGCCAATCTTCTTCATGTTTAGAGAAATTCGCAAGGTTGTTGGTTTGAATCCTAAGAACCTCTTGAAGCGCCTGCTATTGAGTATGATTCTCACAATTGCCATGGTGATCTTGGTTCTGCTTGTCGAGTATCTACTAAGCTTTATCTTCCAGCCAACTAATCGGATGTACAGCTTTATCTATGTCGCTGCCGTTGGAGGAGTCGGAATGCTCGTCTATATCGTACTGTCTCTCAAGGTTCGGCTCATAGACCGTTTTATCGGACAAAAGGCAGATAGTTTACGCCAACGATTAAGAATGAAATAAGAAACGAAGAGTCGTTCAGCGACTCTTTTTTTGGATTGTTACTCTATAGTTTCAGACTATAGCTAGCTCTTGAAAAGAAAAAAGCCCAAGATTTTCTTAAGATGTTACAATAGAAAGGTAGAATATTTTAAAAAAAGAGGAACGGTTAAATGGAGAGAGAACGGAAATTAAATACCTTGTTGGCTCAAGCGGGAGTGAAAACAGACACAACAACGGGTGCCTTAACAACCCCCTTGCATTTTTCAACGACCTACCAGCACCCTGAGTTTGGCCAGTCCACAGGTTACGACTATACTCGAACCAAGAATCCAACGCGGGCTAGCTTGGAAGAGACTCTGGCTGCTATCGAAAGTGCAGATTATGCCCTAGCGACTAGCTCTGGTATGTCGGCTATTGTACTGACCTTTAGTGCCTTTCCGGTCGGCAGCAAGGTTTTGGCTGTTCGGGACCTTTATGGCGGCTCTTTTCGCTGGTTTGCTCAGGCTGAAGCAGAAGGACGCTATGCCTTTACCTATGCCAATACAGAAGAAGAACTACTCAATAATCTGACAGAGGATATAGATATTGTCTATATCGAGACACCGACCAATCCTCTTATGGTAGAGTTTGACATTGCCCGCATTTCCCAAGCAGCTCATGAGCGAGGAGCAGCTGTCATTGTGGACAATACCTTCTACAGTCCTATTTACCAAAGACCGCTGGAGGATGGAGCTGATATAGTTCTGCACTCTGCGACCAAGTATCTGGGTGGGCACAATGATGTCTTGGCTGGAGCTATCATGACCAATGACGCTGCTATTTATGACAAGCTATTCTATAACCTCAATACAACTGGGCCTGTCCTGTCTCCTTTTGACAGCTATCTGCTTTTGCGCGGTCTCAAGACACTTGCTCTCCGCATGGAACGTTCTACTCAGAATGCGCAAGAAGTAGTCGCTTTTCTGAAGCAATCTCCTGCGGTAAAAGAGGTTCTCTATCCAGGAAAGGGTGGTATGATTTCCTTTAAAGTTGTGGACGAAGGGAAGATTCCTCATCTCTTAAATAGCCTGAAAGTCTTTACCTTTGCGGAAAGTTTGGGTGGAGTGGAGAGTTTAATTACCTATCCGACGACCCAGACTCACGCAGACATTCCGGTGGAAGTGCGTCATTCTTATGGCTTAACTGATGATTTGCTACGCCTGTCAATTGGAATTGAGGATAGTCGAGATTTGGTAGACGATTTACGTGCAGCCTTGGAGAATGAATAATATGGGAAGATATAATTTTGAAAAAGCACCCTGTCGTGTAGGGCATCATACTTATAAATGGAAAGAAGCGGAGAAGGACAAAGAAGTTCTGCCAGCTTGGATTGCAGATATGGATTTTGAAGTCCTGCCTGAAATCCAGCAAGCCGTTCATGACTATGCTAATCAGTTGGTCTATGGCTATACCTATGCCAGTGAAGAGCTAATCAATGCTGTTCTAGATTGGGAGCGGGATGAGCACGACTATACCTTTGATCGGGATGCTTTGGTATTTATCGAGGGGGTTGTTCCTGCTATTTCGACGGCTATCCAAGCCTTTACCAAGGAAGGGGATGCTGTTCTAATCAATACTCCTGTATACCCTCCTTTTGCCCGCAGTGTCAAGCTCAATAATCGTCAGCTTATTACCAATTCTTTGATAGAGCAGGATGGTCTCTTTCAGATTGACTTTGAGCAGTTGGAGCGGGACATTGCAGACAATGAAGTCAAGATTTATGTTTTATGTAATCCTCATAATCCCGGAGGTCGAGTTTGGGAACGGGAAGTGTTAGAGAAAATTGGCCGCCTCTGCCAAAAGTACGGCGTCCTCCTGGTCTCAGACGAAATCCACCAAGACTTGACGCTGTTTGGCCATGAACATCAGTCTTTCAATACTGTTTCGCCTGACTTTAAGGACTTTAGCTTGATTTTAGCCAGTGCAACTAAGACCTTTAATATTGCTGGGACTAAAAATTCCTATGCTGTGATTGAGAATCCAAGCTTACGACATCAGTTTAAAAAACGCCAGCTGGCCAACAACCAGCATGAAATTCCTGGCCTTGGTTTTTTAGCGACAGAAGCAGCCTATCGTTATGGTTGGACTTGGTTGATGGAGCTCAAGGAAGTTCTTGAGAAGAATGTGAATTTTGTAGTTGCTTATTTTGCCAAAGAGGCACCGCGCCTGCGGGTCATGAAGCCTCAAGGGACTTATCTGATTTGGCTGGACTTTTCAGATTATGGCCTAACAGATGACCAGCTCTTCCAGCTTCTGCGAGAAGAGGCTAAGGTTGTCCTGAATAGAGGAAGTGATTTTGGTCAAGAAGGCAAGGGCCATGCCCGCCTAAATGTTGCTGCTCCAGAGACGATGATTGAAGAAATCTGCTCCCGTATTGCAGAGGTATTGCCAAAATAAATCAAGAATTTTTTGAAATTTGTCTCAAGCGAGAAAAAATGATTGACAATCCTTTGAAAGAGGAGTATAGTAATAGTGGAAAATCGGTAGGTGAGGCTACCATAAGGATACGGATGACTACCGCAAAGCAGTGGAGACACTACTCGTTGGTCAACAGTCCTGATCGCAAAGGTCAAGACTAAGCTCATTTCATCGCCTTATGGAGTTAAAGCTTGAACGGTGAATGCTTGTTTTATCTGTGTTTAAAACAATGAAGCGAATAACCTGACATGCAAACAACCCTGTCGAGAAATTGGCAGGGTATTCTTTTTTGCTGAAAGTAGTTTAAGGATGCGAATAGTTGATTTCCTGCAAATCAAGAATAGAAGAAAGGAGAAGTACGATGCAAATTGACGATCATCCGGAACCGCACATACACAGCCAATCGCTGATTTGTGTCGTTCTGTCCTTATA
>CAURCE010000039.1:0-10717 GCA_963523365.1 uncultured Streptococcus sp.
GTCTTGCTCGACAATCCAAAGACAATTGAGAGGCTAGGACTTTTGTCCCAGACTCTATTCTTACTTAATCACTTGTTGCGTCTTAGCATAGTTAGCTTCGACCGCTTCTTTTTCTGATTTCCACCAGTCTTGATTGTCTGTGTACCACTTGATGGTCTCTTTGAGACCTGCTTCAAAGTTGGTAAACTCTGGCTTCCATCCTAGCTCATCACGAAGCTTGCTGGCATCAATAGCATAGCGGAGGTCGTGGCCGGCACGGTCTGTCACATGATCATAAGCGTCAGCTGGTTGTCCCATTTCCTTAAGAATCAGCTCCAGCACTTCCTTATTGTTCTTCTCACCATCAGCACCAATCAAGTAAGTTTCGCCGATTTGTCCCTTGGTCAGAATCGTCCAAACGCCTGATGAATGGTCATTGGTATGAATCCAGTCACGGACGTTTTTACCTTCACCATAGAGTTTTGGCTTGATACCGCTCAGGATATTGGTGATCTGGCGCGGAATGAACTTCTCAATGTGCTGGTAAGGACCATAGTTGTTTGAACAGTTAGAAATAGTCGCTTTGACACCAAATGAGCGCACCCAAGCTTTAACAATCAAGTCTGAAGCTGCTTTGGTTGATGAGTAAGGCGAGCTTGGATTGTACTTGGTTTCAGCCGTAAATTTCTCACCTGGACCTTCTCCATGGCCTGGTAAATCTTCACGCAGAGGGAGATCTCCATAGACTTCGTCAGTTGACACATGGTGGAAACGAATATCGTACTTACGTGCTGCTTCCAAGAGTGTGTAAGTTCCGATGAAGTTGGTATGGATAAATGGACTCGGGTCATTGAGCGAGTTGTCATTATGGCTTTCTGCCGCATAGTGAACGATAGCATCAGCTTCAGAAGCCAGCATATCTACCAAGGCTGCATCAGCAATATCTCCAACAACTAACTCAACGCGGTCGCCTAAAATTTCTTCAATATTAGCTCGATTACCTGCGTAAGTCAGCTTGTCCAGCACTGTCACATGAACATCTGGAAAGTTATTGTAAACATAGTGGACGAAGTTAGAACCGATAAAACCAGCTCCACCTGTCACGATAATTTTTTTGTATTCAGTCATTTTTATTCCTTAAACTTTTTTATAATTGTCTTAAGTGGTGGGGACGCAAGCAAACCTCCAGTTTCATTGCTTATTTTTGAGCCTAATGTCTCAAAAATCCCCTGTCATGTAACAAACTAAATAATTTGTTACATGACTTACACCACAGCGGCAATCATTTCTTTAATTCGCTTCGCTCGGATAGGAGCTGAGCTAAATCATATATTTCAGTATCAATTAATGAATCAGAAAAGAAATCTTCTTATAAATCTTCTTTTCTTAGTGGTTTGACATCCTTAAGTAATGGATGATTCTTGTCTGCTTCTGAGACTTCTGCTGCTTCTAGGTTTTTCCACTGGATGCCTAAAGCTGGGTCTGCATAGTTGACAAAGGCATACTTCGGTTTGAGTTCCAGAGCCCAGTAGTCATTCACCAGATAGCTATAGGAAACGGTGTCAGAAAGGACTTGGAAGCCGTTGGCGACGCCACGTGGCACAAAAATTCCCTTGCTGGCATCTATTACCGTCTGGTAGGTATTGCCAAAGGTCTCGCCCTCACGCAGATCAACCCAAGTTCCCAGCACCTTGCCGTCATCGGCAACAGAGATATACTTGTCCCAAGGCTCAGCATGAAGGCCACGCAGGACATTTTTGCGAGAAAAGCTGACATTATTTTGCAGTTTCCCTTCTGCAAAGAAGCTTTCAGGAAAGCCTAGCGGCAACATTTTTTCCTTTTGGAAATTCTCCTTAAACCAGCCTCGATTGTCCCCACGAACAGGGATATCAAACTCCAGCATTCCAGGAATTCCAGGAACCTCACGTGCTGCTAATTCCTTATCAAAAAATTGTTCCGTCATCTTTTTATTCTTCTCCAATCAAGCGCAAGAGATAGTGGCCATATTCATTCTTTTTCAATGGCTGCGCCAATTCATGCACTTGCTCTTTAGTGATATAGCCCATACGATAGGCAATTTCTTCCAGATTTGCCACCTGAACGTTCTGCATCCGCTGAACTGTTTCAATATATTGAGCAGCCTCTAAGAGACTTTCGTGAGTACCTGTATCCAACCAGGCAAAACCACGGCCCATGAGCTCAACAGACAAATCACCACGTTCCAAGTAAGCCTTGTTAACATCTGTAATTTCCAATTCTCCGCGAGGACTTGGTTTGATATTCTTGGCAATTTCGACGACATCGTTATCATAGAAATACAGTCCTGTCACTGCATAGTTAGATCGCGGCTGTTCTGGTTTTTCTTCGATGGAGATAGCATTCATATCTTCATCAAATTCTACAACACCAAAACGTTCTGGGTCCTTGACATGGTATCCAAAGACAGTTGCTCCTTTTTCCTTAGCAGCAGCATTTTGGAGCATTTTACTCAGACCTGGTCCATGGTAAATATTATCCCCAAGAATCAGCGCCACGCGGTCATCTCCAATGAAATCAGCCCCAATGATAAAGGCCTGTGCTAGTCCGTCTGGACTTGGCTGCTCTGCATAAGAAAGCCTGATGCCAAACTCAGAGCCGTCACCCAGCAGATCCTCAAAACGAGGCAGATCCGTCGGAGTGGAGATAATCAAGATGTCCTTGATACCAGCCAGCATAAGAGTTGACAGTGGATAATAAATCATGGGTTTGTCATAAACCGGCATGAGCTGTTTTGACGCAGCGCGGGTCAATGGATACAAACGTGTACCAGAACCACCTGCAAGAATAATACCTTTCATATGAGTTTCCTCTCTTAATGTATTCCCTTTATTTTACCATTTTTGAAAGCGGATGTCACCCTTTTCACTCCCCTTAATAAAAGAAAAAAGAGCGGAAATTCCGCTTCCTTCTGCTCTTTGATTCTAAATTGGCATCAACCTAAAGCTACATCCAAAACCATCATGAGAACAAATCCCACCATGAGACCTAAGGTCGCCACATCGGTATTGCCATTGGTCTGCGAATCCGGTATCAGCTCCTCTACCACAACGAAAATCATAACTCCCGCCGCAAAGCCCATCATAATATCCAGCAGCTTGCGACTGACCTGTTTAAAGAAAAATACAATAGTCGATCCCACAATGGTACATCCCCATGTAAAAAGCCCAGCCAAGAATGCCTGCATAACCACAGGCTGCGATCGTAACCAATCCATAACTTCTCCTTATTCTCTAAAATCAATCATACAAAATCGTCTTGGTTTCCCCGATACAGTGTTTTTCCTCATTCCAGTAATGAATCCGCTCGAAAGAGCCTTTTCTCCAGTAGAGAGGCAAACGTTCACGTATGTCGTCCTGCATATCTATTTGGCCAAGTTCCGAAATCTTCCACCATTTTGGCTCCCCTTCATGATCGTTTCCCCTGACTTGTCCTTCAAATACAGTACAAAGAAAATCGTAATACACGTACCGTTCTTTTTTAATTGGATTGGTGAAGCCTGAAATCCCCTTCAATTCCAAGTTTAGAGCAGTCAGCCCTGTTTCTTCCTTTAATTCGCGCCTTGCAGCCTCGAAAAAAGATTCTGGAAACTCCACTTTCCCGCCTGGTTGTATCCACCCTTTAAAGTTATCATGCTGGCGATTAAGCAGTAAAATTTCATCGTCTTTTTTTACACAAATATTGACCCAATTCAAAATAGTTTCTGTCATATCAAACCTTCTCCACATGGAACTAATAACTTTAAGAAAGACGCGTTCATGATGATTATACAACCACAAGCTGAAATTGGAAACAAGCTCCCAAAAAATTTATTCCAAGTTAATATTCTTTATTTTGGATAGAAAATCGAACGATCTGATGATTTTGAACAATGACCTCGTATTTACCAAATCCAGAATACTTACTATGTTTCCCGACACTAATAGCCATAAGATAGCGTGCGTTCGGTAGCTTGGTTAAGTCTAGCTCCTCTTGTAAAATCTGCTTGATTTTATCATCATTTTTCTGGTCTTGACCAATACTAATGATAGATCCATCGTCTTGCTCCACGTTCAAAATTACCTTCATTTCAATGGCAAGAGCCTCTTTTTCCAACATGTCAGAAATAGGAATTGGATACAAGCCCTGCAAAGGCTGGCCTTCTGCCTGATTCTTCTTTATCAGAGCCTCGTATACATCAATATGTGGCGCATCCTTATCTATCATAAAATCAAGGGATTCTAGATATAGTTTCTTCTTATCCGCTCTTGTGAAGCTATCTTTTACAGTTTCTAAAGTTTCACTATAGCCCGGACTCAGCTCTAGTCCCCTATAAGCGATACTAGGGAAAGCTTGATAAATCGCATCTCCCTTTTCAAGCTGTAGGTCAATATCCGTTTTTCCATTTTTCTTATCCCGAGAGGTGTAGTACTCAATTCGGTCACCAATCTTAACCGTTTTCCCCTCAATTTCCTCAGAATACTCAGCACTGATTAAATAACCAGCAAAAGAGGTATAGTTTTTATCAGCATCTAAAACTCTGACCGTTCCTTCAAAACCACTCTGCTTATATGAGCGCTGAACAGCCTGTACCATTTCATATTTCGGAACTCGTACAAAAATCCCCCATATATCTATGAAATTCAGAAACATAGAGACAAGAGCCATAAAACAAACGATCACCACACTGGATAGTAAACAGCCCAAAACACCAAAACCTATTTTCTTTTTTGGATACTTTGCTAGTTCCTGATTTCCTCCATTATTTTGAGCAATAAGAGGACGTTGAGAACGACTTTTGTGTCTAGTAAATAGAATAAGTGGGATTGAAATTGATATTGATATTACTAGTAAAAGTAAAACGAGAAATATTATAATCATTTGTTTTCCTTAAGTATCTTCTTCTCCACGTACCGTTCAATAGGATAGTCTGCTGGATCTAATAGCCCCGCTTCTCCCAAAGCCATCTGAGCCAATTGGCGTCCGATGAGTGGACCAGTTGTCAGACCAGAAGAGCCTAGACCGCTGGCTGCGTAGGCATGCGGTAAGTCTGGCACAGCGCCAAAGAAAGGAGAAAAGTCGCTGGTATAAGCCCGCGTTCCCACGCGCTCGCCTAGAATCTCTGCAGTAGCCAACCTCGGCAAATAAGTTTCCGCTTCTTGCTGCAACTGATTCAGCACCGTCTTATCTACCGTCAAAGCAAAGCCCCGATCATTTTCATGACTGGCACCGACACTGACCTTGCCTGCTAGAAAAGGAATGATATCCAGCTCGCCCTCAGGCATAACCACAGGGTAGTCATCCGTCTTTTCAGCCAGCTTAAAATCACGTAGCTGTCCCTTTTGCGGCCGAACATCTGTCTTATAGCCCAGTGGCTGCAAGATTTCTCCTAGCCAAGCCCCCACAGCCAAGATCACACAGTCAAAGTTACGTCCGTCCACAAGAAGTTGCTCTCCATCTACTGTCAAGCTTGCCTTTTTCTCAACAAACTCTGCCTTGCTTGCTTTCACAAGCGTCTCCGTCAAGAGTGCTCCCTCCACACGGGCACCACCGGAAGCATAAAGAAGCCGCTCAAAGCCTTGCAAGTCTGGAAATTTCTCATGGGCTTCCTGAAGGCTGAGAAGACTCAAGTCCCCTATTAAGGGCGACTCTTCCCGGCGATTAGCAGCCAAATCATAAAGTTCCTGCAGCTTGCTCTCGTCCTTTTTCAGCAGATAAACACCTGTCTGTTGGTAAAAGTCTGTCTGAATACCAGCCGTTTTCAGATCCGCAATCAAGTTCTGATAAAAATCAGCGCCCAAACGCGCCATCCTGTACCAAGCCTTATTGCGACGCTTGGAAAACCAAGGACTGATAATGCCAGCAGCTGCCTTGGTTGCCTGCCCCTTGCCGTCATCAAAGACAGTCACTTCCACATCTGGCGATTTGGACAGATAGTAAGCTGCTGTTGATCCGACAATCCCAGCACCAATTACTGCTACTTTTTTCATGTCGCTCCCTCTCAAATATGTCGGAAAGGATTGGTCCAAGCCTGACTAGCCAGAATCTCAATCTCCCATCCCTCTTCTGCCTTCCAAGTATCAAGCTTTTCTTTCAATTTTCCCGTAAAAAGAACCTCTATATGGTGTCCAGGATCCAGCGCTAAAAGCCCTTCTGTCAGCATTTCCTGAGCAGTATGATAGTAAATATCACCTGTAATGTAGACCTGCGCTCCCTTGGCAATAGCCTCTGGATAAAAGGACTGACCGCTGCCACCACAAATAGCTACACGCTCAACCACACGTTCGAGATCCGTTTCTTCATAAGCGACCAAACGCAAACTATCTAGGCCAAAAGTTTCCTTGACCTTAGCCGCAAAGTCCCCAAAAGTCTGAGGCACAATCTTCCCCACGCGGCCAATACCGTGTTCTGGACTTGTCTGACTGAGAAAACTTGTCTCCTCAATATCTAATAACTGGCAGAACCAGTCATTGAGCCCGTCCTCTACAACATCAATATTGGTATGGCTGACATAAACAGCAATATCATGCTTGATGAGGTCTAGAATGATTTGATTTCGCGCCTTATCTGCCACTAGGTCCTTGAGCGGGCGAAAGATAGGCGCATGCTTAACGATAATCAGTCCAGCACCTGCCTCAATAGCCTCCGCCACTGTCTGCTCACGAATATCCAGCGCCACTAGAACCTTGTCCACTTCCTTATCCAAAGTCCCGATTTGCAGGCCTGAAATGTCGCCCTCCATGGACAGTTCTTGCGGGCAATAGGCTTCATAACGGGCGATGATTTCACTTGCTAACATGGAGCACCTCCTTGATACTTTCAATTTTTTGGGACATAGCAGAGCGTTCTAGCTCATTCTTTTCTGGGATATGGGCTAGAGCTCCTTCAAGTTTTTTCAGTTCTTTCTGCCATCTTAACTGAAAAACAGGCGATTGCTGCTCTAATAGGAAAGGACCAAAGCGTTTTTCTTGCTCTGTCAATGTTTGCTGGCCTGCCTCAGCCACTAGGATTTCGTAAAACTTTCCAGCTTCTTCTAAAATATCCTCAGCCAGCAAGCGAAAACCGTTAGATACCAGCCAGCTGCGGAGCTCATCCTCTCGGTTATTGGGCTGCAAAATCAAGCGGGAAACGGACGAAAGCTTAGCTCTGCCATTTTCCAAAATCTCTGAAATCAAGCGACCACCCATACCAGCAATGACGATGGTGTCAATCTGATCTTCCGCTTCAAAAGCCGCCAGACCATTGGCCAAGCGAACCTCAATCTGCTCCGTCAGCCCATGTTCTGCCACATTTTTCTGGGCAGACTGAAAAGGCCCCTCTACCACTTCTCCGGCCAGAGCCTTCTCAATCCGTCCCTGCTGAATCAGGTAAATAGGCAGATAGGCGTGATCGCTCCCGACATCCAGCAGCTTTGCCCCATCTGGTACAAAAGCAGCCACTCGCTCCAAGCGTTGGGAAATCGTCTTTTTTTGCATTGCTTACTCTTTTCTATACATTCTTCTATTCAGTATATCATTTTTAAGGGTATAAAAAAAGCAGCGGAGGAAAAATCAGCCTTTCGATAAACCGATTAGATTGATTGTTACAACAAACGAATTGAAATTAAATAAAAAGGACTTGGCCCCATCCAGTATAGAATTTTTCTATCTCCTCTTGACTTTTTTCTTGAAAACTGGATTAACCTTTGCTAATTCTTTAGGGCTAAAATCTCTTTTAAATAATTACACGACCTGAGTAAACCCAAGCCGTGTAATAGTTTTATGAATCTATATTGGATTCTTTATAAAATATTTAATTCTAATCAGTCATGACATTTCATAAACTCTTTATTTCAAGTTCAAATCGTTCATCTATAGCATCCAACAAAGCTCTTTTTATCACAGAAATTAGCTTCTTTCCACTGCTTGTCACAAAATAATCTGATAGATCTTTGATATCTGGACTGATATTGTCACCCCAAGGAGGCATTTTACTTCTGTCTTCATTATCCCAAACAACTTGATTAGGATTAATTCTTTCTAATTCCTTTTGGATGGTCTCCAATTCACGCAAAGCCTCCTCCAACTGATATGGTTCTAGCTTTCCGCTATATAACTCATTATCTATATATTATTCAAATATCAACATATTCTGTGGCAACAGTTATTACATAAGAACCATTCCAGTATCTAATATAACTTTATAGTCTTCAATATTTGTATTTTCATTGTCGTACCATGCATTTACTATCTGAGCTCGATTATCAATTATTTGAGCAATTTCAAATTTGAAATTTTTATAAGGAGCAAAGCTTGACTCTTCAACTAGTATTTCTCCCATTTTATCTTTTGTTTCTAATAATATTCTCAAGCAATTTTCATTATCAATTAAAACTTCTAGACTAATATTTTCTTCTTTTAGAATATCAATGTTTTCTGATAGCCACTCTTTAGTCACTTTTTTTACTTCTTGAAGTCGACTCATTACTTTTCTCCTTTGATATTTATATTACGAGCATCCGGCATTTCTGTTATGGCTGGCAAGCCCTTCTTTTGATTTAACCTATCAATTAGAGAGCCTGGACCTGGGATTTGTCCCCATCCTTCTTTTCCAGCTGGATAAAGACTCTGGGAATTAACATCAAATTCTGTAAAAACGCTTCCTGGTTTAGCAGCTGGAAATGCTTCAATATTAGAAGGAGTAGCAACATATGTTGTATTTCCATTCGGTGACATTTGAACTTTACCAGAATCAATCATCTTTGTATATTCTTCCATTGACATCCATCGTCCTACAGTTGATATCTCATCTACAATAGGGTTATCTAAGCCACCAACATTAATTTTAGGTAATTTGGAGTCCAATTCTTTGATGGAAGTTGAGGGCCAACCACCGGCTGACTCCCCATACTCGGAATTTTCCCTTTGATCCAATCTTTTCCCTTTCCGATGGCTTCGGGGATTGTTGTATATGGTTTATTGTAATACTGGTTATACCCCACATAAGCAGAATACAAGGTAGCCCCCCCAGCTAAGTGTTTCAGTGATAGGATGGATGCGATTATACCATTCAGCTGTTTGGATTTCTTCGGCTGTCGCAGGCTCAAGTGTAATCGGATTGATCCCTTCTTCAAGGATGTAATGATTAAACTTCGCCGTGTAATTAGGATCACGCCAACTAAGTAATTTCTGACTGTCCATTAGGAAGTAACGATCAATTGCATAGCTGCGATTAGCCCTCTCAGTTTCTGACATAAATAGACCGCTATATGGATCATCAAATTTGTTACCTTAAGGCAACTCCCTAAAAAATTTTTCCCATTTTTGAATTCTCCACTATGTAAACTTGAAAACTCTTGGCCTTACCGCCAACAACATGTTTTTCAACATCACTTTCCCATCAAGGAAGAACATCTTCTTCCAAAATTTCTAAAAATAAATCTTTGGACATTAAGTCATCTTTTAAGAAACCATCATAATTTTCAAAAACAAAAGTGTATTCTTCAGATTTTAACCATGATAAGTCTGTCAGCCAATCCGTAATAGATGACCAATTATTCGAATCAGGAAGGCCGACAGTTTTTTCAAGAAAACGGAATAACTCTTCTTTGTTTTGGATCTGCTTCCCATCAAAAATTGCTACAAAGCCGCTGAAAGGTAACAGGTCTTGCAATTTAAACTTTGTAATGTAATGAATTTTGTTTTTCACGATTTCAAACCTCTATTCTATTTTTTAAAATGTTTTATAATGGTCTTCTGTGTAGTAGACACTGCCATCACTTCCCCTTACAAACCTCTCGCCATCTCTTCCTTGGGACGGGAGTTTATTATTGACATCAAATTCTTTATAAGTGATTGGAGTGTTGTTCTGATCCGTAGCCGGTAAAACATTATCAGCATTTCTGAATTTTTTCCCTGCTGCAGTTCCTTCTGTCTGACCTTTAAAATTACCTTCCCAACCTACCTTTGTATACTCATTGTAAGAATTTTGTGCATTATCAGGTAAACTAGAGTAATTTAATTTAGGAATTCCAGTATTCATTTCAACATTCGGCATCACCGGCTGACTCCCCACACTTGGTATTTTCCCTTTAATCCAATCTTTTCCTTTGCCAAAAGCTTCGGGGATTGTTGTATAAGGTTTATTGTAATACTGGTTATAGCCCACATAAGCAGAATACAAGGCAGTCCCCCAGCTAAGTGTTTCAGTGATAGGATGGATGCGATTATACCATTCAGCTGTTTGGATTTCTTCGGCTGTCGCAGGCTCAAGTGTAATCGGATTGATCCCTTCTTCAAGGATGTAATAATTAAACTTCGCCATATAATTAGGGTCGCGCCAGCTAAGTAATTTCTGACTATCCATCAGGAAGTAACGGTCTGTCACATAGCGATGATTGGCCCATTCAGTCTCTGACATGCCGAAACTTCCAAATGGTTTCACATGAGCTTGGGAAATGGCATTTTTGAGCTCAGGAAATTCTTTTTCTATCTCCTCTTGACTCATACCATCTATTTTTTTCTTGAAAGCTGGATTAACCTTAGCTAATTTTTTGAGACAGAGATTTCTTTTGAATAATTACACGACCTGAGTAATCCCAAGCCGTGTAATAGTTTTATTAATCTATATTGGATTATTTATACTAGATCAATCTTCTAAGATCACTGGAAAAATATCTTCCCCTCTATTCATTTTATCTTTCATTTCTTTCCACTCTAAAACCAGTTTATAAAGCTCATTTGTA
>CAURCE010000040.1:0-10641 GCA_963523365.1 uncultured Streptococcus sp.
GAACATTAGTCTGAGCAGTATTTTCTTCATAGTCTATCTCCTTTTGACTATCTGCGGGGCTGGAATCAACTCCCAGTCTAAACAACATAAACCGTAATACCTTAACATTCCTACTTTAGTATACTCTCTTTCTAATCTTTTTGCAAGCGTTTACATAAATTTGTGTATATTTTTTATCTAATCTATATTTCCTCTACTTTTTTCTCAAATCAGAGCAAATAAACTAAAAAATAGCCCCATCTTATTTAGAGGAAAGGCTATTATTTTTTATCTTATCAGAAAACATCCTGCTATAAAATCTTTATAAGCAATTCACTAGAGATTTTGGCAGAGCCGACTTGAGCTTAAAAAAATTTATCTCACTCTTTTAGCCAGCATAGTCGCAAAGCACAGCTGAATTCGATTGCCGTTTTCATCACGGCGATGGAGGTGCCCAGGATTTTCATTGTACTTAACCAGCTCCCAGTCCTTGTAATACTCAGCCAGCTCGCCTTCCTTAAAAGTAAATGGGAAGGGAACAGAGCAAGGGAAATCCTCTGTATCCATAGCACAGACGATGAGATTGTAGCCACCAAGCGCTGTATGCTCTTGCATATTTCGGATAATATCTGGAATCCGCTCTGCCTGCAGGAACATCAGAACAACGGTAGAAACGATCAAATCATAAGTCTGGGTCAGACTAGCTGAGTTGATATCGTAAGTCCCAACTGGCAGATCCAAATCTTCCTGCTCGACAATGCTACGTAGGATCTCCAAGGCTAGCTCATTCTGATCTACGGCCGTTACTTCAAAGCCCTGCTTGGCCAAAAAGAGAGCATTGCGGCCTTGACCACAGCCGAGATCTAAGGCCCGTCCTGGTCGGACCGTCTGCATGGCTTCCAAAACCTCTGAGTGCACTGGATTGCTGCCGTATTTCTTAGGGAAGTAATCCTCAGGCCGACAGTAAAACTCCAAATACCACTCTATGTCATCTGTCAAGGCTTCAACCCGATGCCAAGCTTGGGGCTGGGCGAAAGGATTATCCTGACCCGCCTCAAAGATGTGCTCAGCCAACTCCTCCCCTTCCTCTGACATCTCAATAAACTTAAGGCGTCCCTTGAGAACAGTGATTTTGCCCCAAGTTCCCTCTTTGGTATTGTGCTTGTTCTTGACCAATTCGGGCATGGTCTCAGCTGTCCACACTGGCATGCGTTTATAAGCTAGCAATTTTTCTGTCATAAAAAATCCTTTCTCTGAAAGCCAAATTTCAAAATTTTAACTGTCTTTATCATACTCGAAAAAGCCAGACTTGACAAGTGCTAGGGTATTCAAGGTGTCACTATCAAAAAAGCAAGAAATGATTCAGTAGTCAATGAAGAAAATAATATTCCCTTTTTCTACATCTTGTCATCAATTCCTAGACTGATGTTTTTCCTCCCTTTTCTTGGATAGAAGCATACCCAGTGTCATATTTTCCTATTTTTCATTGAATCCCCGTGTCTTGTAAGATTGCATTATCCTAAGATATTAGTGGATAAAGGCTATTAAGAATATCCTTCGGACTGCGACTTTTTTTAAAAGTTGGATAATAGGGCTAGTTTTGTCCCAAACTCTTTTTAGTTTACTTAATTACTTATAGATTTTGATTCTATTCTTTGGCGAATTGCTTGTAAATTTTTACCAATATCACCATCAAGTTGTATCAATTGCTTTGAAAGTTCATCAGGATATTTAAACGTTTCTTGATTTAATGTAATAAAAGTTGCTTCGGGATTAGCATAAGTCATTTGCATGAAAGGATATTTAATAATACCTGGTGTATTCATGCCTACACCAAGTTCTAAATAAATGATTGCTTTTTTGCTATTTTCTTCCAAAAATTCGCTATACCTTTTTTGAGCTTTATGCCATCCTTCATCTTCAACAAAACGATTGTCTATCCTTAGATTATTAGTCATAGGAGCACCACACCTAGGACAAGTTGGTATAAGATTAGAAGGGATTTTCATTTCCTTTTCAGATTCAACCATCTGATAAATCAAATCTTTGTTGTCATAGTTTGTATAATGACAAGGAACCGAACATTGCATTAAACCATAATCCCCTTGTGTATAAAAAAGCCTTTTTTTATCAAATCCCGCTTTCTGTACTTGATGATCGACATTCGTTGATAAAATAAAATAATCCTTATGTTTAACAATGTCTAATAAATCAATATAGGGTTGACCAACTGGTGCTTCATAACGATTAATAAAAATATGACGACTCCACCATGCCCAATATTCTTCCTTTGTAGCAAAAGGATAAAAGCCACCAGAATACATGTCTTCAATACCATACTTCTCTTTAAAATCAGAAAAATAGTTATCAAAACGTTCACCATAATAAGTTAGACCTGCAGAAGCTGATAATCCTGCGCCAATACCAATTAAAACAGCATCTGCTTTTTCTAATTTTTTTACGATGTCATGAATTTGCTCCAAGTAATCTTTTGTAGATTTTTTCATCATCTTCTTTAAAAACATTGAATATTACCTCCATCTTGCTATCTGTCTCTTTTAAATATTCTTGAACAGTTGCTACTGCCAGTTCTGCTGCTCTCTCATGTGGAAAATGAAATTCTCCTGTTGAAATACAGCAAAATGCTAAACTTTTCAAACCATTAGCATCCGCTAATTCTAAACAAGAGCGATAACTACTAATTAAATCTTTTTCATGATTAGATAGTAATCTACCCTCAACAATAGGCCCAACTGTATGTAAAACATATTGACTTGGCAAATTATAAGCAAGGGTTATCTTAGCCTCACCCGTCTTTTCTAAGTGCCCCTGCTCTTTCATCAGTCGATGACATTCCTGCCGTAATTGAACGCCTGCAAAAGTATGAATAGCATTATCAATACACTTGTGATTGGGATAAAAACAACCTAAAAGTTGACTATTAGCAGCATTAACAATACCATCTACTTTTAATGTCGTAATATCACCATTCCATAGGTATAATTGACCAGAAACCGGAGTCAAATCAGCCAATTTTGTTACTATTTTTTGTGTTAACTCTTCTTGAAGGTATGCATTTTGAATATCTAAAAACTCAGCTGACACAGTTTCTGGTGTGCGAACATTAACCAAAGCTCGTAAAAGTGCTTTTTGCTGTTCAACTTTATCAGGAATTATAATATCTGCATACTCTGCTCTTTCTGATAAGAGCACCTTTATTAAATACAATCTTCTTTGTTCTTGATTCATTCGTCTCTCCTTATGGATAACAAAATCATTTCCCTACCAAAACGAGATTGAGAAAAATCTCAACCTCGCTTTTTTATTTACAAAGTACGATGCTTTTATTGATTATTTACGAACTAAACTGATACGTTCTTGAATATGATTTCCTTTTTCAATTTCGTCTGCAAAACCAAGAGCATAGTCCGCATAACTAATGATACTTTCACCACGACTATTAAGCGTTAATTGTTCTCCACCAAGAATATATTCCCCTGTGCGTTCACCATCTTCTTGTAAATCAGCTGCTGGACTAACAAATGTCCATTTGACATCATTACGTTTGCGAAGAACATCAAGTGCATCCGTTTGTGCTTTAGCAATTGCATAGTATTCTTTCGGAAAATCTGGAGTATCTACCAATTGAACTGTTAGCTCTGGATCAACATATAAGCTACCCGCTCCACCAACAACTACAAAACGAGCATCTGAATTAGCCAGGATATCTGATAAGTGATTAATCACTTCAACATGCAGATGAAGAGTTTCAGGGGCAAATGTTCCGAATGCACTAACGACAACTTCAAAATCAGCTACATCTTCCTTTGTGATGTCAAATAAATCTTTTTGAATATATGTTTGCGCTTTTGAAGCATTTGTTTCTTGACGACTAAAACCTGTGACATCGTATCCACGACCTACAAGCTCTTCTACGATAAGACGAGCTACACGACCATTTGAACTAATTACTGCAACTTTTGACATTATTTTGTCCTCCAAAAATTTATTTATTAGGTGTAACCATAATTATTACAACCCGTGTTCATAGTATAGCAAGTTTTCGGTGTAATGTCAATAGTTACACCGAAAAAAGTTGTAACTTTTTTTGCTACATAGGAAATATGATATAATTAGTATAAGAAAATTAAAGAAGGAAGAAAAGATGCCATATTCTACACGATTAGCTACTTCAGTTCATATCCTACTAGCTATATATCATTTTGAAAATAAAGAGAAGGTAACTTCAACTTTTCTTGCTGACAGTATTCAAACGAACCCTGTAGTTGTCCGCAATTTATTAGGAAAATTACAAAAATCTGGATTGGTAAAAGTTGAAGCTGGAGTAGGTGGAGCTCATTTAACGAAAAAACCAGAGGAACTTACTCTCTGGGATATTTTTTTAGCTGTTGAAGATCCTCATAAAACCATTTTTAAACCACATGATGATACCAATCCAAATTGTGAAGTTGGGCGTGTTGTTCACTCTGTTCTTGACCCTCGTCTAAAGGATATTCACAACCAATTTCTACAATCATTAAAGGCAATTAATTTAGCCTCTCTTATTACAGATATGGATAATAAAATCGCACAAAACTAGTCCAAAACCCTTTTTAATAAGGAGTATACTTTCTAGCATTTTATAGTTACTAAAAAGTATCTAAAATTTGGAAGTGATACTAAGTTCAAGGTAGTGTAAAATAAGTTGTTTAAACACAAAAAGGAATAAATCCGTTATAGTAGAGTTGCGAAACATTACTAGAAAGAGATTTATTCCTATGACACAGTTTACCACAGAATTGCTTAACTTCCTAGCCCAAAAGCAAGATATTGATGAATTTTTGATACTGTCAATAATCTTCCTTCTTTTTTTTAATTTGCTCGTCCTGATAGTGTTACCAAACAAAGAAAGATACTATAGCAGAAAAAATAAAAAATATTAATGAAAATTTTTTAAAACTCATATATAATCTCCAGTTTATTAATATCTTTTATATTTTAATACACTTAGAATGAGGATTCAAAAAGACTGGTCGCCCAGTCTTTCATCTTGTATTAAAATTCTTCATCTGTCTTGCTATGTCGCGGTTTTGCTCGCGGCGTTTGATGGACTCGCGCTTGTCGTAGTCGTGCTTCCCTTTGGCTAGGCCCAGAAGCAGCTTGGCATAGCCGTCCTTGAGATAGACCTTGAGCGGCACCAGCGTCATTCCGGTTCCCTTGGTCTCCTGCTCCAGCTTTTGGATCTGCTTCTTATGCAGCAGCAGCTTTCTGCGACGCTCAGGCTCTTGGTTCCAGATATTGCCCTCTTCATAAGGCGCGATATGGACATTGCTGAGCCAGGCCTCGCCGTTCTTGATCTGAGCAAAGCCGTCTTTGAGATTGATGCGGGCGGCACGGACACTCTTGATTTCCGTCCCCGTCAGCACCATGCCGGCCTCGATGGTATCTACGATGGTGTAGTCGTGTCTGGCCTTTTTATTTTGCGCGACGACCTTTCCTTCTCCCTTTGCCATGCTTGGCTCCTTTCTTGACTAGTTCCTTGTAAAATGCCTTCTGGCTCTTGCCTTTCTTGGACTTCTTATCTTTCTTATCTCTGTAGCCTTTTTCTTTAGAAGAATGGCTGCGCTTGTCATCTTCACGGCGTCTATTTCTCCCTGACCTAGCTCTGCCACTCTTGCTAGTCTTTTCTACCAGGTCAAATTCACTAGGCAGGTATTCAAAGTCAATCTCACCCGTAGCCTTATCCGCTCGGACCAGCTTGATGCGAATCTGCTGACCGACCTTGAAGAGCACACCAGACTTTTCTCCTTGCAGGGTCATCGTCCGCTCATTGTAGCTGTAAAACTCTGGCAGGTTGGTGACATGAATCAAGCCTTCGACCGTATTGGGCAGTTCAACGAAGAGTCCGAACTTCACGACGCTTGAAACCACGCCGTCAAACTCTTCCCCAACAAATTCTTCCATGTACTCAGCCTTCTTCATGGCTTCGACTTCACGCTCAGCCTCGATAGCTCGACGCTCCCGGCTGGAAGACTGACTGGCAATCTCTGGAATCACTTGCTCAAAATGCTCTGCTATTTCCTTAGATTTGCCATAATCCCGCACCATCCGGTGAACCAGAAGGTCAGGATAGCGGCGAATCGGACTGGTGAAATGCGTATAAAATTCTGCTGCCAGACCATAGTGGCCGTGATTGTGCTCAGAGTAGCGAGCCTGCTGCATGGAGCGAAGAAGCATCATGGACAGGACATCCTCATAAGGCTGGTCTTTGACCGCTTCCATAATATCCTGCAGAGCCTGCTGACTCATAGAGCTAGCCGTCCCGTATATCCGAATCCCAAAGGTGGAGGCGTAGTCGATAAACTTCTGCACCTTCTCCGCCTTAGGCTCCTCGTGGATCCGATAGATGAAGGGCAGATTTAACTTAGCAAAATGCTCAGCAACCGTTTCATTAGCCACCAGCATAAAGGACTCAATCATGCGCTCAGCAATCCCCCGCTGACGCAGGACAATATCCACTGGCCGGCCTTCCTTGTTGACTATGATTTTAGCTTCATTGGTGTCAAAGTTGAGCGCACCGCGTTTAAAGCGCATGCTTTCCAGAATCTCATGCAGCTGGACCATGCTGTCAATACTAGGCACAATGGCCTTGAACTGCTCAGCTTTTTCCTCATCACCTGCGATGATGTCGTTGACATCGCTGTAGGTCATGCGGAAGGTCGTTTTAATGACAGACTGAGTAATGGTATGCTTGACCACGCGCCCCTTGGCATCAATCTCCATGATCGCCGACTGGGTCAGCCGGTCCACATTGGGATTGAGAGAGCAGATTCCGTTGGACAGGCGCTCCGGCAGCATAGGCACCACGCGGTCGGTCACATAGACTGAAGTTGCCCGATTGAGGGCTTCCTTGTCCAGCTCAGAGCCTTCTTTGACATAGTAGGACACATCTGCGATATGGACGCCTAGCTCAAAGTTGCCATTTTTCAGGCGCTTGATATGGACCGCATCGTCCAAGTCCTTGGCATCCGCCCCATCGATGGTGAAGGTGATCTCATCGCGCAGGTCCACACGTCCTTCAAAATCATTCTCTGAAGGTGCATCTGGAACTCGCTCGGCCTCTTCCAAGACCTTTTCTGGAAATTCGGAGACAATGTCCATCGACTCCAGCACTTCCAGTACATCAATGCCTGGATCATTGACATGACCAACCACATCGACCAGACTGGCCACAAAGAAATCGTGTTTCTTGGTCGGATATTTGTCAATAGCGACCTTGAGCACCTCTGTGCCATCTAAAACCATGGCTGGTTTTTTGACATAAATAGGCTGACGGATTTTCTGATTTTTCGAGCGGATATAGCCCGCGTACTTGGGCTTTTCCTCATCCAAAACCAACTGGCCAACAGCTGATGTCAGGCTATGCTCCAAAATATCGATAATCTTAGCCTCAGCTGATGTTCCCTTGATGCGGTCTGCTACCTTGGTAATGACCACTTCCACCGTATCGCCATCAATGGCATGATTGACATCATTACGGCTGACAAAAAGATCATCCTCTTCTTCATTCAGGGTGACAAAGCCAAAGCCATTCTTATGGGCATGAAAAACACCCTTGAGCGTCAGACGCTCTTGCTTTTTCTTCTCATAAAGCTCAATCCGCCCCTCATCATCAAAGCGAATCTGATGCTTTCTTTCCATTTGGGAGATGGTCTTAACCAAGTCACTAAAGTCCTTGGAAGACTTTTTCCCAAAAGCAGCTGCCAGCTCATTCACGCTAGCCTGCTGCTTTTCTTTTAAATATTCTATAATTTCTTCTTTCATACTTTCTTTCTATACTATGAGGGGCTCTTGATATTCCCCTCTTTTTAAACTTTAAAAAAAGGCCAAGACAAAGTCAGAGCCCATTTTATTTACTAGATAATACTGCCAATATCAAGGCAATCAGCAACCAGACAAAGATCAAAAATCCTGTCAGACGCTGCATCACAGCTTCAAATCCCCGTGCCTTTGACCGCTCAAAAAGGTCGTTGGCACTCGAATCAAACACGTTACTAGATTGGTTTTTAGTTGGTTGCATGAAAATAGCAATGACAATAAAACCTGATAAAATGACTAAAATCGTTAATAATAGGCTATACATAAATAAAACTCCTTAAAATCCTTTCTATTTTATCATAAAATCTACTTAGATTCAAGATGTAAGGTTACTTTTCTTTCCTTGGGGCAGTACTTCAATACCTCAATCTTATCAGGATGAGTCTTACTATTCTTACTAGTCAGATAATTCTGACTGCCGCAACTGGAGCATTTCAAATGAATTTTAACGCGCACTAGATTTCCTTCTTTTTCAATAAATTTCCAAAACAAAAAAGGTTGATAAGGAGACTCAGTCCCACTAAGCCTGCTGTAGCATAAAAGACTGAATGATACCCTGCTGTCGCTGCAATAGCCGAGCCTGACATGGGGCCGATGACACCACCCAGATAAAAGAAAATCTGGTTGTAGCTAAAAATTCGAGAAATCCCAAACTTAGGCGTGATTTTGCTCAATAGAGCATTGACCCCCGGCACCAAAGCTCCAGTCCCTAAACCAAACAAGAAACGGTAAAAACCGAGTTGGAGCGAAGAGCCTGCATGAGCACAAAGCAGGTAAATGATAATGGAATAAAACTGAGCTAAAACCAGCAGGCGATGATTGCCCATCCGATCCCCCATCCGACCTAAAATACTTGAGCTCAGCATACTAGACAGCCCCATACTCGAAACAATCAGGCCAGATACAAAAATCAGATTGTCCGTTTGACCTAACTCCCGAATATAGAGGGAGAGAATTGGGCCGATAGACTGGGCTGCAAACTGGATAACAAAGCTGGTCAGAAAAAGAGTGGGCAAGAGCTTGGGATATCTAATCTGACGAATCAGTTCTCCAAATCCAATCTCCTCTTCCTTGGTGACTGGCCTAAAATCTTCTCGGATAAAAGTAGCCGTCATCAGGGTCGCCACTAGGAAGAAAAAGCCAATCAGTAGAAAGACATTGCGGATACCAAAAACTTCAGCAATCACTCCACCAATTAAGGGCCCCATGAGATTGCCCGCAACAACACCTGTTGCCAAAGTTCCCAGCGCATAACCCGTCTTTTCCTTAGGAACCTGACTGGCAATCAAGGCGGTGCTGTTGGGCACATAACCCGCAAAAACGCCGTTGAGAAAGCGTAAGACCAAGAGCCAAAAAATATTAGGCACAAAGGCAATGCCGCCCATGGTAAAGACCATAGCCGTAGCAGCCCGAATCATCATAGGTTTACGGCCATAACGGTCAGCCAAACTGCCCCAGACAGGAGATAAAAAGGCCGCTGAAACAGCTGACAGAGCAATACCCAGACCTGCATAGTACTCCACTTCGTGACCACGCGCTCCCAGCTGCTCCACAAACAGCGGCATGAAAGGAGTGACCAGGGAAATACTGGCACCTGTCAGGAAGTTGCTAAACCAAGCAATTTTCAGATTATGTTTCCAATTTACTTGTACCGTGATAGAATCATCTTCTTTCTAATTTCTGCAAAGCATCGCGAAGCTGCTGTCTTGTCTCCTCTAGCCCACCATTATTCTCAATCAACACGTCCGCTCTCTTTCGCTTTTCTTGGAGAGATAGCTGAGCTGCTATGCGTTTTTCTGCCTCTTCCCGACTGAGAGCGTTTCGGGTCATGAGGCGGCTAAGCTGAGTTTCCTCCGTCACATCCACCAGCCAGATCTGGTCAAACCAGTCTTCATATTGTAACTCAATCAGCAAGGGAAGATCCATAAAAAAGACAGCTTCCGTCTCTGCCAACAAGTCTCGTCTGCGAGCTAGTTCCTCTCGAATAATCTCGTTCTGAAGCTGGCTAGACTGGGCCAAGAGTTCGGGATTCCCAAAAATCATAGCTCCCAGCTTGGGTCGGTCCAATCGCCCATCTTCCTGTAAGATAGCTGGGCCAAAAGCGGATAAAAGAGCTTGGTAAAGCCGTCCGCCTGGCTCCTGCAGCTCATGCACTACCTGATCCGCATCAATGACTTGATAGCCCTGCTGCCGCAAAAACTCTGTCACGGTTGACTTACCCGAGGCAATGCCACCAGTGATACCGATAATTCTTGGCATGGCAGCTACCTCGCTTTCTGGCAGTGAGGACAGAGATGAGTACCGCGTCCACCCAGCTTAATTTTCTCAATCGGGCTGCCGCATCTAGCACAGGGTTGACCAGTCTTTCCATAGACCTGCAGAAAATCCTGCATCGTGCCATCTTCGCCCAAAGCATTGCGGTAGGTCCGAATAGTCGAACCCCTCTTCTCAATCCCAAGCTGCAAAACTTCAATAATCTGCTCACGCAGTCGCTTGACTTCAGCAGGCTTTAGACTAGCTGCTGGCCTTGTCGGATGAATCCGCGCCCGCCAAAGCGCCTCATCTACATAGATATTGCCCAGACCAACAACCAAGGTCTGCTCTAGCAAATAGGGTTTGATAGGCTTCTTGGAGCGACTCAAAGCTGCGGCAAAAGGCGCCAAAAGAAAGTCCGCCTCTGTCGGCTCAGGACCAAGTTTTCTGGCAGCAAAATAAGCCTCCAGCTGATTCTTTCTCAAGAGCTCCATGGTCCCAAACTTGCGGACATCCTCATAAACAAGCGTC
>CAURCE010000041.1:0-10483 GCA_963523365.1 uncultured Streptococcus sp.
GCCCTTCTGAATGGTGCTTTTGGCATCTGCCTCTAATCGCTTAAAGCGAGCCACTCCGTTATCTTCCAGGCTCTTGTCCAAAGCAGTCTGGTGCTGCTCCAAACGCTCCTGATAGCTTTCAGAGAAGGGAGCCAGCTTTTCTAAATCATGATAGCGCAGGCGGGCAATACTGTAAACATCTGTATCAAAGGCCTTAGGGCTGACTACAGCATAGGCTGATAAAGCCCCGCTACCACTAGTCGCATTGCCTAGATTTCTATCAGACCAGAGTTCTGCCGAGTTGACAAATCCCACAATCTTATAGGTCTTGTTTTTCAGAACTGACCGGCTGCCGGCTTTTTCGGTCAGATCAATCTCCTGACCAAGCTTATATTTCTTAGACCAAAAGCTAGCCAGGGCAATTTCTTGCTCTTTCTTAGGAAGACGACCAGAGGTCACTTGAAAGTTTGAAATATCCTTGGTATCTGAGAATACTCGGAGGGCCTCCTCGTCCACGGTGACATCTGTCAGATAGCCAAACTCGACATCAGCTCCCTTGATAGCTTCCAGCTCTTTCTGATCCGCCTTATCCAAACCATAGTCCGCCATAACAGCCAAGTCCATGGTTCGCTGTTCTTTCAAGTAATCTGTTGCTGTTCTGCGCATATTGGGAGGAGCGACCTTGAGCCCCACGAGAGCTAGAGAACCCAGCATCATAAGGATTAAAATAGATAGGAAACGTCCTTTAGAGCTAGTGAAGGAGCGCAGAATATCTTTCCAATAAATCTTTCTCTTCATATCAATACTCCAATGTACTTATATCCTGTGGCTCTTCATTGACTGTAATACTTTTGACTCTCGCGTCGTGCATACGGATGACCCGGTCAGCAATGGGAGCCAAGGCAGCATTGTGGGTCACGATAATCACCGTCGCTCCTTGATTGCGAGACATGTCCTGTAAGATTTGCAGCACTTGCTTGCCAGTATCGTAGTCCAGAGCCCCTGTCGGCTCATCGCAGAGCAAAATTTTGGGATTTTTTGCCACCGCCCTAGCGATAGACACCCGCTGCTGCTCCCCGCCTGATAACTGCGCAGGAAAGTTATTGAGGCGATTTTCCATACCAACCGCAGTTAGAACGGCCACTGGATCTTGAGCATCCTTGACAATTTCAGAAGCTAATTCCACATTTTCCTTGGCCGTCAGATTGGGCACCAAATTGTAAAATTGAAAGACGAAGCCCACGTCATTGCGGCGATAGTCCGTCAGCTGGTGGGAATTGTAGTCAGCAATATTCTGACCGTCTATCAGAATGTCTCCCTCATCATTGGTATCCATACCTCCGAGGATATTGAGCACCGTAGACTTACCAGCACCAGAAGCACCTAGGATAATGACCAGTTCCCCCTTTTCAATCTCAAAAGAAATATCGTGATTGGCGACTATTTCCGTATCCCCCATCTGATAACGTTTAAAGCTATGTTTCATTTCAATATAAGCCATATCTCTTCTCTCCTTTTCAAACCTCATCTCCTTAAATCGACAAGGTGTTGATTCTAAATCACAGATATTATATAATGAGCTTAGATAAAAAGCAATAATCAAAAATCAACAAAGTGTTGATTTAAGCAAAAAGGAAGAAAAATGGCCCAGAAACGAAAAACTAGTACCAAGGAAGACATCAAAGAAGCCTTGATTCAGCTACTATCAGAGGAAAGGTTTGATACTATCTCCATCAGCAAGCTCTGCAAACGAGCAGGGATTAATCGCGGCACCTTCTACCTCCACTACCAAGATAAATATCAGATGATTGATAGCCTCAAAAGCGACATCATTTCTCAACTTTATAGTTATAGTCTTTTTGAAGAAGAAGGCGAATATTCCAAACGGTTCATGATAGCCAAATTTCATATACTGCGTGCTAATGAACGTCTGATCAATGCCCTGACTAGAAGCCATTATATTGACTTTCGCGGAGCTATTCGGGAATTCATAACCAGTATCATTCTGAGCGACAAGCAAGAAGCTGCTACCCAGCGTTTTTTAGAGGAGAACTTTCATATCCCTCAGAAATACGCCTTGGAAATCTTCCTATCCAGTGTTGAGGGGATTATTTCTCTTTGGATAGCCGGCGGAGCTCAAGAAGAGCCTGAAGAAATTACGCAAATGATCCTAACTACCTACAATTATGATTATTGGAAATCATAACCAGCACTCCACTTTTATAGATAAGAACTCAAAAAGGCGCAGATTCATCTGTGCCTTTTCTTAAAACATTTCTGGTGAGCAAATAGCTTTTTGGTGATGCCCACTTAGCTAAAGGCAACAAAATCCTGTCTATTTCACCATGTCTGGATCGTAATCATAAAATCCTGTATCAAGGAAACGATTCTTCGGATGCAATTTGTGAAGTAGCTCATCTAGCAAGAAAGCTTGGTCATGGCTAAATTCACCTTTTTCAATCAGATCTCTTGCCTGAACAAAGAGCTTAGCAATCTCAACAAAATTCTGACCAGGAGTATAGAGACCTTCCAATTTCCAATGAGTAAATCCATGGTCAACCAATTCTGTCAACTTGGTCATCAAGTCCAAGTCATTATTGGCGAAAATGTGAGTCCCATGCTTGTCCTCAAAGATTGAATAATGGCTCTGAGGATCGCTCGGTTCCGCAAGAAATAGATCTCTCTCTCTTGATTTCGCATCATCGATGTGTGTAAAGTTATAATAATTTTGCAAAAGCGGACGTTTAGAGTGGTGGATAACGCTCGCACCATAAACTAGGACTTCTGCTGGTATTTCAAGAATTTCCGGCATTTTAAAGAGTTCTGCCGATGGAATTTCCCGCGCCAAAACAGCTTCCGACACCCCAGCATTCTTGCCCCAAAAATTAATCTGACGGCTGCTAGTAACCATGGTTGAAGCATCATAAATCGTTTTTAACTTATAACCATCCCGCTGCAAGACGTAGAATACACCTGCATCCCCAACGGTGATATAGTCCACTTCAATCTCCTGAAGAAAATCCAAATAAGGCTTGATCTGGTCCATCATGTCCTGATGCATCAAAGCGTTGACGGCAACGGTCATTTCTTTTCCTGCCTGATGAACTATTTGTGAGATACGATTTAATTCGTCATAAGTGAAGTTATGTGGTAAACGAAGACCGTAGTTTTCCTCACCGACATAAATACGATCTACTCCTGCTTCCAATAAGGCTTGAACTTGTTCTATACTTTCAGCTGTTGCTGTAATAATTATTTTTTTCATATCATTATTATACCAAAAAATTAGGAATTATGATTTCTTAATTCGATTTTATTCGTTTTGTAACTATCTTGTAATATATCTAATCATAGAAACATGATAGAATGATAAGGTACTACTAGGAGAGAGACAATGGCTGTAAGAGATTTTAAACAGTTTGAATCAGCGCCCCTGCATGATTCGACAGAACAAACTAAGGAAATATCCTATCAAGAATACCTGCCCCAAGCAGAATCAGCATCACAATTACGTGAGCTATTTTTCTTTATAAATATCGCTTTATTCTGTATTTTGACAGTCTTTTTTAGCTTTATTTTTTTGTCTGCAAAAATGAGCACTTTTCTATCTTTCTCACTTGCTATTGTCCTAAGTCTTATGATTATTCAAGGATATCGCACTGTTCGAAGAAAGAGACATTAATTATCTACGAATTAAATCAAACGAGATCGAAAGATCTCGTTTTTCTTTTCTTTACCAAGCGTAATTTGGTTCCTGACAAGCACACATAGCTGCCAACAATTCTTCTGGAGTTAGCTTTTTCAGCCCTCCATAGACTGGATCCTGAACGGTGTAAGACGGATCAATGTAATAAACTGCAAGGACATTACTGCCGTCTGCTGATAATTCATAGCCCGTCCCCACAACATTGTGTTCACCCTTGTGGCCTGGGTAGATGGAGGCATTATCAATCGTATAGTAGAGCGGATAGCCATCATCAATATTCTTGCGCAGCCGCTCCTTAAAAAGACGCATATCTTCAGAATTTGGGGCACTACTAGTCACTGTAGCAAGATGATAGCCCGCTTGGCCTGCCGGCACTTCCGCATAACCAAATAAATATTGATTTAAGACACGGATTGCATTGACATTATGGGTGCCGAAAGTCTCATCGGTGCCCATCGCTCGTGCTAATTCTTCCTGACTAGCCTGAACGCCCCTGTAAGCTAGAATCATACTGACAGAGGTCGGTGCACAAGTATTCCAAGCTCGCTGGATCTGCATAGGAACTTCCAGGCGCTTTCTGATTGGGGATGATGCTTCTTTTCTAGAAGGCTGTGTCTCCTCCTCTCTGACCTTTTCACTGGTCTGACTAGAGCTTTCTGACTCCGCAGAAGCAGAGCTCTGGCTAGGGCTAGATTGATTAGCACTAGATTGACTACTGCCAGCTGTTTTCGATCGGGCTTGACTCATGCTAGAAGCCTTAGAAGAAGAGTCAGAGCTTCCAGACTTAGGGGACTCTGAAGCTTTCTGCCGAGAACAGGCTAGTAAGCAGCAGCCTAAACCAAGCAAGGCAAGTACTTTTAAATTTTTCATACCAATACCCCCCTTTTATTTATATGATAGTGCTTTCTTCTTTAAAAATCAAGATAGGCTAGCAAATGCTAGCCTAATTTTTTTATTTTTCAAGTTCTTCTGTTTCTAAATCAATGATGATTTCTTCTGAAGGGGCTTTTTCTCCTTCTTCCACCACGATATCAGAAATTTCTTCTTCAAGAATTTCCTCTTCTTTTTCAAACTTTTCTTTGATTTCTTGGAATTTATCCTGTGAATAGTCCACTACTGACTTGGTCGTATCCTTTACAGACTCCAATACTGTTTCTGCTGTAATTTCGCCATTTTCAACCTTTTCCTTGGTTTGGTTGATGGCCTTAACAGCCTGATCTGAAAAGTCCTTTACTGATTGAACAACTGCTTCGTGAGTCTTATCTGGATCTTCACGATAGTCGACTACAAAGTCTTGAACTTTTTCAGTGATTTCTTTACCTTTTTTGCTGGTGAGAAAGTACGCTGCAGCTGCACCAGACACAGCACCTAATAAAAGTGATGAAATTTTTCCCATAGTAAACCTACTTTCTTATTTTTTGAATAATTTTGTAAACAAACGAAGGGCCGTTAGACCTGCTGTTGTTTTGGCTGTCGTGCTTCCTGCTGCGACTGCTTTTTTTCCTAAAACACGCGCCTGATCGTTTAAATCAGATACTGATTCGGATAGGTCTGCCACCGCATTGAAAAGCGGATCAATCGTTGCTACTTTGTGGTTGATATCATCTGTCAACACATTGACTTTGGCTATCAAATCATTGGTTTGATGCAGGGTGACATTGACATCAGAAGTCAACACTTTGATCGTATTTTCTGTCTCATCCAGCATTTTTGCAGCCTTATCACCGAGTGTTTTGACGGTGAGGGTCATGTAGATTAGAAAAACAATCAAAGCAACAGCAACTAAAGTATAAGCAATTTCAAGCATAATATTCTCCTCTCATTCTTGATAATAGGGGGCTTGTTTTTTTCTTTGGTAAATCATAATGCCGATGCCCAGTAAAATCAGAGCTGCAGACAGCCACTGAGATACACGCACACCCAAGAACATGAGACTATCAGTCCGCATACCCTCGATAATCATCCGGCCAAAGCCGTACCAAATCAGGTAAAAGGCTGCCAATTCTCCCTGACGGAAGAATTTAGACCGGCGTCGCAAGATTAGCAATAGGGCAAAGCCAAGTAAATTCCAAAGGGATTCGTACAAAAAGGTTGGCTGGCGATAAGCACCATCTATGTACATATTGTTGCGGATGAAGGACGGCAGATAATTAAGATTTTTGACCACCGCTCCATAGGCTTCTTGGTTAAAGAAATTGCCCCAACGGCCGATGCTCTGAGCGATCAAGACGCTAGGTGCTGCAATATCCAAGAAATCAACAGGATTGATCAGCCTTCTTTGTGAAAAGAAATAGAGGACAAGGGCACCAGTGATCAAACCAC
The DNA here is from genome assembly GCA_963523365.1 of uncultured Streptococcus sp. Classification (GTDB taxonomy): domain Bacteria; phylum Bacillota; class Bacilli; order Lactobacillales; family Streptococcaceae; genus Streptococcus. The sequence goes on from CAURCE010000041.1 coordinate 6,008, forward strand.
CGTAAATTGCTAAACCACCATTCCAAATCTGAAAAATCTCAATCAGAGAGTGCTTGCCATAATAAGACCATTCAAAAATCACATAGTAGAGCCGCGCTCCAAGGATAGCCAAGGGAAAGGCAATCAGAATGAAATCAAGAATATCATCTGGAATCATTCTTTTGCGTGGTGCTTCCTTCATGGCTAAATAGACGGCTAAAATCAAGCCGGTGACAATGCAGATCGCATACCAACGAATACTAAAGGGACCGACTGAAAAAGCTACTGGATCAAGCATCTTTCACCTCATTCTGGCTAATCAGATTAGTCAGTCGTTCTTCAAAAATCTTGGTGGCATCAAATCCCATTTCCTTAGCACGATAGTTCATAGCTGCAGCTTCGATCACCACAGAGATGTTGCGTCCTGTCTTAACTGGGATACGAATCCGAGGAATTCTGACACCGGAAACTTCCAGTTCTTCTGCATTATTGCCCAGACGGTCAAAGGTCTTATTGGTATCATAATTTTCCAGATAGACGGCAATCTGTACCTGTGAAGAATCCTTAACCGCACTAGCTCCATAAAGGCTCATCACATCGATAATGCCGACACCGCGAATTTCCAAGAGATGGCGAAGAATCTCAGCAGGCTCTCCCCAGAGAGTCATTTCATCCTTGGCAAAGATATCAACCCGGTCATCCGCCACTAAACGATGGCCACGCTTGACTAACTCAAGACCAGTTTCACTTTTACCAATACCACTGTCCCCTTGAATCAGCACTCCCATCCCGTAAATATCCATCAATACGCCATGAACACTGGTTCTGACCGCCAAACGTGAGTCAAGGAAACTAGAAATTTCCCCTGATAAACGGCTGGTTGATGTGCGGCTGGTAAGAATCGCGATTTGCTTTTCTTCGGCTGCTCGCCGCATTTCTTCAGGAATCTCCAGATCACGCGCCACAATGACAACTGGCGTTTCTGGTTGAAACATTTTCAGAAGGACTTGATGACGGTTGTGGGATGTCATCTTCATCAGATAAGACCACTCCTTCATCCCAATCAGCTGAATCCGTTCTGGCGTGTAGTAGTCAAAATAGCCGGTCATTTCAAGGCCCGGCCGCGAAATATCCGATGTCGAAATCTCCTTTTCTAAGAGGTCATCACTGCCGTAAACGATGCGTAAACGGACTTTTTCAATCAAATCTTTGACCTTTACAGACATTCCCTGCTCCCTTCAAATTTATCTTTCTCTATTATAGCAAATTTTTACCCTAAAAGAGTTTTTAAGATTGGAAATTAAGCAGGATTTTTCCCTAGATGCTTGTGAAAACATCTCTCAGCCAGCAAAAAGGCCAGTCAAAATAACTAGCCTATCCATTTTTGGAGAATTCTTTTTTGATTTTGAAAGCAAGGATGGCTCTCGATAAAGGCCGGTATTTCACTTAGAGGTAGCCAGAGATGGGCATCGGTTTCGCCTGCCTGATAGCGGACTTGGCTCTTGTCCCCAGACACCACCGCTTCATAGAAATCAAAGTGGCACTGGTCTTCGACAGAGCACACCTGCTCCAACAGTCTGATACTGTCGGGAACCAAGCCTGTTTCTTCTTCCAGTTCCCGCAGGGCGGCTGTCTGGCTATCCTCTCCCGCCAGCACACTTCCTCCCGCTCCAAACTCGTAGTAGCCAGGATAGAGACTTTTATTTGCTGACCGCCGCATAAAGAGAATATCACCATCTTGGTGACGAACCAAGACATTGACACAAAGATGAAACTGCCCTTCAGGAATGTTTTCTCCTCGAACTAGGAGATGCGGGAGCTGATTTCGATTCAAGTCATAGGCATTCCAAACCTCTGTCATATTTCCTCCTTGGATAAGTCATTTTCAAGTAGAATTTGCAAGATTTAATCTACTTCACCTTCATAAATAGCTTTCTTCTTATAGTTGTAGAAATTAAGTAAATGTGCCAGAGAATAGACGCTTGTATTTGAAACTATCATCCCAAAAATATAAAATAGATTATCAGAAAAGAAGGATATGGTCAAAGGCAAAAAGAACCCTCTACAAAATCCGAGAAAAATGATAGATATAATTGGCGGAAATAAAATAGATACAAGACCGACCAAAAACTTTGAACTTTGCTCTGGAGATAATACCTTAAGGAAAAAGAAAAAATTCCACAGACCAAGGGGAAAAACTGCTGTACTAATAAGCAAAACAATCAAACTCTTATACCCTCCTACTAATATAGTAGCCGTAAAAACAAGGAACATATGTAGGATCAAACTAATAATTAAATAGAGGAAAAGTTTCAAAATATATAATGGTAAAGAAAATTGTTTCATTTAAATCTCTTTCTAATATTTAAAGCGACCAGTTGAACCAGCATTTTCTATTTTTTTGGATGTCTGAAGCTAGGCAAATCTCAAGTCTATGTAGCATAAACTATATAAAATAACTACGAATACCGTTCTTCAAAATAACAATCTGGGATAGGAACACTTAAAGTATCGATTTGAATGTTAGAAGCCTGATGGAAAATATCTCCTGGAACTTCTATCTTTCTTCTACATCCAGCAAAAATTCGGGAATACTCCCGAATTTTATATTTGTTATTTTACCAAAACCAGCCGTCATTGTCATTTATTGGCTCGGCATCTTTCATTTTGCGAGGGCCCGTTCCATACATTTCCGCTTCCACATCTTCCTTATAAGGCATCACAACAGCCAACAAAATATAAATCAAAATTCCTAAGCCAAAATTGAAAACTGTAAAAATGATGAATAAAAAGCGTAACAAGCCAAGATCAAAGTTAAATTTATCAGCCAATCCCGACAAAACCCCTGAAATTACTCGGTTTCTTCTTAATTTATAAAACTTAGTTTTCATGATGATGACCTCAACTCTCATTCTTTCCTTCATTTTACCATAGTGGCAGGACAAAAAAATCAGCCCGAAGGCTGATTCTGCATCTATTCGTTTTTAGTTCTCTCACTCTTTGTTTGTTTACTCTTTGAGAAAGGACAGTTTTCCTCTACAACAACCGCAACGATATTTTTTTATGTCTACCCTGCGTCTGCGACGGATAAGTGCTCCACAGCTCAAGCATTCATAGAAGAGAGAGGATCGCGAGTTGGACAATGGAGGAGCATAACGTAGACCATCCACCTGCTTGAGCAATTCTTTAAAATCTCTATCTCCATGGCGGTAGCCCTTGCCCTGATAATAGAGATGATAGTGGACTAGCTCATGACGGACAATTTTTCGAAAAGTTTCAAGCCCAAAAGTTTCATAAATTTTCGGATTGAAATCTAGATGTCCGTCTTTGGGAAAGAAGCGTCCGCCAGTCGTCCTGAGACGCTTGTTCCAATAAGCTTGGTGGCGGAATTCCCAACCGAAATCTTCTAGCGACACCTGCTTAACGTAGTTAGTTAGATTCATTTGGCGCTATCAGAGAGAGGTTGACCTTCTCCCGCTCCACATCTAGCTTATCCACCCAGACAGTAACCAAATCGCCAACAGACAGGACTTGACTTGGATGCTTAACAAAGTTTTTACTGATATTAGAAATATGGATAAGACCATCTTCGTGGATACCGATATCCACAAAGGCTCCGAAATCGACGACATTGCGGACAACGCCTTCCAGTTTTTGACCGATGCGTAGGTCCTTGATATCCAAGACATCCTGCCGTAGCACTGGCGCGTCAAAGAAATCACGCAAATCTCGGCCAGGCTTGAGCAAATCTGCAATAATGTCTTTGAGGGTTTCTTCTCCTAAGACCAGCTCTGCAGCCAAACTAGCAACCTGAACAGCCTTTAATTTGGCTTGGGCTTCCTCATCCAAACTGCTGATTTCCAGACGCTTAAAGAGCTCTTCTACGGCCTTATAAGACTCTGGGTGAACTCCTGTATTATCCAGCAGGTTATCACTTTCAGGAATGCGCAAGAAGCCTGCTGCCTGTTCAAAAGCCTTCGCACCCAGACGTGGCACTTTCTTGATGGCCTCGCGAGACCGAATCAAACCTTCTGTTTCCCGATACTTGACAATATTTTCTGAAATAGTCTTATTGAGACCAGCTACATGGGCCAGCAGGGCAGGACTGGCGGTGTTGATATTGACCCCGACTTGGTTGACCACGGTATCCACGACAAAGTCAAGACTTTCAGACAGTTTTTTCTGGCTAACATCATGCTGGTACTGACCAACCCCGATAGACTTAGGATCAATCTTGACCAGCTCTGCCAAAGGATCCTGCAGACGGCGGGCAATGGAAATAGCTGAGCGCTTTTCAACCGTCAAATCTGGAAACTCATGACGAGCTAGTTCACTAGCTGAGTAGACAGATGCTCCGCTCTCATTGACGATGACATAGCTGACATTTGGATGAGATTTCAAAACTTCCGCTACAAAGGCTTCGCTTTCTCGGCTGGCCGTTCCATTTCCGATGGCAATGATTTCCACGCCAAACTGCTCAATCAGCTCTGACAACTC
>CAURCE010000042.1:0-10378 GCA_963523365.1 uncultured Streptococcus sp.
CGAAAGCTGGTTTATCTTATTGAATTTGATTTAGCATGTTCTCGATATGCTGGATAGATTTTTCGCGGCCTAACAGGTAGATGGTATCTGGCAATTCTGGACCGTGCATTTCGCCAGAAACAGCGATACGGATTGGCATGAAGAGATTCTTGCCCTTGATACCTGTTTCTTTTTGGACGGCTTTGATTTGTGGGAAGATGTTTTCTGTCACAAATTCTTCATCCGTCATTGCTTCCAATTTTGCTTTGAAGGCTTCCAACACCACAGGAACAGTTTCACCAGCCATCACTTCTTTCTCAGCTTCCGTCAACTCTGGGAAGTCTGAGAAGAAGAGGTCTGTCAATGGTACAATCTCATCCACTGACTTCATTTGTGGTTTGTAGAGTTCTACCATTTTTTCAGCCTTGTCGGTCAAGCGTCCTGCTTCCTCCAAGAATGGTTTTGCCATTTCAAAGATTGTCTCAAAATCCGCATTCTTGATATACTCATTGCTCATCCAGTCCATCTTTTTCTGGTCAAAGGCAGCTGGAGATTTGCTGAGGCGATTTTCATCGAAGAGTTTGATGAGTTCTTCACGAGAGAAGATTTCGTCTTCCCCACCAGGATTCCAACCAAGAAGTGCGATAAAGTTAAAGACTGCTTCTGGCAAATAACCTTTCTTACGGTAATCTTCGATAAACTGGAGGGTATTGGTATCGCGTTTTGACAACTTTTTACCAGTTTCAGAATTGATAATCAGGGTCATGTGACCAAACTCTGGTGCTTCCCAACCAAGCGCCTCATAAACCATGAGCTGTTTTGGAGTATTGGCAATATGGTCGTCACCACGGATAACGTGAGAGATTTGCATATCGTGATCATCGATGACAACGGCAAAGTTGTAAGTTGGGTAACCGTCTTTCTTTTGGATCACCCAGTCACCACCAATATTGCCACCTTCAAACTCAATGTCGCCCTTGACCATGTCCGTCCACTTGTAGATACCAGCTTCATTGACAGCCAGACGAACCGTTGGAATGATACCTGCTGCTTCACGCTCTGCGATGTAAGCTGCTTTTTCATCTTCGCTCATGCCAAGGTATTCATTGATGTAGCGAGGTGTTTCGCCAGCTGCTTCTTGGCGCTCGCGCTCAGCAGCCAATTCTTCTTCTGTAACGTAAGATTTGTAGGCCTTGCCTTCAGCTAGCAGTTGGTCGATGTATTTTTGATACAATTCCAAACGCTCTGATTGACGGTAGTTTTCATGTGTTTCTGGACTTTCATCCCAGTCCATGCCCAACCAACGAAGGTTTTCAAGCTGTGAACGCTCACCATCTTCGACATGGCGCTTGCGGTCAGTATCTTCGATACGGATGATAAATGTTCCGCCATGATGACGAGCATAGAGATAGTTAAAGAGCGCCGTACGCGCATTTCCGATGTGTAAAAGCCCAGTTGGACTTGGTGCATAACGCACTCGAATATCTTTTGTCAATTTTCGATCTCCTATTTGGGAATAGCAGAAGTGTCTTGCCCCTGCTTTCGTATTCAAACGTTATTATTATATCACATTCTCGACCCAGAATCCGCTGAATCGCATGATTTTTTAAGACAGTCTTTCTTCGAGGACAAAGTCAATCGGCAGCCAAGCTAAAACCTTCTCCAATTGCTTTTCCCAGTAATACCATTCGTGCTTACCAGGACTGTGGCTGTAGCTAATATCCAGTCCTAGCTTTTTCAAATTTTCCACGGCATGGTTATTGGCCGCATAGAGAAAGTCCTCTTCGCCACACCAAGCCCAAAGCTTAGTCTTTTTATCAGATTGCTTGGCTATGTTCTCCAGCGAATGAGGGCTGCTGGTCCAGTCTTTATAGTCTCCAAAAATCCCTCGCCAGTAGGCTGGTGTTGCTATTTCAACATCATCTGGATGACTATCAAGAAAGCTCAAAGCCCCTGAAAGGCTAGCCGCGTATGAAAAGCGGTTAGACTTAAGAGCCAGCTTAAAGGCTCCGTATCCGCCCATGGAAAGACCAGCAATAAAGTTTTTCTCCCGCTTGTCAGACATATTTGGGAAAAAGCGTTTGAGCACCCGTGGCAGCTCCTCAGCGATAGCCTCGTAATAGTTAAATCCGTATTGAGTATCGGTGTACCAGCCATTGCTGGTATTCGGCATCACAACAATCAAGTTAGTCGAGCGAACCAGACGTTCGATATTTGAGCGCTTAAGCCAGCTATTGTGATTACCGTTCATACCATGAAGCAGATACAAAACAGGAATATCCTTATCATCTGGCTTGTCCACGCGCGACGCATCTGGATAGAGGACATTGACTCCCCACTCCATCTCCAAGGCTTCTGAATAATATTCTATCTGCATCACTGCCATCTTTTTTCTCCTCTTGTAAAAACTACTGTTCTTGACCAGGCAGCACAGCCAGCCACACTCCGAAAGCAAAGCCTGTTCTGCGACCGCCAAAAGATAAGAAAAAGCCGATATTCGACTTTCTCTCTGCAAAATACTGGGAAAGTTGCTCCCTCGAATGACTCTAGCGAACTTCCATGACAACCGGAAGAATAGCCGGCCGGCGTTTGGTTTGCTCGAAGAGGAACTTAGCCAAACTATCACGGACTGTTCCCTTAAGCTCGCCCCAGTCAAAGTTATCCTGAGCCAGATAGTCTTCCACTGTCTTATTGATCAGGTCAGTGCTCTCCCGCAAGATGTCACGACTCTTCTTGACATAGACAAATCCTCGAGTATGAACCTTGGCTTTGGAAATGATTTTCTTCTCCTTACGATTGACCGTGAGAGCCACGATGAAGATACCGTCTTCAGAGAGAACCTTACGATCACGCAAGACGATATTGCCCACATCACCGATGGCATTTCCATCAATCATGACATCGCCTGCTGACACTGCTCCAGCTGGCACAAAGTCGCCATTTTCGTAGGACATGATGCTACCACGCTTCGGTATCAAGATATTTTCTGGTAAAATCCCGACTTCCATGGCTGCCTTAGCATGGGCGTCCAGACCACGGTATTCTCCCTGAATCGGGAAGAGATACTTGGGTTGCAATAAATTAAGCATGAGCTGCAAGTCACGCGCATTGGCATGGCCAGATACACGCAAGTTTTGAGTAATCAGCTTGACCACGCCACCGGCTTGGTAAATCATATTTTCCACACGCGCTACGACTGCTTCCTTGGCAATAGATGGCGTTGTAACGATATAAACCAAGTCTCCGTCTTTGATTTCTACATAACGGTGACGACCAATGGACATCTTGCGTAGACCATTAATGGGCTCGCCCATCCGACCCGTCTCCAGGATAATCAGCTCGTGGTCCTCAAACTTAGACATTTCCTTAGGCTTGATCAACAGGCGCTCATCCGCCAAGGATAATTTCTTGAGGCGGATAGCCGTACGGACGATATTTTCAATATCAAAGCCTGTCAAAACGACACGACGACCTGTTTCTGCCGCAGCTTCAAAAACCTGTTGGATCCGAGACAGGTTGCTGGCAACCGCTGCCACGATGACACGCCCATCCCAATCCGAAATCGTGTCCGTAATCTCACGGCCAACCTCGCTTTCACTAGCCACTTGCACGGTGCTGTCAGCGTTGGCTGAATCACTTAAGAGAGCTAGAACGCCCTCACGACCGATCTCAGCCAAACGGCCAAAATCGGTCGCATAAGATTCGCTGGCAGATTGGTCAAACTTGAAATCTCCCGTATAAACAATATTGCCTTCACGCGTCTTAACAACAATTCCCAAGCTCTCTGGAATCGAGTGGGTCGTCCGGAAGAAAGAGACAACCGTTTCGCCAAATTCAATTTCTGTATTTTCATCGATAACATGAAAATCATTGAACTTCTTAACAGCATCATTGTTTTTGACAAAGAGCTTAGCTAGCTCAATCGTCAATTCCGAACCAAAGACTGGTACCTTAGCTTCTGCCAAAAGATAGGGCAGTGCACCGATGGCATCCGCATGACCGTGAGTCAGAAAGACACCCGCAATTCGGTCTTTATTTTCAAACAAATAATCCATGTTGGGAATGACTACATCTACTCCCAACTGCTCATTTTCTGGGTACTTGAGCCCAGCATCCAATACAAAAATGGAATCATCCACTTCGGCGACGTAGAGATTTTTCCCATTCTCGCGGACGCCGCCCAAAGTAATCAGCTTAATCGTGCTTTTACTCATTTTTACTCCTATCGATTTTAGAATCTCCTTTATCAAAGATTCCTTGATTTTAATACTAACGGTCCTTGGCAAGCCAAGTCGAATTACAGTTTTGCAAACAAAGTTTGCACATCTTAGTCATTATAGCATTTTTTCACGCTTTTTTCAAAACAAAGGAAACTCATAGAGCAAGCTAGAAATCTCAGAATAGGTATTTGATACAGTAAGTTTCTGGCCACTTCTTTCTTTCTGATGTAACATGCGAAGAAAGCCCCTCCCCGTTTCATTTTAGAAACTAGATCTACTCACAAGATAAAAAATAATAGAACCTAGTCTGAGACTAAATTCTATTATCCGAGCGGAATTCCCTATACTGATCTCCTAATATCGATTAGAAGATTACTTGGGAAACTGCCCTATCTTATATAGGCTGAATGGATGAACAGACTTACTCAAAGCCATTGTTCTGGCTTAATTCTTTGAACCAGTGCCCTGATAAGTATCTCTCTTCTCAATTCTGAAAGTCATACCTTCCATTTATTATAGCGCTTTATTTTCTTCACGATACTCTGAAATGGTCTTTCCTGTCCACTTTTTAAAGGCTCGTGAGAAGGAGGACACTTCCGAATAGCCCAGCAGATAGGCTACATCATCCGTTGTCATGTCAGGATTTTTGAAGTAACCAAAGGCTAGAATCTTTTGCACATTTTGCAATTCTTGGTTAAACTTAGTGCCTTCTGCCGTTAGGTTTCGTTGCAAGGTCCTGCTACTAATACCGAGAGTTGCTGCGATATCTTCGATACCAAAGGCACCACTTGGGATAGCCTGATAGAGTTTTTGCTGAACGATACCGGTAAAACTTTCACTAGTCACGGCTTCTGCCAAACGCTCCTTGAGTTGAGGCTCTAGATAGTCCAACATGACATTATTGGCAGTTAAAAATGGCTTCTCCAAATCTGCCTTTTTAAAGACAACTTCATTGCCCTCCATTTCTTCCACGTGACAACCAAGCGTGGACTGACTCAACTCTTCATAAGTATAGGGAGTCCCGACATGTACTGGCGTGATAGTTTCTCCCGTCCCTGTCCGAATCAAATCCACCAATAACAGCTGTTAATTGAGAAGGGCGAAACGAGGCAAGTCGAGACCGGGATAGTCATAACGGTAGTTGACACGGACTAAATCATTAAAAGTTTCGATACTGACAACAATGGGACCTGTGATTTTCTTGTATTTGGCAAAATGTTCTATCGCTGCAAGAGCATTTTTCGATGAAAGAGCCGCAAAGAAAGGGGGCATGAACATCTGAATGTCCTTGATACGGCTCATAGCGATAATCTGCTCATCATTGGCCACCTTGTCAAAAGCCGTCAACAGATGGTAGTAATCCAGAGTCGAGAGATTCATTTCTTCCTTCCAAGTGGTATCTGGAAGATTGGCCAGTTCCAAAATCATGTTCAGGTCTAGCCCGATCAGTTTCAAATTGTCAATATACTGCTGACTAAGACTAAGACGCATAGGGTTTCTCCATTTCTATTAACGCATAGACATGAGCATCATACGGTCGAAGAATTTGTCACCAAAGATACGGCGAATACCGACCAAGAGTTTCCCTCCACGTCCAACTAGATAACGTGTTTTAGGGTTGCGAGCGTTGATAATTTTGAGAACAGTACGTGAAATCACTTCTGGGTTTGAACCTGGTGCTGGGTTGTTTTCCATAGCTTTGATGTAGCCATGGACCAAACGGCTGTATGCTCCGTTCTTGGACTCGTAGGAGAAATTTTGACCAACTGTTGCGTTGAAACCTGTATTGATCATACCTGGCTCTAAAACAACGACCTTGATACCAAATTCTTTGACTTCCATACGAAGGCAGTCGCTAAATCCTTCAATGGCATGTTTTGATGCGTGATACCACGCCCCAAGTGGTGTATAGATTTTTCCACCCATTGATGAAGTGTTAATGATAAGCCCATCTTTTTGAGCACGCATGTAAGGCAAGACTTTCTTGGTCAAGCGTGCTACACCATAAACATTGACTTCAAATTGTTGTTGAGCTTTTTCCATGGACAAGTCTTCTACTGGACCATAGAGACCATAACCCGCATTGTTCCAGAGAACATCGATACGACCTTGTTCAGCGATAACTTGCGCTACTACTTTCTCGATATCTTCTTCATTGGTCACGTCCATCTTCATGATGTGACCTCCGAGAGCTTCCAAATCTTTCATCTTGTCCACGCTACGAGCAACGGCGTAGACTGTGTGACCTGCTTTAATGAGGTCTTGGGCTGACAATTTTCCCATACCTGATGAAGCGCCTGTGACTAAGATAACTTTTTTGTTTGACACGTTGATTTCCTCTTTTGTTTCATTTGATTGATGAGACTATTATACGATACAGAAACTGACAGGTAAATGACAATGCCTGACAGCCGAATGATAATTTACGCCAAAACAACTGGTAAAAAACAATCTTTCTTATGATAGACATTTTCTGTTATAATAAATTGTTAGAAATTGCCACGAAAGGATTTACAATGACAAATCTAATCAAACACAAACGGGTAGAGTTTAGTGAGCTTTTTTACGACTTGGTCTTTGTCTACGCGATATCCAAAACGACTGCCCTTATCCATCATCTTCACCATGGTGTCTTATCATTAGATGCCATCTTTGGTTTCCTGATGTCGCTTCTAGTTCTGGTCAATTCTTGGATGATTCAGACCGTCTACACGAATCGTTACGGAAAGAATTCTCTTTTCAATATGGTCGTCATGTTCGTCAATATGGCTATGCTACTCTTGATAGCAAATATGATTACTAATGACTGGCAATCCTATTTCCATACCTTCTGCTGGACAGTGGGAACCCTGACTTTAACCCTATTTTTCCAATACCTAGTAGAATACTTCCGGAAGTCTACCACTTCGGCCAATCGTAAAAGCATCAAGGGGTTTCTTTGGATGACCGGTCTCAGAACTGTCCTGGTCTACCTAGCTGCTCTCTTGCCAATTCATCTTGGAATTCATGTCTACATAACTGGGATTCTCCTGACCTTTATCATGCCCGTCCTATTGACCCGAAAAGTTTCCCATTTTCAAATTAATCTTCCCCACCTGATTGAGCGCATCTCGCTTTTAGTTATCATTACTTTTGGTGAGATGATTATGGGACTAGCAGATTTCTTTACACTGGAACATTTCTCCATTCATTCTATCCTTTACTTTATCATCATGATCAACCTCTTTATGAACTACTTTGGTCAGTTTGACCATGCTATTGATGAAGAAGGTAATAATAAAGGAATCTTCTTGATTTATAGTCATTATCCGATTTTTATCGGCTTGATTATGGTGACTGTTTCTATGAGTTTCTTGGTCAATCCTGAAGCTCAGCACCTCTTTGCGACTGGTTTCTTCTATACGGGTATCGGGCTCTTCCAAGCTGCTATCCTTGCAAATGGCTATTTTAACAAGAGTTACCTCAAGTATGACAAGCTCTACTATGGCTTACAAGCTGCATTCTTCTTTATCGGACTGGTTCTTTCCCTGCTTTTCTCAGCCAATCCTAACATCGTTATTACGATTGCAACCTTGATGACTTTAGCAATGGAAATCCATTTCACACATTTTTATATGACCCAAACCAAGAAATTCTCAACACCGGATTGGGATTTGTATTAAAAAAATTCTAGTAGACATCCTCTACTAGAATTTTTTCGTTAGTCAAGTACAATCAAGGCCTTAATGGTCTTGCGTTCATCCATATCTTTATAAGCTTGGTCAATCTCTTCTAGTTTATAGCTGGAAGTAAAGACGCGACCTGGATTGATATCACCATCAAGAACTGCTTTCAGCAAGACTTGCTTGTCATAGGTGGTGACAGAGGCTGCACCACCTGCCACTGTGATGTTTTGAGCAAAGGTGGAACCAAGGGCACGATTATTATAGTGGGGAACACCAACAAAACCTAATCGACCACCATTATGGAGGACTCCAAGGGCTTGGTCGACAGCCGCTTCTGTTCCGACACATTCAAGCGCAGCGTCGGCTCCGCCGCCAAGGATTTCGCGTACCTTGGCAATGCCTTCTTCTCCACGCTCAGCGACCACAGCTGTCGCTCCTGATTGAAGCGCCATCTTTTGTCGGTCTTCGTGACGGCTCATGAGGACGATTTGGGAAGCTCCCCGCATCTTAGCCGCGATAACAGCACATTGTCCAACAGCGCCATCCCCAATGACAACTACCTTGTCGCCTGGTTTAACATCTGCCACACGCGCCGCATGGTAGCCTGTCGGCATGACATCAGCCAGCGCCAAGAAGGACTTAAGCATCCCCTCTGAATAGTCTGACGGCTGACCCGGAATCTTCACCAAAGCCCAGTTGGCATACTCAAAGCGCATATATTCCGCTTGCACCCCATCTGACCAGTTATTGCCAATATGCCGGTCACAAGTCCCGTCATATCCTGCTCGGCAAGCGTCGCAGTCCCCGCATCCATGGGTAAATGGAGCAATGACAAAATCGCCTGCTTTCACAGTCGTTACTGCCTCACCAACTTCCTCGACAATCCCGATCGCCTCATGTCCACTGTTCATGCGCCCAGGCTTCACCTGCTCATTTCGATAACTCCACAGGTCAGAGCCGCAGACACAGGTCCGAACAATGCGGATAATGGCATCATCTGGGTCTAGAATTTGCGGATGATCCATTTCTACTAGTCCAACTTGACCAGCCTTGATATAAACTGCTGATTTCATTGCTTTTCTCCTTGTGTTTTGCTAACTATATTATATCACTTTTCAGATACCTAGCCTAATGGAAGACAAAAGAGTTTCGTGACAATTTTCTTTCCCAGCAAGCCCTAGCCGCTTTCTTAGTCCTCACTAGCTGAGGCCATACTCCAGCAATAGCTGCTGAATCCATCAAAATGACCTCTAGCGTGACTCGGCTAGAGGTCTGATTCACCTTGCTGATATAGGAGCAATCAGTTTATCCTATTCGGAACTGACTAACAATAATGTTGATTATTTAATTTATTAAATTTTTAATTCCTTTAAGCGCTAATGATTTTCTTTTATCTTAGCATTAGAAATATTGATCACAAAGCAACTATCGGTTAACATCTCGAAGACTGAAAACCATCTAAAAGCTTCTACTTTCTATCCCACTGTCATAATCAGATAGGCTAAGCAGGCCTACCCAATGATTTAACCAATAGTCCAGTAAAGCAACGACTTATATGTTACAAATAAATATATCAGCAAAGCAAATCGAATGCGAAATGAAGTTTTTCCTTTCCCTATCTTTGCTTACATTATACTCCTCCTACCAAAATATTGCAAGCGTTTACACTATAGAGATTGAATTTTTTTGCCAAAGAATTAGGGAAATAATCTATTCTTATTACGAATTTTATTCCCAATGAGCTTGTCCTGCTTATCCATACGGCAGAGTTCTGTGGGGAGGAAAATATAATTTTTGGATGAGTGTAAAGAATAGAAACACTTTCTTATAATTTCATAGCAAAACACCCCAAAAATTAGATTTTCTGTCTAACTTTTGGGGTGCAGTTCAATTTTTACCAATATTCGTTCAAAAAATATAAGCAAATGAAGTTTGATATATCTTTGATAACCTCTATATAATTAGTTTCGACTCTACTCCTAATCATTTTTTATTATATAGACTTGAAAACTCTTTGCAACTCCTCCTACTACATATTTTTTAGCATCATTTTCCCACCACGGCAACACGTCTTCTTTCAGAATTTCTAAAAATAGCTCCTTCGAAACAAGATCATCCGCTAAGAAAGAATTATAATTGTCAAATACAAAAGCATATTTATCTGCTTTCAACCAAGATAGATCAGTTAACCAATCTATAATTGAGCTCCAATTATCCGAATCAGGAAGATCTATAGTGTCCTTAAGAAAACGAAATAATTCATTCTTATTGCGAATTTTCTTCCCGTCGAATAGAATTACAAAATCTTCAGAAGATAGTATTTCGTCAATCTTTTGTTTTAGTATATAGTGAATTTTATTTTTTATCATTTTTTTCTAATCTACTTAATTTTTTTAAACGTTTATAATGGTCATCTGTATAGTAAACACTTTTATAACTTCCTTATTATTCTGAAACGACTATTGCAAAATAAAAATTTTCTCCATTACTATTTGTATACTGTTTAATATAATT
>CAURCE010000043.1:0-9671 GCA_963523365.1 uncultured Streptococcus sp.
GAGTACTTGGTTTGGGACCAAGGTGTCGCAGGTTCGAATCCTGTCTTCCCGATATGTTAATTCATAAAAGACAACGGCTAAATGCTGTTGTTTTTTATATTTTATGGGTTCTGTTTTTGGACTTTTCTATAATGTCTCTATAATTTATAAGTTTTCGTAGATTAGATAATATCCATATAGGATGTGGTCTTTTTACTTTTTGATTAAAGTATTTGGCTTACTTCATATTTTTTGCTATTTATGCGTGCCTATTGCCTTGATTGAATTTTTACCTGATTTTTTGTATACTAATATGAGGATAATCATTTATTGATGGGAGATTTTTATATGTTAAAGCAAGATTGGCTCGAATATTTTGAAGCTGTGAATGGCCGTTCAGCAACGGATGCGGAAATTACTCAAGCTTTGCTGGCTGGTGAATTTGTGGAATCTGAGGTGACAAGTACGAACCAAGTTGGAAGTGAAACTGGCTCAATCATATCAGACTCTGTTCGAGCACAAGGAGGAGCTTCAAACGGTGAATATTATGCTCAGCCGCAAAATAGTTTTGAGGAACAGAATGGGCATGCACCGTTCGCTCAGCCAACTGGGCAGCAATATCAAGAGCTTCCTCAGCAACAGCCTAACCAAAATCATTTTGCTAATCAAACACAATCATTTGCTCAACAGGGATATCCTTATCAACAGCCAAATGGTGGGCAACCTAACCAGTTCGTTGGTCAGCCTCAATCTTCTGGTCCGCAAGGCTTCAATCAGCAAGCTTATCAAAACAATCCGCAAAGTCAGTTCAATGGGCAGGATTTTCAGCAAGGGTCACAGGCATACTACAGTCAGCAACAGCCGGCGCAACCAAGTGAATTTTCTAAAACAATGAAAGGTTTCTGGGCTTGGCTTGTTTCTGCTTGGAAGTCGCCAACTTCAGAAGTTGAAAGTAGCAAATTAAATGGCTATCTTTCTCTAGGATTGACTGTTTTCTTTGCAGCTATCGTGGTGAATTATAACTTTTATAATATTATTTCTTCGGTGAGTTTTGGCTTTTATAGTGGTCCGACTTTTGACTTTAGACTTTTCTTAGTCTCACTGATAGCGGCAGCCCTCGTTCTTTTCTCCATTATTTTAGGAGGCTTTGCTGTAAAACGCATGGTCTATAAGGATGGAAGCTTTAGCTTTAATAAGGCATTTGACTGGTATGGCAGACTCTATGCGATTGTCTTACCTTTTGTGGCTTTTTCTGCCTTATTTAGTTTACTTGGGATTATGTCTGTTTCCCTCTTTCTAGCATGGATCGGCTTAGTGTTAATTGGGGTCGGAGCAACCTTTGCTTTGATTTATTCAAAATCCAGCACGTCAATGGATCCTTTTTATAAATATTTACTGGCAATTATTGTCAATGGTGTGATTACATTTATCTTTACTTTCATCGCTTTCTCATTGTTGATGAGTCTTATGATGATGTAAGGTTCTTGGAGGTGATTTATGGTAACGAAAGAAAAGTGGGTTGAGCTTTTTGAGCAAGTGATTGGTAGAAAGCCAACCGCAGATGAGTTTTTAGAAGGAAAACGTTCTGACTTTGATCCCAAGAAGATTATTTCTATTGCGGCTCCAGCAGGACAAAGTAACGATGGGCCAGCTGAAGAGAAGCAAAGCTCGGTGACTCAGGAAGAAAATTTGGGGCAAGAGGAGCCAGCTGTAGAGTTTCTCAAAGAAGAATTTGTTGAGGCTTCTCCTAAAGAAGAAAAGCAAGTTCTTTCAGAATCGGATCAATACCAAGAGCAACGGGAAAATTGGCTGCAAGCTTTCGATATGAATATTGGTAGAAAGCCGACTAAAGAGGAATTTTTAGAAGCACGAAATCAAGGTTTTGCTAATTTGCCTATTCGCTCTGAATTATTGGATTCGGAATTACCACAGAAAGCAATAAAAAAAGCAGAAAAAAGAATGTCGAAGAAGAAGGTCGTGCTGATTGCTTTTCCTCTTATTCTACTTTCTGTTTTGGTTGCAGCCTTTCTTTATTTGAGCTCGGTGACAGGTGTGAAAGTTGTTACGGATGATTTTGCAAAAGCGGTTACGAAAAAGGATTATGATGGAATCGCAAACCTACTTTCTTCTAACTCAGATAAGTGGACACGTGCAGACGCGAGGGCTTTGGTCGAGCACTTAGAAAGTCAAGAAATCAATATTGAGACCGAGCTGGACAACATTGCTAAGTCAAAGGGTAAATCAGCCTATATTGATGACAATCAGAATAAACTTTTAGGTGTAACTGAAAAAAGCAAGAAATTTGGGATTTTTCAGGAATATCAAATAGTGGCCTATCCAGTAGAGGTTAAGGTTAACACGAACTTAGACAATGCGAGCATCAAAGCTGGCGATAAAAAAAGCACTCAGTTAAATAAGGATACCGAAACGAATATTGGTAAATATCATTTTATCAAGCAGGAATTTACCCTGAAAGGGAAGACGGAAGTCGGAGAAATTGAGAGCAAGATTCAGCTTGATTTAGCTACTGCTAAGAATAATGAAATTAAATTGGATCTTAAATCTGAAAAGAAACGATTGAAGGTTATTATGCCAGCAGAAGCTTCAAATGCAACAGACCTTAAAATTGTTGTAAATGGCAAGGAAATTGGTAGTAGCTTGGAAACAGATATTCAAGTTGTACCACATCAAGAACTGGAAGTTTATGCTAAATTTGTTGTTGCTGGTAGCACTTTTGTAACCAACAAGGAAAGTATTGTTGTCAAGGGAGACACGCTTGATGTTGCTTTATCTTTACCTAAAGAAGTGACAGATAAGATCAAAGAAAAGGACGAAGAAGCTAAAAAGGTAGAAGCTAACAAGGCAAAAATCACTAATTTCCTGAGTGAATATCGCACGGCTGTTTTCAGATCGGTCTCTAATCGTTCTAATTATTATGCTCAATATTATGATACTTCTAGTCCAGCATACAAGGAAATGGTTGAGTGGACTACAGGTGGTGGTGTCAAGAAGGCGAAAATTGATTATTACGATCCAGGAGCTTTGGATATCCGTGAAGTGAGAGAGGAGAACGGCTCCTATATTGTGACGACTTATGAAGACTATACAGTTCACTATATTGATAGTACTCCAAATAGTGTCAATCGAAAAAATAAAACTTACTATTTGAAGCCGACCGGAAATTCCTTTGCAATCTATAATATTGAAGTTTCAGAAAGTTAGTGGAATACAATGAAATATAATAAACTTATTTTTCTAGCAATGTCAGTCTTGCTTTTAAGTGCTTGCTCAGCAGCTAAAGACAAGACTGAAAGTAGTACAAACAAGCAGGCAAGTAGCTCAAAGGTATCTGTTGAAAAAAAAGAGGCTGAAAAAGATCGGTCATCTAGCCAAGATACAAGGAGTGAATCGGATAGTGCGAAGTCTAAGAAGGAGCAGAAAAAGGACGTAACTGTTGATAAAAATGTTTCTTACAACGGAAGCTATTATAGCGTTCAAGGGAAATATGACGAAATAGTCATCGCCAATAAACACTATCCATTATCAGCTGATTACAATCCAGGTGAGGATCCGACTGCTAAAGCAGAATTACTTAAGTTAATCGCAGATATGCAGTCAAAAGGTTATCCTATCAGCAACCAATATAGCGGTTTTCGTAGCTATCAAACTCAGGTCGGTCTTTATCAAAGTTATGTGAATCGAGATGGACAAGCTGCGGCTGATCGTTATTCGGCAAGACCAGGCTACAGCGAGCACCAAACTGGTTTAGCATTTGATCTGATTGATAGTAGCGGCAATCTGGTTGAAGAAGCTGGAGCTAGTCAGTGGCTCTTGGACAATGCCTATAAATATGGTTTTGTAGTACGTTATCCTGTTGGCAAGGAGGCTTCTACTGGCTATGTGCCCGAAAGTTGGCATCTACGCTATGTAGGAAAAGAGGCCAAGGAAATTTCCGAATCTGGTCTCACACTGGAAGAGTATTATCATTTTACAGGTGGTAATTATGTCCAGTAAAATCTAATTGCAGACTCAGCGTCTACCTTATTCTCAAAAGTTAGAAGCTACATACCTCACTTTAAAAGTGGAGTTGAGCTGCTGGATGATTAGAAAAATCCATAGTAAAACCAGTCCTCTTTTTGGGACTGGTTTTTTCTTTTGTTGATGCTAAGGCATAACTCATAAGATGACTAGAACTCGAGTTGACTCTGGTCCTATTCTTTTACAATTTCAATCTTTTCGATTTTAATATCTGTTTTGGGTTTATCTTTTTCGCCAGTTTCTGTGGCAGCAATTTTGTCTACTACGTCCATTCCTTCAATGACTTGACCAAAGACGGTATAGCCGCCGTCAAGGCTTGGATTTCCGCCGTTTTTGTAAGCTTCAATGATTTTAGCTGGGAAAGTATCGGTCGGTAATTGTTTGGATAAGTCTTTCTTGCTTTGGTTGATGAAAAACTGACTGCCGTTGGTGTCTTTTCCAGCATTGGCCATGGCTAGTGCACCGCGCAAGTTATAGAGGTAAGGGGAATATTCATTCTTGAAGCCATTTCCTGAGTCAATAGCCTCATTCTTGCCTTTCCAAATGGATTCGCCACCCGTACCATCTCCTTTAGGATCGCCGGTCTGAATCATGAAATCATTGATAACGCGGTGGAAAATCACACCGTTATAATAGCCTTCCTTTGCATGTGTCAGAAAATTTTCGACAGCTAAAGGAGCATATTTAGGAAACAGCTTGAGGCGAATATCTCCTTGTGTTGTGATAATCTTGACTTCAGCCTCATCTTCAGCAACTTCTGTAGATAGTTGTGGGAAGTTGGCATTTTCATTGGTCATGGCATCCTTGTATTGCTCACGGAGCTTCTGAATTTCAGCTGCCTCAGAGCTGGTATCGGTAGTAGTGGCAGCAGAAGACTGTGTAGAGGTGCTGGATGACTTGGTAGTAGAATCTTCTTTAGTGGAGCAACCTGCTAGAGCAAGTGCGGATAAAAGACTAAAAAGAATGATTTTTTTCATAAGGAACCTTTCTGAGCATAAGTTTATGCACTATTGCTATTTTACTATAAGTGCTTTAGTTTTTCAAACTTTCCTGCGTCAGAAATTCCAAGAGCAAGGATTTGAGGCTTTCTGGGCGCAGACTGTGGCTGTAAATATCCTGCAAGCTGACCCATTCGGGCTGGTAAATGTTTTGGAGACTACTGCGCTCAAGCTCCTCGCCCTGCATGAGGGGAGTCTCGGCCGTACTTAGACTGGTGTAAAAATAATACTCCTCTTTGCCCTGATTATTCAGGGAAAAAGCTGTGTACAGCTGGTCAGCAGAAAAACTAAGATTGACTTCTTCTTTTATTTCCCGTAAGGCGGCTTCTAAAGGTCCTTCTCCAAGTTCGATAGTCCCACCGGGAATCACGAAATACTCTTGTCCGTTCTTCCAGCGATGAATCAGCAAAATCTTGTCCAAGAAAGAATTGTAGACAATCACACCTGCTCGCATACTATTCTCCTTTCCGATGCTTTTCTTCTAAATAGTTTAGCAAAAATAGCTAAGGATTACCAATCTGAGTGATAGAAACACTTTTTTGAAATTTCTGCTTGTTAGAAAAAATATATATGTTAGAATTAATGTGATACATCAGGAATGGAGCACTTGTGTCTAGAAATTTTTAGGAAGCTATGTTGTTCATCTAGTTTTATAGCGGCCTTTCAAATAGATGCTCTTTTAGTAGTACCCTTGGCAAAAGAATTGGCCGTTCGTTTTTTAAAAGATCATCATAAACGCTGGCAAAATATTAGGGTGCATCCTTGTCAGTGGAACGTTATTTGGGAGCTTGGGGAACAAATTTTGTAATGGCGGTTTCCTTTAACTTTCTCCTGGTTGGTCCGTTCTCGCGTTTTATACTAGAGGATATCCAGAAACTTTTCTCGAGTGAAGAAAGGATCGGAAATTTTGAGGACGATGATGAACTTTCGAAAATTATTTGAGGAAAAATTATGGTAAAATAAGATGAGAATTATTGGTTTTGTTTGACAAAATTTATCGTTCGTTTGAAGGGAGTTTGATTATGGCAAGACGTTTAACAAGAAGTGCTGATGATAAAATCATTGCGGGAGTTTGCTCCGGCCTAGCTCGGTATTTTAATATAGATCCGGTCATCATCCGTGTCATCTGGGGAGTTTCTTTTTTTGCTTATGGGATCGGACTTCTTCCCTACCTCATTTTCTGGGTGATTTTGCCAGAAGAATAAAGTAGAAACTAGTTGCAAAAGGCAGCTAGTTTTCTCTTTAGAAGATCTTAAAATATGGTATAATGAAAGTTATGGCAAATAAGAAAAATACAAGAAACGGTCGGACTACGAGAAGGCCGACAAAAGCGGAATTAGAAAGACAGAAAGCGATTCGACGGATGATAGTCACCTTTGTTTTGGCTATTGTTTTGTTGTTTGCTGCCTTGAAGCTGGGCGCTTTTGGAGTCACCATTTATAATTTAATTCGGGTTCTGGTAGGGAGTCTGGCTTATGTGGCGATTCTAGCTGCCTTGTTTTATCTCTTTTTCTTTAAGTGGCTGCACAAACATGAGGGGAAGATCTCAGGCTTTATCAGCTTTTTCTTAGGTCTAAGCTTAATTTTTCAAGCTTATTTTGTTCATGTTTTGCATTTGAAAGGGCAGGTTTTATCTACAACGCTTACGCGAGTCTTGACAGATTTGTTGGCCTTTAAAGTGTCCTCATTTGCTGGTGGTGGGCTGATTGGGGCGGCTCTTTATGCTCCGATTTCTTTTCTTTTTTCAAATATCGGCTCCTATTTCATTGGCCTGCTCATGATTTTGCTGGGGGCTCTGCTCATGAGTCCATGGTCGCTTTATGATCTTGCTGAGAAATTTAGTGTGGCTTTCCAAAATTGGAGGGAAAAAGAGGAAGAAAAACGTCAGCTTCGTTTTCTTGAGCAGGAGGAGAAAGCTGCACAGGCAGCTATGCAAGCCATTGAGGTAGAGCAGGCAGAAGCTGAAGTAGATTCTGAAACGGGAGAGATTTTAGATGACGAGGACTTGTCCTATTCGCCTATGGACTTTGACGAGGCGGACCATGCTGAAGAGGGAGCCTATAATCCTCATGAGCCGCTAGACTTTGGTTGCGAAGAGGAAATAGAAGAAGCAGAGGCGGACGTAGAGGTAGATTTTACGACCAAAGAAAGTCTAGACTATAAATTACCGACCATCAATCTCTTTGCGCCTGATAAGCCCAAAAATCAGTCTAAAGAAAAGCGGATTGTCCGAGAAAACATCAAGATTTTGGAAGAAACATTTGCTAGCTTTGGGATTAAGGTTACTGTTGAGCGAGCTGAAATCGGGCCTTCTGTCACCAAGTACGAGGTTAAGCCAGCTGTCGGAGTTCGGGTTAATCGGATTTCCAATCTGGCGGATGACTTGGCTCTCGCTCTAGCTGCTAAGGATGTGCGGATTGAAGCGCCGATTCCTGGGAAATCCCTGGTCGGGATTGAGGTACCTAACTCTGAAATTGCGACCGTGACTTTCCGAGAACTCTGGGAGCAGTCGAAGACAGATGCTAGCAAACTCTTAGAAATCCCTCTAGGAAAAGCTGTTAATGGCTCTGTCCGTTCCTTTGACTTGGCTAAGATGCCCCACCTCTTGGTGGCGGGCTCTACTGGCTCTGGTAAATCTGTGGCCGTCAACGGCATTATCGCCAGCATTCTCATGAAAGCCAGGCCCGATGAAGTCAAGTTCATGATGGTAGATCCTAAGATGGTGGAGCTATCCGTTTATAATGACATTCCCCACTTGCTTATCCCTGTCGTGACCAATCCACGCAAGGCCAGTCGTGCCCTGCAGAAGGTTGTAGACGAAATGGAAAATCGCTATGAACTCTTCTCCAAGGTCGGTGCCCGTAATATCGCTGGCTACAATGCTAAAGTAGCTGAGTACAATGCTCAGTCAGAGTACAAGCAAGTGCCCCTGCCTTTAATCGTCGTCATCGTGGACGAGCTGGCAGACCTTATGATGGTGGCTAGCAAGGAAGTGGAAGACGCCATTATCCGTCTGGGACAGAAAGCGCGTGCGGCTGGAATTCACATGATTCTGGCTACCCAGCGGCCATCTGTAGATGTTATCTCGGGCTTAATCAAGGCCAATGTACCGTCTCGGATTGCCTTTGCTGTGTCCAGCGGGACAGACAGTCGGACCATTCTAGACGAAAATGGAGCAGAAAAGCTCTTGGGTCGTGGAGACATGCTATTTAAGCCGATTGATGAAAATCATCCAGTCCGTCTGCAGGGCTCCTTTATCTCGGATGAGGACGTGGAGCGTATCGTAGCTTTTGTCAAGAATCAAGCTGAAGCTGATTATGACGATAGTTTTGATCCAGGCGAAGTATCTGAAAGTGATTTGGATACTGGCGGGGGCGATGATGAAGGCGATCCTCTCTTTGAGGAAGCCAAGGCCTTGGTTATCGAGACTCAGAAAGCCAGCGCCTCTATGATTCAGCGGCGACTCTCGGTCGGCTTTAACCGCGCCACCCGTCTTATGGAAGAACTGGAAGCGGCAGGTGTTATCGGACCAGCCGAAGGGACTAAACCTAGAAAAGTTTTACAGACGAATTAAACATTTTCCCGAGCAGTTGGTTAACAAGAATAATGTCCTGTAAATACAAATCTGCCAGCAGTTAGCTGGCAGATTTTCTCTACTGAAGAATGAAAGGAAAAAAGTTATGAAACTAGATAGCATTCACCATATTGCGATTATTGGCCATGATTATGACAAGACTAAGGATTTTTATGTGGAAAAGCTGGGCTTTGACATGCTGGATGAGCACCATCGACCCGACAAGAAGGACATTCTCTTTAATGTCCGTAAAGGAAATCTGACGCTGGAAATTTTCATCAAGGAAGAGGCTCCTAAGCGGCCAGCCCTGCCTGCACCAGAGCATACTGGGTTGCGGCATCTGGCTTTCCGAGTGACAGATGTCGAAGAAATGCTAGCGGAATTTGACCGATTGGAGATTCCCCATACCGAGCTGCGCTATGACGACTTTGACGGCCGTAAGATGGCTTTCTTCTTTGATCCAGATGGCTTGCCTCTAGAGATTCATGAATAAAAGAAAGAGAATCGGAGGGGCTTTGTTTCTCAACAGAAGAATGACTCATAAGATTTGCATATGAAAACCCATCGGCTTTGCCCGATGGGTTTTGTTTTACATTTATAAAAAGAGAGCGATGACCATGGCTAGGTACATAAAGAAGGTCAAGATAAAACCAGCCCGCCAGAAGAATTTAAAGAACTTGGGATAGTAGAAAGTCCGTTTTTTCCTAAGAAAATAAGCTGTGATGGCGATAGCTAGGCCAGACAATACTAATAATAGGTGGGGTAAAAGACTGTGATAGAAGGCCTTGTCTGAAATGATATACAACTCTATAGCAAAAAAAGGGAAAGCCAAATCTGCAAAATTCAAGCCAAATTTTCTTAGCCTGAAGACCTTCACTGCAATAATCGATAAGATAAGTGTTAAAAAGATAAATAATACAGAAGCAATTTTTAATAATACCATGTAACCATTTTACCATAAAAATTAGAAAATATAAGAATTTTTCTTGCATTTTGAAAAGATTAGTGTATAATAGAAAAGTATGCAAAAAGCATACTTGTGGGAGGTAAAAATCTCTAATTACCGCCAAAACCACAAAGGA
>CAURCE010000044.1:0-8152 GCA_963523365.1 uncultured Streptococcus sp.
TCCAGGCTGCATCAAACAAACCATTTTCAATCGGCGTAATTGAGTTGGAATCGTTATTCGGAACTTTCTCTACCTCATCAAACTTGCTACCTTGGCTTTCTACCAAAGTTTTCAGCATGCCCAACTCCACAGGGTCATTCCAGGTGCCATATTTCTTCCCAGCTAGATCCTTGGGACCATTAATCCCTGCAGATTTCTTAGAAATGATACCTGAAGTATTGTGTTCTACAATAGCCGCAACAGCTGTGATTTCTGCGCCCTTATCCAGTTTTTTAGCCATAGAATCTTGGAAATAAATTCCAAAAGGTGCCTTGCCATTAATAATCAAGTCAGAAGTGCTATCTTCTGGCGGCAACTTAATATCAACATCCACACCTGCTTCCTTGAAATAGCCCTTTTCCTTAGCCACATAAAGTCCTGTATGATTGGTATTGGGTGACCAATCCAGAATAAAATCAATCTTTTTGTCCTTGCTCTCAGACGTAGATTTCGACTGACCGCAGGCCGCTAGACCAAAGAGTGATACTGCAGCCAAACCTGTAAGGAACAATTTACAACTTTTTTTCATCATAATCCTCTTTTCTTTTTTGGAAAATAGCAGAGCTAAGCTCCTATTTCCACTTGATGACAAATTTTTCACTAATAGCTACCAGTTTCATACCCAGAAGACTGATAACTGATACTAAAACGATAATGGCAAACATGGTGTCATACTGAAAAAGCTTCTTAGACTGGATCATATAGACACCCAGTCCTTCAAAACCGCCCAGCCATTCGGAAACTACGGTCGTGATAAAAGCATAGGAAACACTGACCCTCAGACCCGCATAGAAATAAGGTAAACTAGCTGGAATCTTAAAATGCCAGAGAATCTGCCAGCGATTGGCCTGCATAAGCTCAAAGAGAGTCATAGTATCCCGATCACAATGCCGAAAACCGTCCAGAATACTGACGATAATTGGAAAAGTCGTCGTCAGAATAATCAGCACAATCTTGGGCAAAATCCCATAACCCAGCCAAAGAACCAGAATTGGCGCCAAAGCAATGGTCGGAATCGTCTGCACCACGACCATCATAGGATAGATCAGATCATTGAGCCAGCTCATGCTGTCCATGAGTACAGCTAGTATACAGGCCAAGATGACACCCAAGACTAACCCCAGCAAGGCTACTTTTAAGGTCGCCCAGCTATGACTTGCTAGAAATCCGGCATCTCTGATAAAGGCCTGACCGATTTCCAGAGGTGTCGGCAGGATAAACTTAGGCAAGAGCTTGAGCCAGCCCATGACCTGCCAGATGACAAGGATTCCCAGCATACCCAAAAGGCTAATCTGCTGCCGCAGGATATTTTTCAAGTTTTTCATCAATACTTAAAATCTTTCCATAGTTTATTTTCACATTAGCAAAAACATTGTCTGCCTGAGTACCTGCAAGCTCAATCGCCTGCTGCAGAATAGGAAATAAGGTCTCCCATTCCCCTTCTAGAACGGTCTCAAAAGGCGTCACGACCATCTTCACTGGCTGTTTTTGCAAAAACTCAATTACTTCATCTATGACTGCCAAACGATTCACATCATGTGACAAAGTAAGAATTTGTAACGCAATGCTGGCTTTCATCTCTTCACCTCCTTACTTTCATGCTTCATCTGAGAATAATGTATGCAGATAGGATTAAAATTCACAAGAAAATAACTTGGTTTTTAAACAAAAAGACAGCGAGCTCCCTTTATAAACACCTTACTTTCCATACAAAAACACCTTCTCCAATATGGAAAAGGTGTTGCATGCATCAGTAAACTAAAGATTGGTGAATAATTCCCCATTTTAGCAAAACCACAAGGTCTTTACAAATACAATTCCCTACGCTGGCATTACCCAGATCAGGTGCGGTCGAAGCTTACACTTCCTCTCAGACTGTACACAGACTCCCATATATAGGATTATGATAACGCAATCATCAGCAAATGTCAAGATTGGAGCTTGGACTCACTCCTTTTCAACGATAAGTAAAGCAAACGATCATCAATCAGGCAAACTCTCCTTTCGTAGCCAACAAAGACTCCATAGCCCTGATATTCTTTGGCTCGCTTGTGGATAAGATGGTTTCAAAACCCAGTTCAGCTGCCGTATCCAAGTTAGCCTGGATGTCGTCAATAAAGACTGACTCTGTCGGATCAAGACTATACTTTTTTAGTAGCTTTTGATAAATCTCTGGCTCTGGCTTGACAACCCCAACTTCTGAGGAAAGGATATAGCCTGACAGCAGTGGAAAGATGAGCAGCGAACCAGCTTTTTCAATACGGTAAAAAATCTCGCAAGTAGTTGACAGGATGTAAATGCGATAACCTTGATTAGCCCATAGTCGAATCTTTTCCTGTAAACCACTGTAAACCTCCACAACCTCATACCAATTGTAGAAGATATTCTGAACAACAGGATGGTAGGAGTCATCCAGCTGAGCTAGCACTTTATCACAGGCTTCTTTCAAGCTTAGCTCTCCCTTGTCCGTTTGATGCCAGACACCCGAATCAAAAATAGCCTGTCTAAGAATCTGTCGACGCTCTTTCTCAGGTTCGAAAGAGGTCAAGATTTTTTCAGAATTCCATTCAATCAAGACATTTCCTAAGTCAAAAACCAAATTTTTTATCATTTCTTTCACCAGCCCTTTCTCTATATGTAGGAGCTTTCGTAAGTTCTAGCTCATGCTATTGCAAATCCGCCATTTCGGCTGGTCTTCACCATCCTTGGTATGGCATATTTAGGTTAAGAAAAATCCCAGAAATGAACTGTTCCTCAAAGTTGGGGTTTACCCAACTCTAGGAAGCAATACAAAGTTCTGGAATCACCTATTATTCTTAGTCAAAATAGCGAATTAAATTTTTCTCTGTCAAAATATCTGAGTAAGTATAGGACTCCACATAGGTGTTGGCAATTTCACCCGGCTGCCCCCCTTCATTTTCATACTCAACGATAAAGAGAGAAGGATAAACTTCAATCAAACGACCTTGTTTACTTTTTTGGCGCTTACGGCCATTTTCCAAGGTCATCTCCACCATCTGCCCCTCGTGAGCCTTGATGTCCTCCTTGATTTTCTTCATTTTTGCTACATCTGTAAATGCATCACTCATACTATACATCCTCTCTTTTAGAAATACTTGAAAATTTATTATATTCTTTTTGGAAAATTAGCTCAACCGTACCACGCGCTCCGCTCCGGTTTTTCTCAATAATGACTTCAACCTTGTTGTTAGGAATGCCTTCCTCTTCCTCACCGGCCCGTTCATAATAGTCATCTCGGTAAAGAAAGGCTACGATATCCGCATCCTGCTCGATAGACCCAGACTCCCGAATATCAGATAGTACTGGGCGCTTGTCCTGCCGCTGCTCCACGCCACGCGAGAGCTGACTCAGCGCAATAACCGGCACCTTGAGCTCCTTCGCTAAAATCTTAAGCTGGCGAGAAATTTCCGAAACTTCCTGTTGACGGTTTTCACGACCCGTTCCTGTAATCAATTGCAGGTAGTCAATTAAAATCAGGCCAAGATTGCCTGTCTCTTGAGATAGCTTACGAGCTCGCGAACGAATCTCCGTAATCCGAATCCCTGGCGTGTCATCAATATAGATACTCGCATTGGCCAGATTTGCCGTCGCAATGGTATATTTCTGCCACTCTTCATCTGTCAGTTGCCCCGTACGGATAGAGTGAGAATTAATCACTCCTTCTGAAGCCAGCATCCGGTCGACCAGGCTCTCTGCCCCCATTTCTAGAGAGAAGATAGCCACTGTCTTATCCAGCTTAGTCCCAATATTCTGGGCAATATTGAGGGCAAAGGCTGTCTTACCAACCGCTGGACGAGCAGCTAGGATGATTAACTCTTCTTCGTGCAAGCCCGTCGTCATCTTATCCAACTCACGGTAACCCGTCGCAATCCCTGTAATATCAGTAGTTTGCTGAGAACGGGCTTCTAGATTAGCAAAGTTAAGATTTAGAATATCTTGAATATTTTCAAACCCACTGCGGCTGGCCGTTTCACTGACATCAATCAGAGCCTTTTCTGCTCCTGCAATGATTTCCTCTGATGGTCTCTCACCGTCATAGGCTTGGTTGATGGATTCTGTCAAGCGTGAAATCAGGCGGCGTAAGATTGCTTTTTCAGAAACGATCTTGGCATAGTACTCTGCATTGGCAGAAGTCGGTACAGAGTTAACGACCTCCACCAGATAGCTCAGTCCGCCAATATTCTGCAAGTCTCCTTGGCTATCCAAAATATTGCGAACGGTGGTCGCATCAATAGCATCCCCACGATCTGCCAAGTCAATCATGGCCTTAAAAATCAGCCGATGGGCATATTTAAAGAAATCCCCAGGCTCAATATATTCACGGACAAAGACCAGTTTGCTCTCATCGATGAAAATGGCCCCTAGTACAGACTGTTCTGCTAAAATATCTTGAGGCTGAGCTCGCAACTCATCAATCTCTGCCATAGGTGAATCCTTCCTTTAATCCTTTTTACCCTTCCGTAACCCGCAGGCGAATCACACTTGTCACGTCTTGGTAAATCTTTACAGGAACATCAATCAAACCAATCGAACGAATGGGAGAATCAACCTTGATATTCCGTTTGTCAATTTTTAGGCCAAATTGCTTTTGTAGTTCATCAGCAATTTTTTTGTTAGTAATCGAACCGAAAGTCCGTCCGTCTGGTCCGACTTTCTCTGTAAAAGCAACAACCGTTGCTTCTTCTTCCAATTTAGCTTTAATGGCTTGTGCTTCTGCCACCATCTCTGCGTGAGCCTTTTCCTGGGATTTTTGCTTTCCTCTCAGCTCACCGATAGCTTGTGCATTGGCTTCCTTAGCCAGATTTTTCTTAATCAGGAAATTTTGAGCATAGCCAGTAGGCACTTCCTTGATTTCCCCTTTTTTCCCTTTCCCTTTTACATCCTCTAAAAAAATAACTTTCATTTTATTTCTCCTTTTCTATTGATTCCTCATTATCCATCACTTGATCCATAATCTCTTGATTTAGACGTTGAGTGACTTCAGCAACCGTTTGATCGCTAACTTGCGCTGCTGCTAGATTAAAGTGGCCGCCACCACCCATTTTCTCCATAATCCGCTGAACATTGATCTTACTGCGACTACGAGCTGAAATGGATACGTAACCCTCAGTATTCCTGCTGACCACAAAGGTTGCTTCAATGCCCGACATGGCAAGCATGGTGTCAGCTGCCTTACTAATGACGACTGTATCATAGCTGGCATTTTCAGGACCCGCTGCTACAATCACATTTGGTAAAAGCTTCTTACCTGTCAAAATCAGCTCATTGACTGCTCGATACTCTTCAAAATTCGTCGAAGAAATATCCTGAATGACTACACTATCGCTGCCCCGAGCCCGCAAATAACTGGCTACATCAAAGGTTCGACTCGTTACTCTGGAGGTAAAATTCTTGGTGTCTAGCATAATCCCAGCCATGAGTAAACTGGCTTGAATTTTATTCAGGCGATTCTTCTTGGAATTTTGAAACTGAATCAGCTCCGTTACCAATTCGCTGGCACTGCTAGCTCCACTTTCGATATAGGCGATGACTGCATTTTCAGGAAAATCCTCATCGCGACGGTGATGATCCACCACAATCGTCTGACTAAATCGATCAAATAATTCTCTTGAAAGCGTTAAGGCCAACTTCGAGTGGTCCACCATTATCAAGAGCGAACGACTGGTCACTCGGTTTACGGCTTCTGAGATCGGCAAAAGATAATCAGCGCCTTCTGATGTCAATTTTTGAATAGAGCGATAGATATCCGAGCCCATCTGTTGGTCATCATACACAACATAGGCTTTCTCAATGATATTGCTAGCAAAAAGCTGCATACCCACCGCGGAACCTAAGGCATCCAAATCAAGATTGCGATGACCAACCACGAAAACCTGATCTACACTCTTGATTTTATCTGAAATAGCTGCCATCATAGCCCTCGTACGCGTGCGTGTACGTTTGACAGATGCAGCCGTTCCACCACCAAAGTAAACTGGATTCTTGGTCTCGTCATTCTCTTTGACAACCGCTTGGTCACCACCTCGGACCTCAGCTAGGTTAAGATTAAGGAGGGCAATCTTACCAATTTCATCATGCTTACCATCCCCGTAAGAAAAGCCCATACTAAGCGTCAGAGGAAGTTTTCGATTCTTGGCTTCTATCCGAAATTGATCAATGATCGAAAATTTACTATCCATCAGTTGTTCCAAAACCGTATAATCCGTGAAAAGATAATAACGATCCATTCCCACCCGACGGTAGAACATATGAAATTGCTCAGAAAACTCTGCTACAAAGTTAGCTACAAAACTATTGATATGACTGATATCTGAATCTGATACAGCATCTTCCAAATCATCATAATTATCAACTGAGACAACACCGATAACTGGTCGCGTCGTAACGAGCCCAACTGTTGCTTCATACTCACTTGATGCATCAAAAAAGTACAGGACACTAGAAGCTGAATCAAAATAAACAGAATATTGATTATCTCCCACTGTTGCGTAGCTACCCGATTTCGAAGCAGCAAGCTGGATAATTTCCTGCAGGAGATCACTATTTAGCTCCCCATCATCCGTTGTAAAAATCAATTCAGCATAAGGATTGAACCAGTCCACATCTCCACTATTTTCATTGATTTTAATCACACCAACTGGCATCTTATCCAACAAAGAAGCTAAACTTCCCTCTGCTTGATGATTGACATAG
This sequence comes from uncultured Streptococcus sp., assembly GCA_963523365.1. Taxonomy (GTDB): domain Bacteria; phylum Bacillota; class Bacilli; order Lactobacillales; family Streptococcaceae; genus Streptococcus. The sequence continues at coordinate 6,754 of CAURCE010000044.1, forward strand.
CGAATCTGCTCAAGCTCGTCCAATTCAGTCACTCTTTGCTGCTGTATAAATAGCCAAACCAAGAGCACCAGCACTATGAAAAGAGACACCAGCATAGGCAAACTATCACCAAAAAGGCGTAGACAAATAGCTAATATGATAAAGGAAGTAAACCCCACTATCGCAAAGTGGCTCGGGGAAAAACGAATTCTTTTCATTAAAAAACCTCTTATTGCGCCATTTTACCATATTTTCTTAAAAAAAGCGAGTTTTCACTGCCCTTGGATACTTGTAAAGCAAGAAAGGCTCAAATCCCGGATCTATTCTCAAATAAACATTCAAAACATTCACAATTAATTTACAAGATGTGTAAATCTTGTAAATTTTATTAAACAAAAAGTTGACATTAGTTGTAAAAGCTTCTCTATATAAAAGAGATCTTTTGTAAACATTTATTTACAAACGTGTAAATTATGTAAAAAACGTACTATCAATAAGATAGTACATTAATATGTCTACGATTTTGCTTTATTTTTAGAAATACTTCTAGATTTACCTTCCAAATAAACCATCAAAATAGAAATATCTGCTGGATTGACACCCGAAATACGGCTTGCCTGACCAATCGTTTCTGGATTGATTTTCTTAAACTTCTGTCGCGCTTCTGTCGCAATCGAATCAATATCATCCCAATCAATATTGGCTGGAATCCGCTTTTCTTCCATGCGTTTCATCTTCTCAACTTGATCAAGAGCTTTAGAAATATAACCTTCGTACTTAATCTCTGTCTCAATTAGCTCGATAATCTTTTCATCAAGCTCCTCTGCCGCTGGACCAATGAATTGAACCACATCTTGATAAGACACTTCCGGTCGCCGCATAAATTCTTTGGCAGTTACCGCATCTGTCAGAGCTTTAAAGCCAAGCGCTTCTATCTTAGCATTGGTTTCCTTAACAGGTTTCAACTTGATGGATTCCAAGCGCTTCATTTCATTGTCAAATTGATTCTTTTTAATCTCGAAACGAGCCCAGCGCTCATCATCTACCAGACCAATTTCCCGTCCCATCTCTGTCAAACGCATATCTGCATTGTCATGGCGGAGAATCAAACGGTATTCAGCTCTGCTGGTCAAAAGTCGATAAGGTTCTACGGTCCCCTTGGTCACCAAATCATCAATCATGACTCCAATGTAACCATCACTGCGCTTCAAGATCAACTCCGGCTTACCTTGGATCTTCAAAGCAGCATTAATCCCAGCGATAATTCCTTGACCCGCAGCTTCTTCATAACCAGAAGTTCCATTGGTCTGTCCTGCTGTAAAGAGCCCAGAAATTTTCTTAGTTTCCAAGGTTGCCCGCAATTGGTGAGGCATAATCATATCGTACTCAATGGCATAGCCTGTCCGCATCATCTCAGCAT
>CAURCE010000045.1:0-7702 GCA_963523365.1 uncultured Streptococcus sp.
GCTCGACAATCCAAAGACAATTGAGAGGCTAGGACTTTTGTCCCAGCCTCTTTTTATCATGTTCAAAAGCTTGTGATGCGATAGTTTCCAGATCAAGAGTCTGGGAGTTTTGAAACAAGTGAGCAAGCTCTATTGTTGAACATTTAGTTCATTGCCTCACCGTCTTATTGAGGAGTTTTTTCAAAAATATCTCTTTCAACTAAACTATCCATCAAGAAATAGAATTTTTGCTGAATGATATCATGTTTTTCTGATTTGAAGATATTAACCAGTCTCAAACCAGATTTGTCGGTAATATTGATTTTTGCTCCGTTTAAATCCTTATTGATGACAATCTTAAGCAAGAATCCATCGCCACTGTTGGGCACCTCCTCTAGTAAGCGAGAAAGCTCGTAATTTCCAACTTTTGTTTCAACGAATGTGTTGTCCCGCAAGGCAAATTTTTTAACGTTTGGATGGAGCGAGTAGGTGAAGTTGCAGTTTGCTAAGCTAACAGATGTTTGAAAAGCCATCTTATCCTCCTAGTATTTCTTTTAATTTTTGGCTGAAGAGTTTGATTTCTTGGATGCTAGTTTGGTCTGACACACTGATACGGATGGATTCTTTTAGGCGTTCAGAATCTTGTCCATAGATAGCTTGAAGGACATGGCTGGGCTGTACAGCTCCAGCTGTACAAGCTGAGCCAGTCGAGATTGAAAAGCCATTAAGGTCCATTTGAAGCAAGATAAGATCGTTCTTATGGTTTGGAAATCCAATATTGATAACATAAGGCAGGCTAGGCTGACTTTCGTTTAGGTAGAAGTCTAAATTTGCCAAATCGTCCAGTAGCGTATCTTTTAACTGTTGTGCATGCGCAAGATTTTCCTCTAAATGGGCAACACTTTCAGAAAGGGCGGTTGCCATCCCAACAATTGAAACGAGATTTTCTGTACCTGCTCGATGTTTGTTTTCTTGATCGCCGCCATGCATGAAATTATCAAAATCCATATGGTCAGCATAGAGAAATCCAACTCCTTTTGGACCGTGGAATTTGTGGGCTGAGGCATTCAGAAAATTGATTCCCCATTCTTCAGGATAGATAGGGAGCTTGCCGACGGCTTGGACTGCATCGACATGAAAAGCAGCAGGATGATCTTTTAGCAATTCACCAATCTCTTGAATCGGCAAAATGTAGCCTGTTTCATTATTGACAGCCATGACTGAGACGAGGATAGTATCCGGTCTGAGAGCATTCTTGATATCTTCAGTTCGGATTTGCCCATCCACTGGCTGAATAATAGTGGATTCAAAGCCAAAGTGCTCCACCAAGTATTTAACAGGTTCTAAAACCGCATGGTGTTCAATAGCAGTAGTAATAATATGTTTGCCTTGATCTTGATGCCGCAGGGCATAGCCCTTAATGACAGTGTTATTGCTTTCAGTTCCTCCTGAGGTGAAGAGGACATTTTTACTCTGTGTGTGTAGAACCTTGGCAATATCTTCGCGAGCCTGCCTGAGCAGCTTATTGGCTTCTCGACCGTGGCTGTGGGTACTGGATGGATTGCCGAAGATTGTCATTGCCTGAGTCATGGACTCAATTGCGGCAGGCGACAAGGCAGTCGTAGCAGCATTATCTAAATAAATCACGAATCTTATCTCTTATTTCTTTTGAAAAGCAAATAGTGGGCTGACTGGTCTTCTTTCTTGGATACGCACGATAGCATCACCAATCAACTCGCTGGCTGTGATGTAGTGAACATTCTTCGGAGTCTTTTCTTTCGTATCAACAGAGTCAGTCACCAAGATTTCTCGGATAGGGACATTGTCTAGCAATTCTGCAGCCTTATCTGCAAATAAGCCATGACTAGATACGGCATAGATTTCGACAGCTCCTTCACGTTCGACGATTTTAGCAGCTTCTGAGAAAGTACGTCCAGTATTTAAGATATCATCAATCAAAATCGCTTTTTTGCCTTCAACATCACCGATGATATAGCCTTCAGAGCGTCCTGCTTCATCTTCACCATAGTCTATAATAGCGATTGGAGCATCAAGATATTCTGCCAAACTACGAGCGCGTTTGACGCCAGAATTTTTCGGACTGACAACGACGACATCCTCACCAGTTAAGCCCATGTTGCAATAACGTTCAGCAAATAGCGGAATGGTGAAGAGGTTATCGACTGGGATATCAAAGAAGCCTTGTACTTGGACAGCGTGAAGGTCAAGTGAGATAACTCTGTCTACGCCAGCTCCAACCAGCATATTGGCAACGAGTTTTGCAGTGATTGGCTCGCGAGGAGCGGCCGTCCGATCTTGGCGGGCATAACCAAAATAGGGCATAACAACGGTCACGGTATTGGCACTTGCTCGTTTACAAGCATCGACCATAATCAATAACTCCATCAAGTGATTATTGACCGGAAAGCTGGTGGATTGAATGATGTAAATATCGTAGCCACGGACACTCTCCTCAATGTTAATCTGAATCTCGCCATCAGAAAATTGGCGGGAAGAGAGCTTGCCTAACGGTACACCAGCAGCTTCAGCAATCTTCTCAGCAATTGAGTGATTTGAATTGAGGGAGAAAAGCTTCATATTTTTTTTGTCTGACATTAGAATGACCATCCTCTTTTTGTCTCTTTAGATTTATAATTATTATTCTACCAAAAAAATGGGATTATTTCAGCATTTTTACAAGTTTTCGGCAAATCTAGCGATCTTGCTTTTACCAGGCTTGTATTGGATTTGATTTTCGTTTAAAAAGTCTTTGAATTTCTGTTCCTCTTCTTCGATATTATTGATTTCTAATTCTAGTTCGAAATCTTTTTTACCAAAGTAACGGCTTTCGTCCAAGGCAAAAAGACCGAGTGTATCTTGTTTTTCATAACGAATATTTTCAAGGGTTCCGAGTATGGTCAGTTTGTCAACGGGGATTCCTTTTTCTTGAAGTTTTTCGAGGATTTGTCCCTGAGGAAATTGCAAATGTTCCAGAATTTCCTTGGTTTCATCTTTGGATAAGATTTGGTTGTACTCGAAATTTCCAAGTGTTTGAGGAATTTTCAGAGTAAACTCAGCATCCTCAGGAGTAGTTCGGACTCGCAAGGCCATACGAGCTTCACGAAGAGCAAAGTCCGCCGAATCGATATAATAGTTGACCTGAGAAACGGGCTGGACATCATGGAAGAAAGAGAGGAGCTGTGTATGTTCGGCTTCCGTTAACATTGTTTTGTATTCTATTTCTAAATGGTTCATTTTTAAATCCTTTTCTTTTTATTTGAAAGCGATTTTATGTTATAATAACAACTGTGTTTATTTTATACAAAAAACGAATAGATGACAAGGTATGTATATGACAATAGATTGGGAAGATTTTCTGGATCCTTACATTCAGGCAGTTGGTGAGTTGAAAATCAAGCTTCGCGGTATTCGTAAACAGTATCGCAAACAGCAACGCCATTCACCAATTGAGTTTGTAACTGGTCGCGTAAAGCATATTGAAAGCATCAAGGAGAAAATGGAGCTTCGAGGGATTACTGAGGAAAACTTAGCCCAAGAGATGCAGGATATTGCTGGTTTGCGTGTCATGGTTCAATTTGTAGACGATGTGGATGAAGTTTTAGAAGTTTTGCGAAATCGGACAGATATGCGTATCATCCAGGAGCGTGATTACATCAAAAACAAAAAAGCCAGTGGTTATCGTAGCTACCATGCCATCGTTGAATATCCGGTAGATACGATTAACGGAAGCAAAGTTATCTTAGCAGAAATTCAGATTCGTACCTTGTCCATGAACTTTTGGGCAACGATTGAGCACTCTTTAAACTATAAGTATAAAGGAGAATTTCCGGAAGAGATCAAGAAACGCTTGGAGATAACGGCCAATCTGGCCTACCAACTAGACGAAGAGATGGGAGCCATTCGTGATGCCATCCAAGAAGCACAAGCACTCTTTGATCCTCTGCACCGCAAGTTAAATGATGGTGTTGGAAATAGTGACGATACAGATGAAGAATACAGGTAAAAAAATTGCGATTATCCGCAATCGCAAAAGGCAGAGTGAGGAAGTATTTCAAGCTCTGATGCAAAAATTGCGGAAAGCAGGCTTTATCCTGACGCCCAAAAATCCAGATATCGTGATTTCTGTTGGTGGTGATGGGATGCTGCTATCAGCCTTCCACAAGTATGAAGATCAACTGGATAAGGTTCGCTTTGTCGGTGTTCATACGGGACATTTAGGATTTTATACGGACTATCGAGACTTTGAAATCGACAAATTAGTGGAAAATCTGAAATTGGACACAGGTGCCAAGGTTTCTTATCCGATTTTGAATGTAAAGCTGACCTTTGAAAATGGTGAAACGCGGACCATTAGAGCGCTTAATGAAGCAACCATTAAACGCTCCGACAGAACCATGGTTGTTGATGTGGTCATCAATAATGTTCATTTTGAGCGTTTCAGAGGTGATGGGATTTCTGTCTCAACGCCGACTGGTAGCACGGCCTACAATAAATCTTTAGGAGGAGCAGTCCTACACCCAACGATTGAAGCCTTGCAAGTAACAGAAATTGCTAGTCTCAACAATCGTGTTTACCGTACCTTGGGCTCCTCAGTTATTGTTCCTAAAAAAGATAAGATTGAATTGCTACCGACACGTAATGATTACTATACCATAGCGGTCGATAATCAAACATTTTCTTGTAAAAATATTGTCCGTCTTGAGTACCAAATCGATAATCATAAGATTAACTTTGTGGCTTCGCCCAGCCATACCAGCTTTTGGAATCGCGTGAGAGACTCCTTTATCGAGGAGTGCCAAGAATGAGATTTGAGTTTATTGCGGATGAGCATGTCAAAGTCAAAACATTTTTGAAAAAGCATGAGATTTCGAAAGGGCTTTTGGCCAAGGTCAAGTTTGCAGGTGGTAATATTCTTGTCAATAGTCAGCCTCAAAACGCTATTTATTTACTGGATATTGGCGATAAGGTAACGGTAGATATTCCCTCTGAGAAGGGATTTGAAAGCCTAGAAGCTGTGGATCGTGATTTGTCGATCCTGTATGAAGATGAGCATTTTCTGGTTTTAGATAAGCCTGCTGGGGTGGCCAGTATCCCCAGTGTCAATCATTCGAATACGATGGCAAACTTTGTCAAGGCTTACTATATTCGGCAAGATTATGAAAATCAGCAGGTTCACATTGTGACGAGATTGGATCGTGACACCAGTGGTCTCATGCTCTTTGCAAAACATGGCTATGCTCATGCAAGACTGGATAAGCAACTGCAGAAAAAAATGATTGAGAAGCGCTATTACGCACTCGTTCAGGGGAGCGGTGAGCTTAAACTAGAGGGGGACATTATTGCGCCAATTGGACGCGACCCTGATAGCATCATTACCAGATGTGTGACAAAGGATGGCAAGTATGCTCATACCAGCTACAAGGTTGTAGAGCAGTTTGGCGATATCTATTTGGTAGATATTCGCTTGCATACTGGACGAACCCATCAAATTCGTGTGCACTTTGCCCATCTTGGTTTTCCGCTCCTTGGAGATGATCTCTATGGTGGGACTTTGGAAGCGGGGATTACACGTCAGGCCTTGCATTGCCACTCTCTATCTTTTTATAATCCATTTTTGGAAAAGCAGCTCCAATTGGAATCCCAGTTGCCGATTGATTTCCAAAATACTATTACATCGTTAACAAAAAATAATTAAAGTTTTAAAGGAGAAACTCATGGAAGTTTTTGAAAGTCTAAGAGACTCAGTTGTTGGTAAAAATGTTCGTATCGTCTTGCCAGAAGGACAAGAACCGCGTATTCTTCAAGCGGTGAAACGCATAGTAAAAGAATCAGAAGTTACACCAGTTCTTTTGGGAAATCCAGATAAGATCCGTATTTACCTGGAAATCGAAAACATTATGGACGGATATGAAGTCATAGATCCTAAAAACTATCACAGAATGGAAGAAATGGTAGCCGCTCTTGTGGAACGTCGCAAGGGCAAAATCAGTGAAGAAGAAGCTCTTGAGCTTTTAAGAACAGACGTTAATTATTTTGGGGTGATGCTAGTCTATCTCGGTATCGTAGATGGTATGGTTTCTGGCTCTATCCACTCTACAGCTGCTACAGTGCGTCCAGCCTTGCAAATCATTAAAACACGTCCAAATGTAACAAGAACTTCAGGTGCCTTCCTCATGGTGCGTGGTTCAGAACGTTATCTTTTCAGCGACTGTGCCATTAATATCAATCCTGACTCAGAAGCCTTGGCAGAAATTGCGATTAACTCAGCCGTGACAGCTAAAATGTTTGGCATTGATCCTAAGATTGCCATGCTGAGCTATTCAACGAAAGGTTCTGGCTTTGGAGAAAGCGTTGATAAAGTGGTTCAAGCGACTAAGTTGGTCCATGACTTGCGCCCAGACTTAGAAGTTGACGGGGAATTACAATTTGACGCTGCCTTTGTACCAAGCACAGCAGCCTTGAAAGCTCCAGGAAGCAAGGTTGCAGGTAAAGCGACTGTCTTTGTCTTCCCAAGCATTGAAGCAGGAAATATCGGTTATAAAATGGCAGAGCGTTTAGGTGGATTCTCAGCAGTCGGTCCAGTTCTTCAAGGATTGAACAAGCCAGTAAATGACCTTTCACGCGGATGTAATTCAGATGACGTTTATAACTTAACACTGATTACAGCTGCACAAAGTGTTGACCAATAAAATAACTAAAAAAGATGAGTAATTCATCTTTTTTAGTCTGTTTAAGTATGAGAGAAATGTTAGATTTAAAAAAATTTGGAATTGAAATGTGGGAAGAGGAGAAAATTGCCTCTTTTCGCAAGAAATTATTGACGTGGTATGATAAAAACAAACGTGACCTGCCTTGGCGCAGAACAAATAATCCTTATCATATCTGGGTTTCTGAGATTATGTTGCAGCAAACACGTGTGGATACGGTGATTCCTTACTATGAGCGTTTTCTTGACTGGTTTCCAACTGTGGCCGACTTAGCGCAGGCACCAGAAGATAGACTGCTCAAGGCTTGGGAAGGGTTGGGCTATTATTCGCGGGTGCGAAATATGCAAAAAGCAGCCCAGCAGATAATGACGGATTTCGCTGGAAAATTTCCTGATAGCTATGAAGAAATTGCTAGCCTCAAAGGGATTGGGCCTTATACGGCGGGTGCCATTGCTAGTATTGCCTTTGGCCTTCCTGAACCTGCAGTAGACGGAAATGTCATGCGGGTGCTGAGTCGCTTGTTTGAAGTCGATTTAGATATTGGTCAACCTAGCAATCGTAAGGTCTTTCAGGCTATGATGGAGATTCTGATTGATCCAGATAGACCTGGAGATTTTAATCAAGCACTGATGGATCTAGGATCAGATATCGAAGCTCCTGTTAATCCTCATCCTGAAGATAGTCCTGTAAAGGAGTTCAGCGCAGCTTATTTGCACGGCACGATGGATAAATATCCAATTAAAGCACCGAAAAAGAAGCCGGTTCCGGTCTATCTGCAGGGCTTGATTATCGAAAATGAGCAGGGACAATTCTTGCTTGAAAAGAATGAGGCTGCTGGCTTGTTATCTGGTTTTTGGCATTTTCCCTTGATTGAAGTCGAGGAATTTCAAACTGAGAATCAGATCTCTCTATTTGAAGTGGCTGAAAATCAGCCCAGTCTGGACTTGTCTCCTCAAGAAAGCTTTGAGCAGGATTATGATTTGATTGTCGATTGG
>CAURCE010000046.1:0-7649 GCA_963523365.1 uncultured Streptococcus sp.
GGCTCCTTCAGCATCCAGGTCAAGAAAAGAACGATAATAGAGGTGCCAATCATGATATAGTAGGTCAGATGCAATTGTCCGTGGACAAAAAATCCAGCCCAGACCGTTCCCAAAGACCGGGTCGCCTCGGCCACTCCAGACATGAAGCTGGAGATGGATAGGTAACGTTCCTTTAGTCCCGCCTCTACAGACGAATCATAGACCATTGCCGCACTTGTCCCCGAATCAAAATTATAGGACCAAGCACTGATCATCATGGCCAGTGCATAGACCCAAAAGTTCCCCTGCCCCGCCAACATGAGAATCGAAGACACAATCCCGGCTATTCGGCTCAGATAAAGATTGGTCTTGTAGGAAAAGCGATCCGCCAACATCCCAGATGGAATTTCACAGATGACACTAGTGGCATGAAAAATACTTTCCAAAAGCCCAATCTGCCAAAGTGACATGCCGTTTTGACTTAGAAATAAAATCCAAAAACTAGTAATGCCTAGAAAGGCAAAAAATTCTACTCCGGCCATAAGACCGATATTTTTCCGATAACTTCTTTTAAACATATTTTCTCCTTTAACAAGTGTTTTTTCATTTCTATCCTTTATCACTTGTTAATCCGCTGTTTACATGACTCCTACCTCTTCTTTCTCTAAAATTCTATATTTGGATTATTTCATAGTTCATTGTTGAAAAAACGCCACATGGGCGTTTTATTGATTTTAAGGTTTAATACGGTGTAACATACGAGGGAATGGAATGGCTTCACGGATATGCTTAGTCCCTGCTACAAAGGTTACCATACGCTCGATACCGATACCGAAGCCACCGTGTGGAACAGATCCATACTTACGAAGATCTAGGTAGAATTCATATTCTGATGTATCCATACCAAGCTCATTCATCTTAGCGACGAGAGCATCGTAGTCTTCCTCACGCATAGAGCCACCGATGATTTCTCCGTAGCCTTCTGGAGCAAGCAAGTCTGCACAGAGGACACGATCTGGATTTCCAGGAACTGGCTTCATATAGAAAGCCTTGATAGCTGCTGGGTAGTTCACGACAAAGGTTGGTACACCAAAGTGGTTTGAAATCCATGTTTCATGTGGTGATCCAAAGTCATCGCCATGTTCCAAATGCTCATAATCTGCATCTTCATCATTTTCATGGGCTTGCAAAAGATCAATTGCTTCATCATAGGTAACGCGCTTGAAAGGCTCAGCAACGTAGCGCTTCAAGAGTTCTACATCACGTTCCAATGTTTCCAAAGCTTGAGGAGCGCGATCAAGAACACCTTGAATCAAGGCTTTGACATAAGCTTCCTGCAAGTCGAGTGACTCATCGTGAGTAACAAAATTATACTCTGCATCCATCATCCAGAACTCTGTCAAGTGACGGCGAGTTTTTGATTTTTCTGCACGGAATACAGGTCCAAAGTCATAAACACGTCCCAGAGCCATAGCCCCCGCTTCCAAGTAAAGCTGACCAGATTGGCTCAAGTAAGCTGGTGTTCCAAAGTAGTCTGTTTCAAAGAGCTCAGTTGAATCTTCTGCCGCATTTCCTGACAAGATCGGGCTGTCAAACTTGATAAAGCCGTTCTTATCAAAGAATTCATAGGTAGCATAGATGATGGCATTACGGATTTGCATCATGGCAACTTGTTTACGAGAACGGAGCCACAAGTGACGGTTGTCCATGAGGAAGTCAGTCCCATGTTCTTTTGGCGTAATTGGATAGTCGTTAGACTCGCCGATGATTTCGATATCTGTAATGTCCAGCTCATAGCCAAATTTTGAGCGCTCGTCTTCCTTGACGATCCCTGTCACATAGACAGATGTTTCTTGGCTCAAGCGTTTAATAGTATCAAACTTCTCAAGTCCTACTTCTTCGCCAAATTTCTCAATAAAGTTAGGTTTGAAGGCTACACCTTGGAAAAAGGCAGAACCATCACGCAACTGCAAGAAAGCGATTTTCCCTTTTCCTGACTTGTTGGCCACCCAAGCACCAATCGTTACTTCTTCACCAACATGATTTTTTACATCAATAATTGTTACATTTTTCTTCGACACGTTTTTTCTCTTTTCTATTTTTTATTCTTTGTGGCAGACTACTTCGACATTATTTCCATCTGGGTCTAGGACAAAGGCTGCATAGTAAGGTAGATGATCACTCCGATAATCAGGTGCACCATTATCTTTTCCACCTGCCTTCAAACCCGCCTCGTAGCAAGCTCGAACCTGCTCGTGGTTTTCTGCAAAAAAAGCAAAGTGAATAGGAGCCTGCTCTCCCTTTCCTAGCCAAAAATCTCCACCAGGATGAGGACTGTTGGGGGCAACAAAACTGAGTAGAGAGTCAGTTTTAAAATCCAATTCGTAGCCAAGAGGAGCAAGAAAGCTTGTATAAAAGTCTTTTGAAATTTGTAAATCCCTTACTTTAATCTCAAAATGATCAATCATTCTTACTTCTCCATGAAATCCTTGAGGCGTTGAATCGCTTCTTTTAGTGTATCCATGTCAGTCGCATAGCTGAGGCGGACATTTTCTGGCGCACCAAATCCGTCTCCTGTCACCAAAGCAACTCCTACTTCTTCTAAAATCGCTGTGGTGAAGGCAGTCACATCGGTATAACCTTTCATTTCCATCGCTTTTTTAACATTTGGGAAGAAATAGAAGGCTCCCTGAGGTTTGACGACTTCAAAGCCAGGCACTTGAGCTAGCAAGGGATAAATAGTATTTAGTCGTTTCTCAAAGGCCAATCGCATATTTTCGACCGTATCCTGACTGCCCGTCAAGGCTTCAATGGCTGCATATTGCGCCACCGCTGTCGGATTAGAAGTCGTTTGCCCTGCAACCTTGCTCATCGCTGAGATAATTTCAGGCTCACCTACAGCATAGCCAATCCGCCAGCCCGTCATAGAGTAGCTTTTAGAAACCCCATTGATGACAACTGTTTGCTTGCGAATTTCCTCAGATAAACTGGAAATCGGCGTGAATTTATTGCCATTATAGACCAAGCGGCCATAAATATCGTCGGCTAAGATCAAGATATCATGCTCAACAGCCCAGTTCCCGATAGCCAACAGTTCTTCTGCTGTATAAATCATACCAGTCGGATTGGACGGAGAGTTCAGAACCAAGACCTTGGTCTTCTCAGTGCGAGCAGCTTCCAACTGGGCCACCGTCACCTTAAAGTTGTTTTCCTCTGTCGCTTGAGCAAAAACAGGCTTTCCTTCGGCCATCAAGATCTGGTCGGCGTAGCTAACCCAATAAGGCGTTGGAATAATGACTTCATCCTCTGGATCAATCACGCTCATAAAGAAGGTGTAAAGAGAGAACTTAGCCCCCGTTGCCACTGTTACTTGATTAGGCTGAATCTCATAGCCATAGTACTTGGCGAAATAGTCTACAACCGCTGCTTTTAGCTCAGGCAGACCACTTGTTACCGTATAAAAACTAGCTCTGCCATCTTCAATCGCTGCCATCGCTGCTTGCTGGATATTCTTAGGCGTCGGAAAATCTGGCTCTCCCAAGGTCAAAGAAAGGATATCCCTGCCTTCAGCCTTTAAAGCTTTGGCTCTAGCTGCCGCCGCCAAAGTCACACTTTCTTCCATATTTAAAACACGATTGGATAATTTCATAGCCCCTCCTTGCTGAGCAATGTTTTGCTTTCAAATCCGATATTGTAATAAGTGCTTCCAGACTTAATTTCCCAAACAGGCTGACCGTCTAAATAACCAAAAGTAGTCTTATCAATAGAGGTCGCTCCATTTTCCTTGGCCAGCTGCTCTGCCTCTGCCTGACTCATCCCATCTTGCAAGCGATAGACATGGATCTTGTTTGAATTTTTGGAAATCAGAACAGCTTCTTCCTCTTTTTTACTAGTTTTCCCAATCAAGCTATAATATGACTCTTTGCCATTGTAAATCGAAAAGCTCGTCAGACTTTCCAAATCTGCATATTTCTTAGCGATTTGTTGAGAACCTTCCTTGGCTGACTGCCAAGGCTCGATAGCAAGGTGCAACATCGTAAAAAATGAAAAAACAAGTGCCGTGAGGACGAGGAAAAGCCCGATGGCATATTGCCTTATAGGAAATTCAGCCTTTTCTTTAATTTTATGTTTCACTGAATCATTATACTACAAATAGCCTGATTTTTCTAGGACTTTTATTACATTTGCATTTATTACTACTTATTGATAAAATGTTGCTATGAAAATAACTGAAAACCTAGACAATGATACTCTACTTGACCTTAAGACAATTATCGTTCTCTATAAGGCGGAGCGCACCATTCGTAATCTCGAAGCTCAAATTTTTAAAAAGCATAATTTGACGCCTACCCAATTTTCCGTTTTGGAAACCTTATATAGTAAAGGAGAACTGCGGATTCAAGATTTGATTGACAGCATGCTGGCTACATCGGGAAATATGACGGTCGTTATCAAAAACATGGAAAGAGATGGCTGGATAAGTCGCAACTGCGATCCCAATGACCGCCGCTCCTTCCTCATCCAACTAACCGACCAAGGCCAGAAAAAAATCGAAGCTGTCCTACCAGAGCACATCGCCAATATCCGCCATATGACTGCTCTACTCTCCCAAAACGACAAAGAAGATTTAGTGCGGATTTTAAAAACTTTCAAAGATCTGAGCTAAATTATTGCTAATTAGTGACAATTGTTGTAACATAGATAGTAACAAGAGGGACACCTCTTAAATAAAGATAAAATGGAGGACATATTTATGTCTAAAGTACTATTTATTGTTGGCTCACTTCGTCAAGGTTCATTCAATCATCAGTTGGCAGCTCAAGCAGAAAAGGCTCTAGCTGGCAAAGCTGAGGTTTCCTATCTGGACTACAAGGATGTACCATTCTTCAACCAAGACCTCGAAAGTCCAGCTCCAGCTGCTGTTGCCAAGGTTCGTGAAGAAATCCTTGCAGCTGATGCTATCTGGATCTTCTCACCTGTCTACAACTGGGCCATCCCAGGCGTGGTGAAAAACTTGCTCGACTGGACTTCACGCGCACTTGATTTGTCAGATCCAAGCGGCCCTTCTGCTCTCAATGCCAAAGTGGGAACTGTTTCATCTGTTGCTAACGGCACTTCACCTGATGAGGTCTTCAAGCACTACCGTAGCCTCCTTCCATTCATTCGTATGAATGTGGTTGACCAATTTACTGGTGTCGGTATCAACCCAGAAGCTTGGGGAACTGGCCAATTAGTCCTTTCAGAAGACAAGCTTGCTGAGCTTTCTGCCCAAGCAGATGCCCTCCTAGCAGCTATCAACTAAGATAAAATGAAAAACATGAAGCAAGATTTCCGAGAAATACTGCTTCATGTTTTTTTATTTTAAGATAATGGCTGCAACGATTGGACTGACAATTACATACATGATCCCTGTCACTCCGATTGCAAGACCTGCCATGGCTCCAGCAACATGTCCATATTTGAAAGCTGTTCCTGTACCAACTGCATGTCCTGTACCACCTAAGGCCAAGCCAACTGCTACTGGATCCTTAATTTTTAGCAGTTTAAGAATAGTCGGTCCCATGACACTTGTCAAAATACCTGTCGCCACAACGACCACCAAGGTAACAGTGGTCAAGCCCTGCATTTTATCAGTAATTCCTACCGCCATCGCTGTTGTGACAGATTTTGGGAATAGGGAAATCGCTAAAAAGAAGTCCATCCCAAAGAATTTTGCAAGCAGAGCCGTGAAAGTCGTATTGACCACTACAGCCACAAAGGTTCCTAGCAGGATACTGCGAGCGTGGTGTTTCATCAAGTGGAAGGTCTTATAAAGCGGAATTCCTAAAGCAACCGTAGACGGAACGATTAAATTGTTCAAATAAGCCCCACCGACATAGTAATCCTTATAAGAAATTCCCGTTAATTTCAAAAAGGCAATGACCAAAATCGCCGCTAAAAGGAGAGGCGTTGTCAAAGGATGTGGAAATCTACGGAAAATCAGCATCCCGATGAGGTAGGCAAAAATAGACAAGGCAAGGCCAAATAGCGGGTTACTCCATAGATTAGACATGATCCATCCCCCCTTCCTCATAATCGCCTTCAAAATGCTGCTTGATGAACTGTACGACAAGGGCAATGACGATCACATTTAAAACAATGGCACCAAGAATAATCAAAACAATAGGCAACAGATAAGGAGCAATCACGTGAAATTTA
Organism: uncultured Streptococcus sp.; assembly: GCA_963523365.1. GTDB lineage: Bacteria > Bacillota > Bacilli > Lactobacillales > Streptococcaceae > Streptococcus. The sequence continues at coordinate 6,178 of CAURCE010000046.1, forward strand.
TCCATAATACCAACCGCCGGCGGCAGAAAAAGAATGGTCATATTGGCCAACAGGAAGTTGCCGACCATACTGACGTGGCGGAGCCTCAATAACTTAAACTGCAAAGCAAGAAATAGCAAGATTAAGCCGATAATACTACCTGGAATAGGAAGATGGAAGACACTTGATATCCCCTCTCCAATGATGGAAATCGAGAAAATAATCATCAACTGGACATATAACTTCATGCAGAACCTCCGAAACTTTCTATGTACAGTTTACTCCTTTTCAGAAAAATTTCAAGGTTTTTCTCAAATAAAAAAGATGGAAACGAATCCATCTGATTTCTTACATACTATCCTTACTTCTACATTCTGCGGGTCTAGCATGAAACAAAGTGATTATCGTTCTTTGTCCAGCTACCAAAAAAGCTCCCTAAGGCGCTTCTTGAAATACAACGGAAGACATGGGATTCGAACCCACGCACGCTTTTACACGCCTACTGCGTTTCCAACACAGCCTCTTAAGCCTCTTGAGTAATCTTCCATACAAGAGAAAGACTTACTTTCTCAAAACTCTATCCATTATACCACATTGCAGCTCCAGCCGCTATACTTTCCGTTATATTTTTTCGAAATTTCTATTAATTCCCAAACATGTTGGTTGATGCTAGGGAGCTCAGTAGTAGCTAATCGGGATATTTCTAGTTTGTAAGGTCGAGGATCGCCTTCTTCTTTTTTCCTAAAAGAAATATCATAATCAAGAGCAGAGGCATCCCCCATAAAGGAAACACGATCATCGTAAGTCTCAAAACTAAACTTATGAGTGATTTCCCTTAGTTGACTGTGGTCGTCCCCTTCTTTTTCTAGGCTATACCAGATACGCTGGTTTAAAATAGATTGGTACTCATATTCATTTGGATACAAGAAGTCAAAGTATTGTTTCCAGTCAGGATCCACTAAGGTAGCTGAACTATATTGATATTTCGAAAATTGCTCCATTATTTGAGCAATAATCGGCATGTGCCGCTCTCTATCTTTCAAATAGTAATAAAATTCTATATGGCCATCTGTGATGATTACTCCGACATAGATGGCCGCAATGCGCTTCATCGCTTCTGAAAGACGATCTTCGATGAGGTTCAAATTAGAAAATTCGTCATAATCTGGAAAACCTGTCTCTGGATCAACCTTCAAAATAGCAATTCTCAACCGTAGTGCATAAGTATAGGATGAATAGGGAGCAATAGAATTCAACGCTAAATTTAGACGGATACTAGCCATTCGGTCATCAATAAGGGTCGAAAAAGAGCCCCATTCATTCGGAAGATTCTCTAAATCAACAGAAACTTCCTCAATGGGTAGATGACTATCTTGACTCTTCCCTAAGATTTTTCCAAAAAAACTCATATCATCAAAAACCTCATTTACATATCCCTATGGAGCCGGTGGGAGTACCTAAAACACTATTAAAACAGTCCATAAGAGATTTGT
>CAURCE010000047.1:0-7556 GCA_963523365.1 uncultured Streptococcus sp.
TCAAACCACCGTAGTGACGTTCGTTCAAGCGCCATGATTTTTCAACTGGAACCCAGAGTTGATCAGCAGCTTCAAGCGCCAAGTTTGTTGTTTTAATCGCACGTTTCAAAACTGAAGTGTAAGCTTGGTCAAATTCGATACCTGCTTCTTTGATCAATTTACCAGCGTCGATTGCTTGTTGTGTACCTTTTTCAGAAAGATCTACATCAGCCCAACCAGTGAAGAGGTTAGCTTTGTTCCATTCAGACTCACCATGGCGAGCAAAAACCAATTTTACCATTAGATGGATTCTCCTTTTATTTTCCGGGGTTTGCCCCGTTTATCTATTCTATTTTACAAAATTTTCTTTCAAAAATCTAGTCTCAGTGAAATATTTGTGAAATTTTCCACTTGCTCAGACTTTTGAAAAAATTAATTCTCACTCAAGACTTCTAGCTAGCCGCTTGTTTTTGCTGGGCGCACTCTGGACAAATGCCATAAACGACCATCTGACTCTTGGTGATTTGATAACCGGTCTGCTCTGCTGCTTCCTGCTGAACGTCTGGCAAATCCAAGTCCATATCCGCAATCCGACCACATTTTTCACAAATGACATTGAGGTGCTGATGCCCCATAAAATCATAATAGGTCGTCGTATCATTACGAACCTTTAGCTCAGATACAAAGCCTTCATCAATCAACACTTTTAGGTTGTTATAAACAGTCGCCAAGCTCATATTGGGAAATTCAGGCAAGAGGGCTTGGTAAATCATCTCTGCACTAGGATGGTCATGACTGCTGATGATAAAAGCAATCACAGCCTTTCTCGTCTCTGTGATTCGAACACCTTTCAGCCTCAGATGTTCAATTACTTCCTGGTAATTCTTTTCATACTCTTCATTCATCTTCTCTATACTCCATCCACATTCAATTCTACCTCATTTCTATTATATCATGACAAACATAGATTTTCTATTAAGAATAATTGTAAATAAGGAAAAATATTAATCTGCCTAATAGACCTATTCATTTTAATTAAGTAGATTTTTGCATCAAAGCACGATATGATAGAGATGTTAACAAACATGTAAGCGCTTAAATTATTTGACATGTCAGCTTTATAGTAACAAATTCTGTAGCCAAGCTTCTGCTATTTTACCTGCTCTGCAGGAAACATGCAGGACAACTATTTGGGTACAGCTGGTTTTCTATCACTTTTTAGAAAAAAATTATATAAATGAGGATATCATTATGAAAAAAACACCAAATCGCTGGTTCATTTTAGCAGCAGCTATCTTAACCAACCTTTCTTTAGGTGCTGGATACGCCTGGTCTGTTTTTCAAAAAGCGCTGCTGGAAGCCAATGCTAGCCAAGGATGGGTGCAAGCTCAAACCTCTCTAGCCTTCAGTATCTCTTTTGCAATGGTACCAATCGGCATGATTATTTTCGGACCTAAAGTCGATTCATTAGGCCCTAAGAAATTTGTCTTTCTAGGAGGCATTCTCTTTGGTGCTGGTATGTTTGCTACAGGATTTGCAACTTCTCTTCCTGTACTCTACTTAACCTACGGGGTTGTCCTTGGTCTCGGTATCGGATCAGCCTATGGCGCTTCAACTTCTGTCGCTACCAAATGGTTCCCTGATAAAAAAGGTCTCGCGGGTGGTTTAACCGCAGCTGGCTTTGGACTTGGACCACTAATCATCGGACCACTTGCCAAAACTCTCATCGCTTCAATGGGCGTTTATTCTACATTTAAAGTTCTGGGGATTGCCCTACTTGTCGTTATCTGCTGCTCTTCTCTTGTCATGGAAAAAGCTCCAGCAGCTGCTCCAGTAGCAGGAAGTTCTGCACCGACAGGCAAAACTCACAAAGAAATGCTGCGCGAAGGCAACTTCTGGTTGCTATGGCTCATCTACATTTTAGGTGCTACTGGTGGTATGATGATTATCGGTTCAGCAGCGTCTATCTCTGACCAATATAAACTAGTTGGAGAAGCAACTCTATTCGTTATGCTGGTTTCTATTGCCAATACTTTTGGACGCATCTTCTGGGGAGCTGTATCGGACAAAATCGGCCACTACCCTACTGTAATCGCCATGTTTGGCGCTGTCGCTGGTGGCTTGGCACTGACCGCCCTCTTTAAAGGGGAAGGAAGCATCCTTGCAATCTTAGGCGTCATGCTTGTTGCCCTGTCCTTCGGTGGCTTCCTTGGATCTTTCCCAGGTATCACAGCCGAAAATTGGGGCGTGGCCAATGTCGGCACAAACTACGGCTGGATGTTCACGGCCTATGGTGTTGCAGCTATTGCCGGACCACAGTTAGGAGCTCGACTTGCTCAAGCAAACAAGGGAGACTATTCAATGGCCTTCTACATCGTTATCGGCATGGCACTCCTTGGTATCGTTCTACAATTATTCTATATTTCTAAATCAAAGAAAGCTTAAAACTATTACTAACTCTGGGGTAACCCAGAGTTTTTCTTTGACAAAGAAACTGTTAGCCAGCAAAAATTGACAAGAGCTCCCCCTGACTAGCATAAAAGCCGAGACAAACTCGGCTTTTCTTTTTAACGGAACGATTCTAGATCAACGGTCAGCACTTGGCCGTCTCGGACAACCTGCTGCCCTGCAATGTAGACATCCTGAACATCGCTGCCTTTGACTGCATATACTAGGTGCGACAGCATATTTTCCAAAGGATAGAGGTGAAGTCGTCCCTTAGGCTGAATGGCAATGAAATCAGCTTGCTTGCCCGTTTCCAGACTGCCAATTTTGTTATCCAATCCCAGCGCCTTGGCTCCTTCAATAGTCAAAGCTTTCAAGGCCTGCTCGATCGTAAACTGGGTTGCATCACCTGCTCGCATTTTCTGAAGGAGGGCTGCTGTCCGACCTTCTTCAAACATGTCCAGATTATTATTAGAAGCAACAGAGTCCGTCGCTAAGCCAACGGTCACCCCAGCGGCTAGTAAGTCTGTCACTGGAGCTACACCAGAAGCCAGCTTGAGGTTACTGATAGGATTGTGGGCGATGCTGACTGGAGATGCCGCTAAATCTGCAATCTCTGACGGATTCAGCTCGACTCCATGTGCAAAAATGGCTGGCTGCTCCAAGTAGCCAAGCTCTTTTAAGAAAGCCAAAGGCCGTTTACCATAGCGCTCCAGGATAATTTTATTTTCTTCCTGAGTCTCTGCCACGTGAATATGAAGCTTCAAATCCAGCTCACGCGCTAACTCAAGACTGCCCTTGAGTAGATCTTCGTCACAGGCATAGGGCGAATGCGGCGCCACCATGACCTGAAAATTTTCATCGTCATAGGAGCGAATTTTCTCAATAATGGCACGAGTACGAGACAGAGTCTCTTCTGCTGTTTCCGCCACTGAGCTAAAGAGGGTTGGTGAGAAATAGCAGCGCATACCAGACTGCCGCACAGTCTCATAGATTCGGTCAATCTCCACTCCTTGAGGATTATACATATCGTTAAAAGTCGTTGTTCCCGACTGGAGCATTTCAGCCAGAGCCAGTTGGACAGCCTCGGTTGTTAGATCCGATGTGAATTGGCTTTCTGCTGGCCAAATATAGTCCTCCAGCCATTCGTGCAGATTGCTGTCATCACGAATCCCACGCAGCAAGGTCATGGCTGAGTGCGTATGGCAGTTGACCAGCCCTGGCATAATCCAAGCTCCTTCATAATCCACCAACTCGCTGCACTGTTCTAGCCAGGCCTCGTCATAGGGGCCACAGTAGGCAATGCGTTCATCTTCCACAACCAGCAAGCCTTCCCGATAAACATGAAATGCGCTGTCACAGGTCACCAGATTAACATTAGTATAAGCTTTCATCCTTGCTCCTTCTCATTTCGTTTTAGCTATTATAGCAAGCCTAGTAAACTAGCGCAAGAATTTTTCAAAATTATTTAAAATATAGATAATCAGGATTGGGAGTCATATAATACAACTCTCCTTTAGAGAAAATCAGATTAATTTTATGTTGCTTATAGCTATATAAAATAAAGTCACTCTCCAACTGATAGTCTTGGTTCAAGCTAGCTGCCTGGGCAATATCCGCCGCTGTTACATAGAAAGCCTTTGCCTGCTCTTCCGTCACATACTGACCTCGATAGAGATCTTTTATATTTTCTAACTCCTGAGCTTTAAAAGTGTTCTTAATGTAATTAGGATCCTTTATGACGGCCTCTGGCTCGCCAAGAACCTTTTTGACTTGCTCCTCTGTATAGCCTTTGAAATCAGGCGTTTGAGCACTAAATCCTCCTTCAAAAGAACGATAATACACCTTGGCATTACCTGTTGCATAGATCTTGTCTTTATTGGCAGACTGTGCATCTTGAGGCAAGCCATCCGTTACTTCATCTAGCGAACTTGTCGCCTTACTCTCAGAAGCTGGAGCACTAGATGATGAGGTCTGGCTGCTCTTTGATCTTTCTTGCTGACTAGAGCTTGTAGCCTTCGTCGATTCTGATTTCTTTGGTATTTTCACCTTTTGGACAGAAGAGGCTTCAGACCTAGGAACCCTTTTCCTTGGATAATAGCAAGCTGTCAAAGCCATGACAGCTGCAAGCATGGTTAAAAAGCTGATTATTCTTTTAAAATTCATAGTTACCCCCATTTCTTAGCTACATTATATCATATTTTAAGTTGGGCAAGAGAAGCATCCTGATTTTTGCTATCTTGCCTAACAAACAAATACTGTGTCTTCTAGAAGCTTAGGAAAAATGATTGATGTTATGCCAAAACATAAGAAAAAGCCTACTGTAAAAGCTAGGAAGCTGATACAATAGGCTTTTGATTTTTGTCTTATTTTACAGCGTCTTTAAGAGCTTTACCTGCTTTGAAAGCTGGAACTTTAGAAGCTGCGATTGTGATTTCTTTACCAGTTTGTGGGTTGCGACCTTTACGTGCTGCACGCTCACGAACTTCAAAGTTACCAAAACCGATCAATTGAACTTTTTCGCCTTTTGAAAGGTATTCTGTAACTGCTGCAAATACAGCGTCAACTGCTGCTGCTGAATCTTTTTTAGTCAATTCTGTAGCTTCTGCCACTTTTGCGATCAAATCTTGTTTGTTAGCCATTTAACAAATCCTCCAATTTTTTTCTGGGTTAATAACCCTAACAGATATTATCATATCTAAAAAAAGCGTCTAGGTCAAGTCTTAAGCAGACATTTTACAAATAATTTACTCTATTTATAGCGAACTAGAACGGCCCATGCATTTTCTCCAGTGTGAGTTTGGATGATGGAACCTGTTTCTAAGACAGGGATTGGTTTTTCAACAAATTCTTGTAACTCTTCCTTCATTTGATTAGCAAATTCTGGTCCACCCGCATAGGAAATTCCGATTTCTTCAATTTCCTTTTCTTTCAGAGACTCTTTCAAATCATCCAGCCATTTCTTAAAGGTTTTAGCGCCCCGGCCTTTGACAATAGGAGTCAAGGTATGATTTGTCATCTGCATGACGACACGAATATTTAAAAGCGAGCTAATCAGACCAGTCACACGGCCGATACGACCACCTTTGACCAAATTTTCTAAGGTTGATACACCGATGTATAGCTCCGTCTTGGCTTTGACTTCCTCAAGTTTTTCTAAAATCTCCTCCAAATTCGCTCCAGCTTTTGCCATTTTAGCAGCCTCAACGACTTGGAACTTCATCGCTTGGTCCGTGAAAGAACTATCGACAACCGTTACATCAGCCTTGGCCAAGGTAGCTCCCTGACGAGCTGCCTCTACGGTGCCAGATAAAGCATGAGACATGTGAATCGAGATAATTTGGACATCTTCCGCTGACAAATCTTCGAAAACCTCAGCAAATACTCCAACTGGTGGCTGGCTAGTCTTAGGTAGATTTTTACTAGACTTCATCAACCGAAGGAATTCTCCCTCTTTCAAATTTGCATCCGAGTAGACTACACCGTCAATCATGACTGTCAAAGGAACTATTGTAATATTCAAATCTTTTGCTAGTTCAGGCTCAATCGTAATCGAAGAGTCTGTCACAATTTTAATTTTTGTCATATTTTCCCTACTTTTATCCTATTATTGACTCTATTATACCAAAAAATCCTAATTTTTGTGAATCAATCTTAGCTTAATCCATAAATCCCGGAAAAACAAGAGCCTTCTAAGTAAAATACTACTTAGAAGACTCTTAACTAGTTGATTGAGGCACTAGCCAAAGCTTGCATCAAGAAGATGCCCTTTTAAGCCTCATCATCTTTGCGCTTGCGACCAAGAATCATGAATCCTAGGCTCGCAAGAATAGCACTGGTCGTTGCTCCCACGATTGAAACTGGAGCAGTGCTACCTGTATTTGGTAAGGTCGCTTGTTTAGTCTTATCTCCTGCTGGAGTTGGAACAGCTGGCTTATCATTTGAAACAGGTCTGCTTTCAAGCTTCACTAGCTGATCCGTTTGAGCTTTATTAGCTGAATCAGTCTCTTGATCTGGCTTCACTTCTGGAGTCACTGGTGGAACCAGACTTGGCTGTGGTTGTGGTTTCGGAACCGGTTGCGGTTGCGGTGCTGGTTCCGGTTGCGGCTGCGGACTAGGAGCTTGCTTAGCTTCAAAGGCCCATTTTCCTACAAACTCAATATCGGCCTTGTTGACAACGGCGCTAGCTGCGTCATAGCCCTTGAAGGTCCATGTGCCGTCGTTCACAGTATCTGTGTAGGTCGTTTGTGATGGTTGTTGAGCGGAAACAGAAGCACCATTCACATATGTTGCACTGTCGCTTGGTGTCAATGCTGCGATGGCTGCCGGAAGAGACTTACCTGCTGTCTCACTCTCGAAGCGATAAGTAGCTTGATACTTGTTAGCTTCAAAGATCCATTTTCCTACAAACTCAACATCGGCCTTGTTGACAACGGCGCTAGCTGCGTCGTAGCCCTTGAAGGTCCATGTGCCGTCGTTCACAGTATCTGTGTAGGTCGCTTGCGCTGGTTGTTGAGCTGAAACAGTATTGCCATTCACATATGTTGCACTGTCGCTTGGGGTCAATACGGCGATGGCTGCTGGAAGAGCTTGACCTGCCGTCTCGCTCTCGAAGCGGTAAGTAGCTTGATACTTGTTAGCTTCAAAGATCCATTTTCCTACAAACTCTATATTAGCCTTGTTGACAACGGCGCTAGCTGCGTCGTAGCCCTTGAAGGTCCATGTGCCGTCGTTCACAGTATCTGTGTAGGTCGCTTGCGCTGGTTGTTGAGCGGAAACAGAAGCACCATTCACATATTTTGTACTGTCGCTTGGAATCAAAGCGGTGATGGCTGATGGAAGAGCTTGACCTGCCGTCTCGCTCTCGAAGCGGTAAGTGGCTTGGTACTTGTTAGCTTCAAAGGCCCATTTTCCTACAAACTCTATATTAGCCTTGTTGACAACGGCGCTAGCTGCGTCATAGCCCTTGAAGATCCAGGTGCCATCATTCACAGTATCTGTGTAAGTGATTTCCGCTGGTTGCTTAGCTGAAACAGAAGCACCATTCACATATGTTGCACTGTCGCTTGGAGTCAATGCTGCGATGGCTGCTGGAAGAGCCTTACCTGCTGTTGCGCTCTCGAAGCGGTAAG
>CAURCE010000048.1:0-7553 GCA_963523365.1 uncultured Streptococcus sp.
TCTTGCTCGACAATCCAAAGACAATTGAGAGGCTAGGACTTTTGTCCCAGCCTCAGTACTTTGTTTAATAGCGTTTTTCCTTGGGCCAGGTGCTCATTTCAGCAACAGCTGTAAAAAGCACGTCTGTGGATGAGTTGAGGGCGGTTTCGCAAGAGTCTTGGATGACGCCGATGACAAAGCCAACGCTGACGACTTGCATAGCCAGATCGTTTGGGATACCAAAGAGGCTACAAGCCACAGGAATCAAGAGAAGCGAGCCTCCAGCCACTCCAGAAGCCCCGCAGGCGGAAATGGCCGCAACGATGCTAAGCACCAGTGCTGTTCCAAAGTCCACCTGAATGCCCAGTGTGTTGGCCGCTGCGAGGGTGAGCGTATTGATTGTCACCGCTGCTCCTGCCATGTTGATAGTAGAACCGAGTGGAATAGAGACCGAGTAGGTTTCAGGATTGAGACCCAAATCTCGACACAGTTTCATATTAACGGGGATATTGGCAGCCGAACTGCGAGTGAAAAAGGCAGTGACGCCACTGGCTTTTAAGCAGCGCCAAACCAGTGGATAAGGATTTTTCCGAAGCATAATGAAGACAATCAAGGGATTGACGACCAGCGCAACAAGAGCCATAGAACCCAGTAATAGGAGAAGGAGCATGCCGTAGCTTTTGAGTGCTTCAAATCCTTTGCCAGAAATGGTCGTGTACACCAGTCCTAAAATACCAAAGGGGGCTAGATTGATGATCCATTCGACAATCTTTGAAGTAATATCTGCCAGTGTTCTCAAGAGTTCTTTACTTTGCTGACTTGCTTCTCGCATAGCCACTCCAAAGACGACTGCCCAAGACAGAATGCCGATATAATTGGCCTTGGTCAAAGCGTTGATCGGATTATCGACAAGGTTGAGGAGGAGATTGCTCAGAACTTGGCCGATGCCTTCTGGTGGACTGACTTCCGAGCTAGCTGCGGTCAGCTCGATGGTCACAGGAAAGACATAGTTGGCGAGGACAGCGACAAGGGCTGCCGCAAAAGTCCCGATTAGATAGAGGATAATGACGGTTTTCATATTGCTCTTCTGCCCCTTTTGGTGCTGAGAGAGGGCATTGGCAACGAGGGTAAAAACGAGCAGTGGTGCGATAGCTTTCAGACCGCCGACAAAGATTTGACCAAGGAGGCTAATGGCGCTGGCTTGTGGAAAGATGAGGGCCAGCAGGGCGCCTGTGACAATCCCAATAGAAATCCGTTTGATAAGATTGGCGCGATTCCAAGCAGAAAGAATTCGATGAAACATAGGAGCTCCCTTTCTAAAATAAACTGCTTTCCACTATACGCTAGAGGTCGTATAAAATCAATATTTTTTGGTATACCCTATACAGAATAAGGCCGCTTTGATGATTATCCGCCGCCCTTTGTGGTATAATGAATAAGATTTTTGTGTCTCATAGGAGGAAAGAATGACAGCTAATGGGAATGTTTTCACACGCTATTTCCAGCAATTTGACTGGTCAGCTATTTTAGATGATGTGTTTTCAAAATTTGTCTCTTTGGTCTTTTTGTGTGTACTATTTTGGGTGGCTAAGAAAATTCTCCATCTTTTTGTGACTAGACTGATTGCGCCATCTTTGAAATTATCTCGGCAGGATGTCGCTCGGCAAAAGACCATTATGCGCTTAATTGAGAATTTGCTCAATTATGTACTTTATTTTCTCTTGTTCTATTGGATTTTATCCATTTTGGGTATGCCGGTCTCAAGTCTTTTGGCTGGGGCAGGGATTGCTGGTGTGGCAATTGGGATGGGAGCGCAGGGCTTTCTGTCCGACCTAGTCAACGGTTTCTTTATTCTCTTAGAGCGTCAGTTGGATGTAGGGGATAATGTTCGCTTGACCAATGGTGCTATCAATATCGCAGGAACGGTTGTCAGCGTCGGGATTCGGACTACGCAGGTACGCGATGCGGACGGAACTCTTCACTTTGTGCCCAATCGAAATATCACCGTTGTCAGCAATCTTTCTCGTGGCGATATGCGGGTTTTGATTGATATTCCTATCTATGCCGAGACGGATTTGGATGAGATTTATCGGATTATCGCTGCTGTCAATCAGGAAGCTGTGCCTGAACATCCAGAAGTTTTGAAGGAACCTGATATTCTGGGACCGCAAATGACTGCGAGCGGGCAGTTTTATTTTCGAATTAGTCTAATCGTTGCAAGCGGTATGCAGGCGAGCCTGTACCATATTTTTTACAGGCTCTATCATGAAGCCCTGCTAAAAGAAGGAGTGGCTTTGCCAACATTTGCCCCTGTCACGGGAAATAATGGTAAAGCTTAGTAGTAGTCGGGGAAACAAAGGCAAATAATATCTATCGGAAATAACGTTTATAATCACTAAAGAGGATGAATGGTCAGCATTTATCCTTTTTTTAGCTTATCCTAGGTTTAACCCGCCTAAATATGACATGCTGTGGCAAGTATTGTATAATAGGAAGAGGAGAAGGAGCAAGCATGCAGAATAATCGACTATTTCGGATATTGTACTACATTTTGGAGAGAGGGAAAGTGACTGCAACGGAGCTAGCAGAGAAATTCGAAGTTTCGGTTCGGACCATTTATCGAGACGTGGACTCTCTAAGCAGCGCTGGGGTTCCGATTTATACCACGCAAGGAAAGGGTGGCGGTATAGAAATCGCAGAGGATTTTGTCTTGCGGAAGTCCTTGCTGACAGCGGAGGAGAAAGAGCAGATCATGGCGGCCCTGCAAGGTCTGGAGAGCACCAGTCAGCTTTACCAGAGTGACCTACTTACAAAGCTTGCGGCGCTATTTCAAGTCAAAAATCCCAACTGGATCGAAATCGATTTTAACCACTGGCAAAACGATAAAGCATATGAAGATACCTTTCATCAACTAAAAACTGCAATTCTAGGCAAGCACCTTGTTTCTTTTTCTTACTTTGCTAGTGATGAGCGGGAGACAAGCCGTCGTGTCAAGCCTGTACGTTTGTTCTTTAAAAATCAGAGTTGGTATCTTTATGCTTTTTGCCTCTTGCGACAGGAATTCAGGTATTTTAAGCTATCTCGGATGAAAAATCTGGAGCGGCTGGAGGAGAGGTTTGAAGACAGCTTTGAAGACATCGTCTTGGAAAAGGAACTGACCTATGAAAATACCATTAAACTGGCAGTCAAGTTTGATCGCAAAGTGGCCTTCAGGGTTTATGACGAATTAAGCGGAGATATTCGGACAGATGCCGAAGGAAATCTGTATACAGAAATCGACATTCCCAACGACCATCGTCTATATAGTTATATTCTGTCCTTTGGAGACGCTGTGGAGGTCTTAGATCCGCCCGAAATCCGAGTGAAAATGAAAGAAATGATTCATCAGCTGGCAGAAAAATATTAAACTTGACATAGGGTGTCAGGTATCTTCTTGTATACTAATAGATAGGAAGAGAAAAGGAGGCAGCAAGATGAAATATGAATGGAGAAAAAGCGAGAAAGGCCTTTATGGAGCCAAGCAAAAGCCAGAACTGGTAGAGGTGCCGAGTCAACAGTTCATTGTGATTGAAGGCGAGGGCAATCCCAATGAAGCGGATTTCTCCGAGCGGGTATCTGCCCTTTATTCACTGGCCTATTCCATAAAAATGCTCTTTAAATCCATGATGAAAGATGAGGCGGAGGATAAGGTGAAGGATTTCACGGTCTATCCTTTGGAAGGAATCTGGGAAAAAGCTGCTGGGGAAGGCTTCGATAAAAGTCAGCTTCGCTATCAGCTCATGATTCAGCAGCCTAATGTCATCGATCAGGATATATTTGCGGCAGCGCTTGAGAATGTCCGCAAGAAAAAGCCTAATTCTTTCTACGACGACATTTGTTTTCAAAGATTACCAGAGGAGCGGGCCATTCAGGTCTTACACATAGGAAGTTATGACAGTGAGCCGGCCTCTTTTGAGAAAATGGACGAGCTAGCAATCAGCTTGGGACTGGAAAGATGTGGCCAAGTTCACAGAGAGATTTACTTAAGCAACAAAAATAGGACACCAGAAGAAAAATTGAAAACCATCTTAAGGTATTCTGTCAGATAGGAGGAATTTGTCATGCCAAGACCTACAACAAAAAACGATTTACTGGCTGCTGCTACAGAAAATTTTGAAAAACTCAATCTGCTCATTTCGAACATGACAGCAGAAGAGTTGGCAAGGCCCTTTGATTTTTCAAAGGATGAGAAAAAGAAAGAAGCTCACTGGAAGCGCGATCGGAATCTGAGGGATGTCTTAATACATCTTTATGAATGGCACCAGCTGCTGCTCAACTGGGTGCAGGCCAATCAAAGGGGAGAAGAGAAGCCTTTCCTACCAGCTCCCTACAATTGGAGAACTTATGGTGAGATGAATGCCGCATTTTGGGAAAAGCACCAGCAGACCTCTCTTGAGGAGGCGAGTTCTTTATTGGTTAATTCACATAAAGCTGTCCTGGACCTAGCCGCAACCTTAACCAATGAAGAATTGTTTTCCAAGGGAGTTTATAAATGGACGGGCGGAACGACTTTGGGTTCTTATTTTGTCAGCACCACATCCAGCCACTATGATTGGGCTATGAAAAAGCTTAAAGCTCATCAAAAGAATTGTAAAAGGAATCCTGTCCAATAAAGTTTTCTAGGACTTGAGACTGATTTTTAGCACTCTTGCAAAAAGAGTGCTAATTTTTTGGGTTTTTGTCTTGACATTCATTTTTAAGAGTGTATAATAGAATCATAACTTAGCACTCGATGTGTTAGAGTGCTAAATATAAAAAATAAAATCTCGCCAGTGGCTGGAAATTTTCTAAAGAGAGGTGAGGTCCTTGGTAACAGAACGCCAAAATGAGATTTTAAATCTAATTATTGATATCTTTACCAAGACGCATGAGCCTGTCGGTTCTAAAGCCTTGCAAGAGTCTATCCAATCTTCGAGTGCTACCATCCGTAATGACATGGCAGCCTTGGAAAAGGAAGGGTTACTAGAAAAGGCTCATACATCGAGTGGTCGCAAGCCCAGTGTCGCTGGTTTCCAGTATTTTGTCCGGCATTCCTTGTCCTTTGACCAGCTGGCGGAAAATGAGCTCTACGAGGTCGTCAAGGCCTTCGATCAAGAGTTTTTCAAGCTGGAGGATATTCTGCAGCGGGCGGCAGATGTTTTGGCAGAGTTGAGTGATTGCACGGTTGTAGCCCTTGATGTCGAGCCTAGTCGGCAGCGACTGACGGCTTTTGATATCGTGGTTCTCAGTCAGCATGCAGCCTTAGCGGTCTTTACTCTGGATGAATCCAATACCCTGACCAGTCAGTTCATGATTCCTAGGAATTTTCTCCAGGAAGACCTACTGCGCTTGAGGGATATGATTCAGGAGCGCTTTCTGGGACAGACGGTCTTAGATATTCACTATAAGATTCGGACGGAGATCCCGCAGATTATCCAGCGTTACTTTACGACGACGGACAATGTTCTCGATCTTTTTGAGCATATTTTTGCTCAGATGTTTTCGGAAAAAGTAGCTGTAGCTGGCAAGGTCCAGTTGCTACGTTTTGCGGATCTTGAGGCCTATCAGTTCTTTGATGATCGTCAGAAGGTGGCTTTTGAAATCCGTGATAGTCTAGCTGAAGATCAGATGCAAAATGTCCGAGTCGCAGCTAGTCAAGAGGACTGTCTGGCCAATCTAACTTTGATTTCCAGTAAGTTTTTAATTCCCTATCGGGGCTTTGGTATGCTGGCAGTGGTCGGTCCAGTCAATCTGGATTACCAAAAGGTGGTCAGTCAACTCAATGTTGTCAATCGAGTCTTGACGATGAAACTCACAGATTTCTACCGATATCTGAGTAGCAATCATTATGAGGTGAGTTAAACATGAAATTACATAAATTCCTAAAAAGGAGGCGAAAAATGTCTGAGGAAATAAAAAACGAAGAAGTAAAAGAAGAGGAAGTGGTAGAAGCTACTGAAGAAGCTGTCGAAACTGCAGAAGAAAAGGTAGAAACCGTTAAAGAAGCGGATGAAACTACTCCTGAAAAATCAGAACTAGAACTAGCCAATGAGCGTGCAGAAGACTTTGAAAATAAATACCTTCGCGCTCATGCAGAAATGCAAAATATCCAACGTCGTGCGAATGAAGAACGTCAACTCTTGCAACGCTATCGTAGCCAAGATTTGGCAAAAGCGATTCTCCCTTCTTTGGACAACCTTGAGCGTGCGCTTGCCGTCGAAGGATTGACAGACGATGTCAAAAAAGGCTTGGAGATGGTACAAGAAAGCTTAATTCATGCCCTTAAAGAAGAAGGAATTGAAGAAATCGCAGCGGACGGAGCATTTGACCATAACTACCATATGGCTATCCAAACTCTCCCAGCAGACGATGAACATCCAGCAGATACCATCGCACAAGTCTTCCAAAAAGGCTACAAACTCCATGACCGCATCCTAAGACCAGCAATGGTAGTAGTTTATAACTAGGAGGTAAGTCAGAAATCTGTGATTTCGTTGACGCACCCCCGCAAGGGTGATTAGGCTGGTCACGAGCGTTTGCGAAGTGAACTGCCAACCAGCTATTGCGTATAATTTCGACTTCTCGTGTCGTAACATAAAAAATAAGAACCTTGTCCGAAATGACAATAAACTATGAATGAATGATAAACAATGGTTCAGCTTTACCAATAGTGAGCGAAGCGAACCGAAGGCGATACTCTTCGCCGTGGCGCTATTTGCGCAAACTTTGAGACTTTAGGCTCAAAGTTTAGTCAAAGAGATTGACGAAGCCAAGCTCTGACGGCGTCGCCACCTAAGAAGAGTATCAAAAAGAAAAAAAGAAGATAAATTTTAAGGAGAAAAAACACATGTCTAAAATTATCGGTATTGACTTAGGTACAACAAACTCAGCAGTTGCAGTTCTTGAAGGAACTGAAAGCAAAATCATCGCAAACCCAGAAGGAAACCGTACAACTCCATCTGTAGTATCATTCAAAAACGGTGAAATCATTGTTGGTGATGCTGCAAAACGTCAAGCAGTCACAAACCCAGATACAGTTATCTCTATCAAATCTAAGATGGGAACTTCTGAAAAAGTTTCTGCAAACGGAAAAGAATACACTCCACAAGAAATCTCAGCTATGATCCTTCAATACTTGAAAGGTTACGCTGAAGAATACCTTGGTGAAAAAGTAACGAAAGCAGTTATCACAGTTCCAGCTTACTTCAACGATGCTCAACGTCAAGCAACTAAAGACGCTGGTAAAATCGCTGGTCTTGAAGTAGAACGTATCGTCAACGAACCAACTGCAGCAGCTCTTGCTTACGGTTTGGACAAGACTGACAAAGAAGAAAAAATCTTGGTATTCGACCTTGGTGGTGGTACATTCGACGTATCTATCCTTGAACTCGGTGATGGTGTCTTCGATGTATTGGCAACTGCAGGGGACAATAAGCTCGGTGGTGACGACTTTGACCAAAAGATTATCGACCACTTGGTAGCAGAATTCAAGAAAGAAAATGGTATTGACTTGTCTACTGACAAGATGGCAATGCAACGTTTGAAGGATGCAGCTG
>CAURCE010000049.1:0-7399 GCA_963523365.1 uncultured Streptococcus sp.
TCTTGCTCGACAATCCAAAGACAATTGAGAGGCTAGGACTTTTGTCCCAGCCTCTGTTTGGATATTAGTTTTGTTTTTCAAGCAAGCTCTTGATTTCTTGCAGAACTTCAAGTTCTGTTGGTCCAGTTGGTGCTTCTTCAGCAGCTTCTTCGTTTTTCTTAGTAAGATTTTGTGCTTTTTCCGCAGCCTTAACAATGAAGAAGAGAACAGTACCGATTACTAAGAAGTTGATCACGGCGTTCAAGAAGTTACCATAAGCAATTCCGTTCCATTTCAATTCAGCGATTTGCTTCAAGTTTGCAGCTTTCAAAATTGGGTTGAGGAAGAGGGGAGTGATAACGTCAGTAATCAATGAGTTGACGATTGCTCCGAAAGCATTCGCAATGATAACCCCGACTGCCAAGTCAATCACGTTACCGCGTAGCAAAAATTCTTTAAGATCCTTTAACATTTTCTTTTCCTTTCAAAAAATAATTTAATATTTGAGATTATATTATAGCTTAAACAAGCAATTATTTCAAGTTATTTGCCTATCAAATGTTTTACATTTGCGTCAAATTATTATAAAATATAGAGTGATATTCTGTGATGAATTGGAGGTATTGTCTATTGGATAAAGAAATGATTTCTGAAATAAAAAATAGTGTCAATATCGTCGATGTCATAGGAGAAACGGTAGCCTTGACCAAGGCTGGGAGAAATTTTCTGGGACTTTGTCCCTTTCATGGCGAAAAGACGCCCTCTTTCAACGTTGTAGAGGACAAGCAGTTCTATCACTGCTTTGGCTGTGGCAAGTCGGGGGATGTTTTCAAGTTTATTGAAGACTACCGAGGCGTATCCTTTATGGATGCTGTGCAGATTGTCGCAGACAGAGCGGGCATTTCCTTAGGTATGGAGAGAGCTAGCGCAGATCGACCGAGACAGGCTCATCCGCATCAGGCGCTCTACGATATTCATACAGAAGCAGCGAAGTTTTACCATGCGGTTCTGATGACGACCAAAATAGGAGAAGAAGCACGCGCTTATCTTTACCAGCGTGGGCTGACGGATGAAGTCATTAAGCATTTTCAAATCGGCCTGGCTCCCAATGAAGGCAACTATCTTCATAAGAGCATGGCTGGTAAGTTTGATGAGTCCACTATTATGAACTCGGGTCTTTTTAATCTGGCAGAGAATAATCTGGTCTATGATGCCTTTCAGAATCGGATTATGTTTCCCTTGACCAATGACAAGGGTCAGGTTGTCGCCTTTTCTGGTCGGATTTGGCAAGATTTGGAGGCTGGTTCACAGACTGCCAAGTATAAGAATAGTCGCAGCACCCCTATTTTTAATAAAAGCTATGAGCTTTATCATCTGGATAAGGCCAAGCCGGTTATCAAGAAGAGCCATGAAGTCTATCTGATGGAAGGCTTTATGGACGTGATCGCGGCTTATCGGGCTGGAGTTGAAAATGCAGTCGCATCTATGGGAACAGCTCTGACGCCTGAACATGTCCAGCATCTGCGTAAGTATTGCAAGAAAATCATTCTGACTTATGATGGAGACAGGGCTGGTCAGGCGGCGACAGCCAAGGTTTTAGAAGTGCTGCGGGATATGTCGGTAGAGATTGTGTCCTTTCCTGACAATATGGATCCGGATGAGTTTATTGCTAAAAATTCTGCTGAGGAATTGCGACAATTTCTGACTAAAACGCGAATTAGTGATGTAGAGTTCCTTTTACGCTATCTCAAACCAGATAATATAGAAAATTTGCAGGCTCAGATTGAATTCGTGGAGCGAATGGCGCCAATTATTGCTCAGACGCAGTCTATTACAGCTCAGAATTCCTATATTTATATGTTGGCTGAGTTGCTGCCAGATTTTGATTACCAGCAGGTAGAGAATACGGTTAACAACAGTCGTTTGGCTGAACGAAATAGCCGAAGTGGGCAACACTCGGAATCCCTAAGAAGACCTGTACTGGTAGATCTTCCGCTGTCTAAACAGCTTTCACGGTTGATAAAGGCAGAAATCCATATCCTTTATCGTATGGTGCATAATCCGCTGGTTTTAAATAGCTATCGGCTTCGTACAGATTTCGCCTTTGATACGGCGGAACTGCAGGAGTTATACGAGCTTTTACTAGCCAATGGTGAAGTGACTTCGCAGGATTTATCTAGCTTACCGGAAAGAGTCCAGCAACTTTGGTATCGGATGTTGGAGGAAGATTTGCCAGAGGAGATGGAAGACGGAGAGTTAGCAGAAGTAGAACTGACTAGGGAACGCGAATTGCTTCGTAAGAATAATCAGCTGATTAGCAAAAAGATTCGAGAAGCTTTGCATACTGGAGATGAGAATGCCGCTATATTAGAGGTGGAGCGCTTAATCGCACAAAAAAGAAGAATGGAGTAGGTATGGCTACAAAACAAAAAGAAGTAACAACATTAGACGTTCAAATTGCAGAATTCATCCGCAATCACAAGCAGACAGGTGTAGCGACAGACGATGAAATCAATGACCAGCTGGTCATTCCTTTCACTTTGGACGCCGATGGGATTGAGGATTTGCTGCAACGCATTCAGGATGCGGGTATTTCTATCACGGATAAGGAAGGAAATCCTAGCGCGCGTGTCTTGAATACTGAAGAGGAAGAAGTAGAACTGACCGATGAAGAGCTCTTAGGCAGCAATTCAGCCAAGGTCAATGACCCAGTCCGCATGTATCTGAAGGAAATCGGGGTTGTGCCGCTTCTTAGCAATGAAGAAGAACAGGAACTGGCTATCTTGGTAGAACAGGGTGACTTAGAAGCCAAGCAACGCCTGGCTGAGGCCAACCTTCGTCTAGTTGTTTCCATTGCCAAGCGCTATGTCGGCCGTGGTATGCAGTTCCTTGACTTGATTCAAGAAGGAAATATGGGGCTGATGAAGGCCGTTGATAAGTTTGATTACACCAAGGGATTTAAGTTTTCAACTTATGCGACTTGGTGGATTCGTCAGGCCATTACCCGTGCGATTGCTGACCAAGCTCGGACCATTCGGATTCCAGTCCACATGGTGGAAACCATTAACAAGCTAGTCCGCGAGCAACGTAATCTCTTGCAGGAATTGGGGCAAGACCCAACACCAGAGCAAATCGCTGAGCGCATGGATATGACACCTGACAAGGTTCGTGAGATTCTCAAGATTGCTCAGGAGCCGGTTTCTCTGGAGACCCCTATCGGTGAGGAAGATGACAGTCATCTGGGAGACTTTATCGAAGACGAAGTGATTGAAAATCCAGTCGACTATACTACTCGTGTCGTCCTTCGTGAACAGCTGGATGAGGTCTTGGATACGCTGACAGACCGCGAGGAAAACGTTTTGCGCCTGCGCTTTGGTCTGGACGATGGAAAAATGCGGACGCTGGAAGATGTCGGCAAGGTCTTCAATGTTACCCGCGAGCGGATCCGCCAGATTGAAGCCAAGGCCCTGCGTAAACTCCGCCATCCAAGCCGTAGCAAACCACTCAGAGACTTTATCGAAGATTAAGAACTGAAGAGCAAGGAGGGGCAGAAATCTTTCAGTAGGAAGTGTCAAGTCGGCAATCCTAGCTGAAAACAAAGGTCCCCTCGAGCTAACTTGAAATTTCTGCTATATCTAATAAGGAGGATATGTATGTCAGAAAAAAAATACAGCCCTGAAGAAGTTGAAAAGATTAAAACGCGTATTTTGGAGAGCTTGGAACAGGTTATCGACCCAGAGCTGGGGATTGATATTGTCAATCTCGGCTTGATTTATGAAATCCGTTTTGACGAGAGCACTGGGGAAACGGAAATCGATATGACCCTGACAACCATGGGATGCCCTCTGGCGGATCTTCTGACTGACCAGATTTATGACGCCATGTCAGATGTTCCAGAGGTTACTAAGACGGATGTTAAGTTGGTTTGGTACCCCGCTTGGACAGTGGAAAAGATGAGTCGTTATGCTCGGATTGCATTAGGGATTAAATAGCGACATCATACTGGAAAAATCGGTTGATTATACGAAAAAAGCACTTGAAACGAAAATCAAGTGCTTTTTGAATGCAATTTTATACAAACTACCAGCTAGTCAGTGAAATTTCCCCGCTGTTGAGCCAGATATTTTGGCCGTTCTCCAACTGGACTAGAAGTTGGCCGCTGTCCGAGATATCGCTAGCGATTCCCTTATAGGTCTGATTATTTTGCTGGAAGCTCACTTGGCGGCCAAGGACTAGGGAGTGCTTTTTGTAAAGATAGAGCAAGTCTTGGGGATCGCTTTCGTAGAAACATCTCCAGATTTCAGCAATTAGCTCATTTCTGCTGATAGGAGGCTGCTCAGTAAAGAGTGAGCCAGCCTTAGATTGCAATTCTTCTGGAAAATCATTAACGCAAAAATTAAACCCGACCCCGATAATAATATCTGTTACTAAGCCTGTCTCGACGGAAGTAATGGCCTCGGTTAAAATGCCTGCGATTTTTTTATCCTTGTAGTAAATATCGTTGACCCACTTGATATCTATGTCTATGAGGGTTAGATTTTTTACAGCTTGATAGATGGCTCCGGCTGTCAGGAGAGTATAGGCAGGGATTTGATCAAAAGATAGGTTGGGCTTGAGATGAAGGGACATATAAAAGCCGCCTTGTTTTGGAGAGAAAAAGTCTCGTCCGAAGCGACCGCGCCCAGCGGATTGAGTAGCAGCTAGATAGAGGGTATTTGCTTCGCCACCTGCTTCTAGACCTGCTTTGGCATCTATCTGAGTAGATTGACAGTTGGGGTTGAAGGAAACTTTGATGGGCGCCTCTTTTTCAATGATTTCTGGGATTAGTAAATCCCCCGCTTTGAGCTTATAGCCCCGATTTTTTACGGAATCGATCTGGATTCCTTCTTTTTCCAAGCGTTGAATAGCTTTCCAAATGGAGGTCCTGGAAATGCCCAGTGTCTGAGCTAGACTTTCTCCATTGGCATAATCGTCAGATTGGCTAAGAATAGTAAATAATTGTTCGTAGGTTTTCATTCGTTCTTTCTCTGTTAAATACTGCTTTCTCGAATGGTCAGTTTGGTAGAAAGTTTGATCATATAGGGAATGGAATCCTCTTCGGATGTTACACTTTGATTCAGAATATGCAGAGCCTGCTTGCCCATTTCTTCTGTAAAAACGGTGACCGTACTGAGACTGGGGTAGATATACTTAGCGATAGAGGTATCATTAAAGGAAATAATGCTGACATCTTGGGGAACTTGGATTCCGTGTTCTTGCAGAGCCCGCAAGGCACCAATTGCTAAAGCATCGCTAGAGATGAAGAAGGCGGGTGGCAGCTGGTCCTTGTGTTCAGTGATAATCTCTGTCATCATCTGATAGCCTGATTCCGAAGAAAAGCTGCCTACCTTAACCAAGTCAGCTTGAAAAATTCCTTTGTCAGATAGATACTGCTGAAAACTCGCTAGGCGAGGGTCGCTGATGAGGCTAGCCTGGTCAGAGGTTCTTTCCTGCCCAGCAATCATGCCAATCTGGTCAAAACCAGCGTTCATGAAGTGCTCAAGAACCTTCCTTACAGCATTCTCAAAATCAACCGTCACACAGCTGTGTCCTGCATTAAGCGTATCACTGTCGACAAAAACTAAGTGGCTGCTGTACTGCTCCAGCTGCTGGATTTGAGCTGGGCTAAATTTGCCGATGGCAATCAAGCCATCAATGTCTTTCAATAGCTCAAGAGAATCGTTTTGAAACACTCTGAGAATCTCATAACCCAATTCTTGGGCCTTTTTTTCAATGCCCAAACGAATGGAGTAGTAGTAAAGGTCATCGAGCTCTTCCTGCTCAGTGTACCATTCAATGAG
The DNA here is from genome assembly GCA_963523365.1 of uncultured Streptococcus sp. GTDB lineage: Bacteria > Bacillota > Bacilli > Lactobacillales > Streptococcaceae > Streptococcus. The sequence goes on from CAURCE010000049.1 coordinate 5,820, forward strand.
CCCGATACGGTAGACCTGAGTCTTGCTTGGCTTCCTTTTTCTTGATTTTTTATAGTTTAGCTGCTCAGCGATATCAAATATCTTTTTACGAGTGCCATCGCTGACTGACATGGCTGGGTCGTAGTTGAGTACGCGAGAGACCGTAGCGGGAGAGACCCCAGCAGCCTGGGCAATATCCTTAATCGTAGCCATTTTTTCTCCTATTGTCTTATATGGGCTATTATACCTCAAAAACAAGTAAATAACAAAGAGGAATTTAGTGAATAATATCTAACAGTTTTCTTAAGTAAAAATTTACTAAATTTATTGAAGTTTTACTCGGAAACAGTTATAATGAAATTAAGAAAACGATTACAATATCGATCATCATTTTAAAGGAGTTTAGTTTATGTCAAATGTCATTTCAGTAGAGCAAATCCGCGCAGATTTTGCCAAAGTTTTTGGAGTAGAAGCGGACCACACTTTCTTTTCACCCGGTCGGATCAATCTGATCGGTGAGCATACGGACTATAACGGCGGCCATGTTTTTCCTGCTGCGATTTCTCTAGGAACTTATGGAGCGGCTCGCAAGCGGGACGATCAGCTCTTGAGATTCTTCTCAGGAAATTTTGAAGAAAAAGGGATTATTGAAGTGCCGCTGGAAAACCTGCACTTTGAGCCTGAGCATAACTGGACCAACTATCCGAAAGGAGTTCTGCATTTTCTGCAGGAGGCAGGTCATACAATTGACCGAGGCATGGATGTCTATGTTTATGGAAATATTCCAAATGGTTCTGGCTTGTCTTCTTCTGCATCACTAGAGCTTTTGACGGGTGTCATTGCTGAGAAACTCTTTGACTTGCAGTTGGAACGTCTGGACCTAGTGAAAATCGGTAAATTAACTGAGAATGAGTTTATCGGGGTTAATTCTGGCATCATGGACCAGTTTGCTATCGGAATGGGAGCTGACCAGCGGGCTATTTACTTAGATACCAATACTCTTGAGTATGATTTAGTGCCGCTTGATCTCAAGGACAATGTCGTAGTGATAATGAACACCAACAAGCGTCGTGAATTAGCGGATTCTAAGTACAATGAACGTCGGGCGGAGTGCGAAAAAGCTGTTGAAGAACTGAACCGCAAGCTGTCTATCGCAACCTTGGGCGAGTTGGATGAGTGGTCCTTTGACGAGTATAGCTATCTGATAGAGGACAAAGATCGTCTCAAACGGGCTCGCCATGCTGTTTTAGAAAATCAACGCACTTTGCAAGCGCGGGCAGCTTTGCAGGCAGGCGATCTTGACAAGTTTGGCCGTCTCATGAATGCTTCCCACGTTTCATTGGAGCATGACTATGAAGTGACTGGTCTAGAGCTGGACACCTTGGTTCACACAGCCTGGGAGCAAGAAGGTGTTTTGGGAGCTCGTATGACAGGGGCAGGTTTTGGTGGCTGTGCCATTGCCTTGGTGCGAAAAGATGCTGTTGAGGCCTTTAAGGAAGCTGTAGGCAAGCACTACGAGGAAGTCGTTGGATATGCTCCAAGCTTTTATATCGCTGAAGTTGCAGGTGGCAGTCGAGTTTTAGACTAGGAGAGAAGTAAAT
>CAURCE010000050.1:0-6034 GCA_963523365.1 uncultured Streptococcus sp.
CCCAAGCAACTTCTGGCTTAGATGGCTGGCTCTGCCCGCTCTTTCCAAAAGGCAGGCTGTTTGTAGAAATGGAACTAGGTGCTGCCTGACGCTTCCTCTCCTGCAGGGCTTGAGCCAGACTCATACCCTGACCAAATTTGCCAGTATCGCTGTTGGTATAACTAACCTTAAAGGAGCTGTTGGCTGGTCGAGCCAGTCCCTGATAGTTTAGCAAGTCTGAACTGATTTCTCTCAAGAAACGGGTCGGCTGATTGTAGTTAGTACGACCATAAAGCAGGCGGGAATTAGCATTGGTCAGGTAAAGAATCTTCTCTGCTCGGGTGATACCGACATAGGCCAGACGCCGCTCCTCTTCCAGCTCATCCTCATCTTCAGAAGCTCGGCTCAGAGGGAAGACATTTTCCTCCATACCGACTAGAAAGACAACTGGAAACTCTAGTCCCTTAGCCGCGTGGAGGGTCATCAGAGTCACTTCGGAACTCTCCATATCTCCATCATCTGTGTCTGCGATCAAGGCTAAGTCATTGAGAAAACGGCTGAGCTTATCCAGACCAGTCTCATCAGCAGGATTATCTGGATTTTCGTCAAAGTTCCTGGTTACAGATAGGAATTCTTCAATATTTTCAATCCGTGCTTGGCTTTCTAGGGTTGCCTGAGCTGCCAAAGCTGCTGAGTAATCTGTTTTTTTCAGAACAAGCTCGACTAGCTCAGTCACACTATAGTCATCTAAACGATCCCGCAAGTCGAGTATCAGATTGGCAAACTCATAAACTGCCTGAGCTGCCTTGCCCTTGACTGGTGAAAGCATAATATTGGCCGAAGCATCTAGCAAAGAGATTTCCTGACTGGACGCAAAATCCCGAATTTTCTCCACCGTTCCCGGACCAACACCACGTTTGGGCTCATTGACCACGCGCTCATAGCTAATATTGTCGCTAGGATTAGCAATGAGATTGAGGTAAGAAATAACATCGCGGATTTCTTTACGGCTGTAGAACTTAGTGCCGCCTACCATAGTATAAGGAATATTGGCCTTGAGTAGGGCTTCTTCCACCGTCCGTGACTGGGCATTGGTCCGGTAAAGAACTGCAAAATCATTATGACTGTAGCCTTCTCGGCTCAACTGATCAATGGTACGAGCGACAAAAAGAGCCTCGTCCTGCTCGTCATTAGCCCGATAGTAGACAATTTCCTCACCGTCTTCATTCTGAGTCCAGAGATTTTTCGGACGGCGATTGCGATTGTTTCGGATGACTTCATTAGCTGCCTGAAGAATGGTTTTAGTCGAGCGATAGTTTTCTTCAAGCAAAACAACTTTGGCTTCTGGATAATCCTTTTCAAAGTCCAGGATATTCTGCATATCGGCTCCTCGCCAGCCATAGATAGACTGGTCAGCGTCTCCGACCACGCAGATATTCTTAAAGCGAGAAGCCAAGAGCTTGACTAGCTGGTACTGGGCATGGTTGGTATCCTGATACTCGTCTACATGGATGTACTGGTAACGTTGCTGGTAGTAGGTCAGGACATCAGGATTTTGGTCAAAAAGTCGCAGGGTCAGCATGATCAAATCGTCAAAATCCATAGCTTCAGACTGGCGCAATTCCTTTTGATAGGCCGTGTAGCACTTGGCTACAATCTCTGTGTACATATCACCAGCCATTTTTGCATAGGCCACCTCATCAATCAGGTCGTTCTTTGCATTAGAAATGGTCCCTAGAATGGCGCGCTCGTTCCACTTTTTAGGATCCAGATTGAGATTTTTGAGAATCCGTTTCATCAGAGTCCGCTGCTCGCCTGGATCAACGATGGTAAAGTTGCGATTGTAGCCGATATGGTCAGCTTCTCGTCGCAAAATACGCACACACATGGAGTGGAAGGTGGCGATTAAGCAATCTTGGGTGGCTGGATTGAGCGCTGCTGCTCGTTCTTTCATCTCCCGCGCAGCCTTATTGGTAAATGTAATGGCTAGGATATTCCAAGGATTGACCATCTTCTCATCAATCAAATAGGCGATGCGGTGGGTCAAGACACGAGTCTTTCCTGAACCAGCCCCCGCCATAATCAACAAGGGACCTTCTGTCGTCTGGACCGCTTCGGCCTGACGGTCATTCATACCGTTTAATAAGGGATTCATCTTCTATCCTTTCAATGTAAAATCAAACTGAAAATCAATGCTTCCATTATATCAAAATTCGAGTGAATTTGTTATCGAAAAGGCAACTGTCCTCAATTGAAATTCGAGTGTGAAAAAGCTATAATAGTAGTCTAGAAAGGAGCAGCCATGAACAATCATCCAAGTGACAATCTCAAACTTGCCGAACGAGGCGCCCTCCTAGCAATTGCCACCTACATTGGCCTATCCGTTACAAAAATCATTGCAGGTGCAGCACTGACATCCTCCAGTTTGACGGCGGATGGTTTCAACAACGTCTCCGATATCGTTGCCAATCTAGCAGTTTTAATCGGCCTTCGTATGGCACGAAAACCAGCAGATAAGGACCACCGCTTTGGCCATTGGAAGATTGAAGATCTGGCCAGCTTAATTACTTCTTTCATCATGTTTTTTGTCGGTTTCAATGTCCTCATTGATACGGCTCAAAAAATCATTAACAAGGAAGAAACCTTGATTGATCCTGTGGGAGCCATCGTCGGGATTGTATCGGCCATCATCATGTTTGGTGTTTATCTTTACAATAAAAACCTAGCCAAAAGGGTAAAATCCAAAGCTCTGGATGCGGCTGCCAAGGACAATCTCTCGGACGCCATCACTTCTCTGGGCACATCGGTTGCTATTATTGCCAGCTCCCTGAAGTTTCCCATCGTTGATAGGCTAGCAGCCATCATTATTACGTTTTTCATTCTAAAAACAGCCTATGACATCTTCATAGAGTCCTCCTTCAGCCTGTCAGACGGCTTTGATCAGGACCTTTTAGACGATTACAAGCGCTCTATCCTGGAAATTCCCAAAATCACACGCGTCAAATCCCAGCGTGGCCGGACCTATGGTAGTAATATCTATCTAGATATTATACTGGAAATGAATCCTGACCTTTCTGTCTTTGAAAGTCACGAAATCGCTGACCAGGTGGAGGACATGCTTAAAGAACGCTTCGGCGTCTTCGACATTGATATTCATATTGAGCCAGCCCCTATTCCTGAAGATGAGATTCTGGATAATGTCTATCAAAAACTCCTGATGCGTGAGCAATTAGTCGACCAAGGCAGTCAATTGGAGGCACTCTTATCTTCCGATTTTGTCTACATTTCCCAAGACGGTCGCCAGCTAAACAAAGAGGAATTTCAACTAGAGAGAGCCCAAACTTCTCCTATCAAAAATTTAGAAATTACATCCGTCAGCCAAAAGACCAAGCTGATTCGCTATCAAATCGGAGATGTCATCCATACCAGCCTCTGGCGTCGCCACGAAGTCTGGCAAAACATCTTCCACCAAGAAACACGAAAAAACAACTAGCAATAAACTAGTTGTTTTTATATGCTTTCACTTGGTCTGTCGCAATATCTTCTCCAAACCACTTTTCAGCGATTTTCTGGAATTCTCCCTCTTGGTATAATTTCCCGAAAGCAGCATTTACTTTTTCTACTAAAGTATGGTCCGCCTTTCTAGCTCCGACCGCAAAGGACTCACTCTCAAATCCAACTGAAAAGACTGAATATTGATCTAAAATTCCTTCTTCTGTCAGATAATAATTGGCATAAACACGATCAATCAAGAGTCCATCAATCCGGTCGTTTTGCAAATCAATCAACGCCTCGTTGAAGCTTTGGTACTGGGTCGCTGTATGATTTTTGACAAAGGTTTTCAATATTTCAGGACTGCTTTCAAAAGCTACATAGCCAGAAGATCCCGTTTGGGCACCCAATACTTTTCCTGCCATATCACTGGCCTGTGAGATATGAGAGGACTTTTTGCTGACCAAAACCTGCTCATTTCTCATATAAGGAATGGTAAATTCTACCTTTTCCCTTCTCTCATCCGTCGCGGAATAGCCATTCCAGATAAGGTCAATCGTACCGTTGGTCAACTCTGTTTCTTTCATATCCCAATCAATCGGCTGCCATTTCACCTTAATTCCATATTCCTCAAAAACAGCGTTGGCCAAATCAATGTCAAATCCTGCATAAGTGCCATCTTTTTGCTCAAATCCCATGGGGACAAAGGTATTATCAAAGCCGATTGTAATCTGTTTTTTCTCCTCATACTTACTCCAGTTATCCAAGCTGGGATCACTGACATTGGAACTACAACCACCGAGCAGAAAAGTTAGGATCAAGGTCAAACAGGCCAAAAGAATATTCTTTAGTTTCATCTGGGCCTCCCTTATTTTGGTGTGACTTTGAGAATAGAATCCGCAATGTTTTCCGCAAACTGCAAATCATGTGTGACCACAATCTGTGTCATCCCCATTTCCCGATTTTGGAGGATGAGTTTTTCTACTTCCAAGCGTAAGGCAGGATCCAAGGCAGAAGTCGGCTCATCATATCCGATAATCTCTGGATTGATCATCATAGCACGAGCCAAAGCGACCCGCTGTTTTTGCCCGCCTGACAGCGAATAAGGATAGGCCTTGGCATGCTCGGATAAGCCTAAGCGAGCCAATAAACCTTGCGCCTTCTCTTCAGCCTCATCTTTGGAAACGTTCATTGTATGTATTGGTGATAAGATCAAGTTTTCCAAGACAGACAAATGAGGAAAGAGCTGAAAATCTTGAAAGACGAAGCCTAGAAGATTGCGCTTTTCAAGCTCTGCGACATCCAAAGTCTCTCCATTATAAATCACTTGTCCCGAATCAATTGTCTCCAAACCTGCCAGCATTCGCAGAAGGGTCGTCTTCCCTCCGCCCGAAGGCCCAACAATGGCCAATACTTGCTTTTCAGGCACAATCAAATTAAAATCCTTTAGAATCTGCTTATCACCAAATTTTTTACTAATATTTCGTAATTCTAACATAATAGCACCTACTTATAATAACTAAATTTCTTTTCGACCTGCTTGGCAATCAAGGTGGCCAGACCGATTAAGAGTAAGTAAATCAAGCCTGCAACAAACATCGGTGCCAGACTGGCATCTCGGTTGGCCGCTGTACGACTGGCCAAAATTAAGTCTGAAATGCCTAAAGCATAAACCAAAGAGGTATCTTTCACCAAAGTCATAACTTCGTTAAAGACACTAGGTAGCACAATTTTTACAACCTGCGGCAAAATAATCAGGCGAATCGTCTGAACAGGTGTAAATTTCAAAACTTTCGCAGCTTCATACTGTCCAGTCGGAATGGAAGAAATGCCTCCGCGGAAGATCTCCGCAAAATAAGCCGCGTAGTTTAGTGTAAAGGCAATAATCGCTGCAGGAATCCGATCCAGCCGAATACCGATACTTGGCAAAACATAGTAAATAAAGATTAACTGCAATAAAAGCGGCGTCCCACGCATGATCCAAATGTAAATATGAAGCAGCCATTGCAGGGGCTTCAAGCGAATTTGCATCAAAAAAGCCAGCATAATTCCCAAAGGAATCGAAAAAACCAAGACCAAAGCAAACACTTGCAAGGTAGTTGCTGCTCCACTTAGAAGACTAGGTAAAATTTCCAAAATATAGCTCATTCTCTTCCTCCTAAATAAATATTATACCATAATAGCAGAATTTTAAAAAAATACAAGCAGATATTGCAAAAAATTTATAGCACAAAAATCGAAGTCGAATAAAATTAAAGTCCGACTCTCCTTTCAAGAATCGGATTTATTGGACTATGTAGGGCTCTTTGGAGCGATTTTGGAACCATTCGAAACAGCACAGCTCTAAAACTGTAGGTTATCAGATGTGATTTTACCATCGTTTTGGAACCATTCGAAACAACACAGCTCTAAAACTCATAGGAACGATGATAGTATTGCGGTATTGTTTTGGAACCATTCGAAACAACACAGCTCTAAAACTCGCGGGATGAAGGATAGGAGGTATTGATTGTTTTGGAACCATTCGAAACAACACAGCTCTAAAACTCGCGGGATGAAGGAT
>CAURCE010000051.1:0-5711 GCA_963523365.1 uncultured Streptococcus sp.
TGCGATTCAATCCCATGGATGGAAAAGGCGCTAAAAATGAAAACGTGACAGATTTTCGCTATGCTTTGGTAGAATCCGACAGCATGCCGATTGACAAGCAGAATGCCATCTACAAAGAACTTGAATTACCGATTGCTGCCTTGGTGCATAGCGGGAACAAGTCGCTGCACGCTATCGTGAAAGTAGACGCTGGCAATTACGATGAATATCGCAAGCGGGTTGATTATCTTTACAAGGTCTGCCAAAAAAACGGGATCATAGTCGATACCCAAAACCGAAATCCAAGCAGACTATCACGCATGCCGGGCTTTATCCGCAATGGCCAGAAGCAATTCTTAGTAGACACAAACATCGGTAAGGCCGATTGGGACGAGTGGTATCAGTACATCGAAGACTTGAACGATGATTTGCCTGATCCTGAAGGATTGGCCGACAGCTGGGATAATTTACCAGAATTGGCTCCTGAGTTGATAAAGGGTGTCCTTCGTCAAGGACATAAGATGCTGATTGCTGGTCCTTCTAAAGCTGGTAAGTCATTCGCACTGATAGAAATGTCTATCGCTATCGCAGAAGGTAAGAAATGGCTTGGTTGGGATTGTACGCAAGGTCGTGTCCTCTACGTCAATCTGGAGCTAGACCGTCCGTCTGCCTTGCATCGCTTCCGTGATGTCTATCAGGCTATGGGATTGCCACCAAAGAACATCCAGAACATCGATATCTGGAACCTCCGTGGAAAGACCGTGCCGATGGACAAGTTAGCACCTAAGCTCATCCGCAGGGCTTTGAAGAAGAATTATATTGCAGTCATCATCGACCCAATTTATAAAGTCCTGACGGGTGACGAGAATAGTGCGGACCAGATGGCCCATTTTACCAATCAATTTGATAAGGTAGCGACAGAGCTAGGGTCTAGTGTTATCTACTGCCATCACCACTCAAAGGGCTCACAAGGTGGCAAGAAGTCCATGGACCGCGCTAGTGGTTCTGGTGTATTTGCTCGGGATCCTGATGCGCTTATCGACTTAGTAGAGCTGGAAGTGTCAGAGGAATTACTGACACAGCGCCTGAACCAAGCAGCGTGCGAAGTTTACAAGCAGGCTTTGCAAGAGCGGAATAATGCTTATTACCAACAACATGTCGGACTAGATGACCTTCTGAGCCCTGCGCAGATGCGGACACACTTTGAGAAAGGTGTTCCTGATGTCATGGCTCGGGCTCCGTATGTAGACAAGCTCGAAGAAGCTCGCAATAGAATCCAGATAGCGACTGCATGGCGCGTCGAGGGCACGCTTCGAGAGTTTGCCAAGTTTAAGCCAGTCAATATGTGGTTCAGCTATCCAGTACACGCGCTTGATGAAACGGGCGTGCTGGCGGATATTAAGCTTGACGATGATAAACCAGGGTGGATGAAAGCTAAAGAAACTCGCAAAAAGAATGCGAAGGAAGATAAAAAGCAAAAGCTGATAGAGTTTGATGAAGCTATCGAAAATGCAAATTATGGTGAACCACCATCAAAAGAAGATGTGGCCGATTATTTAGGAATTTCTGTAAAAACAGTTACTCGCAGATTGAATTCATCTAAAAAATATTGGTTCGACAAGAACTCAAATTCAATAAAAGAAAAAGGACAAGACCATAAAAACGTGGTCGTGTCCGAATAAGACAGCACCATAATTTTATGGTTGTGTCTTTGTCTCAAAAAGGACAGACAAGACCATAAAAACGTGGTCGTGTCCCGGACAGACAACTATATATTATATATATAGATAATGTCCTGTCGTCCATCATGTCCATACCTGTATAGACAGGGTTGCTTAAAACGCACCCTGTCATATACAAGGGTCATGGACTAAAAGCGAAATTAAAAAAGAAAAGGAGTGCATTTATAAAAATGTCTATTGAATTCTTTTTACCGATGCAAAAAATTCCGACTACGACTCACCAGCAAAAAAAGGTAAATGTCCAATTTGGTAAGCCAATCTTTTATGAGCCAGAGGATCTGAAAAATGCCAGAGCGAAATTTGAAAGCTTGCTTGCCCAGCATGTGCCACCTGATGAATTTAAAGGGGCGGTTCGACTGACAGTCAAGTGGTGCTTTCCACGTATCAAAAAAAGCTACGATGGTCAGTACAAGACCACAAAGCCAGATACAGACAATCTGCAGAAGCTACTCAAAGATTGCATGACGAAACTTGGATACTGGAAAGACGATGCACAAGTGGCCAGCGAGATTGTCGAGAAGTTTTGGGCAGACACAGTCGGGATCTATATCAAGATTGAGGAATTGCCATGAAGATTGACTACATTGATTTCTTTAGCAGGGTCATTCCGGAATGGATGGCACGCAGCAATCAGAAGAGCCAAGAAGTCGGTTTTGGCTCAGATGCTTATTGGCTCTGGGCAGTGTCGTCAATCGGAGAAATTTGCAAACAATACAATGATGATGCGCTGGTGACGGAGCAGTTCGGTTTGCTCTTTAATTGGCTAGAGAAACAGGCAGGAGGAACAGGAAGATGAATACGCAGGAATTAGTTGAAGAAATCAAGAAACACGCAATTTATCATTGCGGAGAAAAAGAATGTTACAAAGAAGGATGTACACAAGTGGTTGACTTGGGATTGGTTTTAGAAATCGTTAATCAACTTGACGAACCATCTTCCGAGCATGCTGAAGAAGCACCGCGCTATGTTAAGAACATACTAGCTCGCTTGCGAGAATTGCCATTGCATGACAGGGAAGTCTGGTTGAAAGCTATCATGGGCGAGTTTGAGCGGGATTTCAGTCATGCAAAATGGCGCGAGGGATATGAGCAAGGCAAGTTCGAGGGTATGATCGAATCTGAAAAAGTCAAAATCCCGCAGTTTGTGGCTGATTGGATTGAGGCTTGTAAAGAAAATTTGGCGATAGGGTTATATATCGCTATGAATCCAGATTTTATGAAACAGTGGAATAAAAGTGACAAACTTATTTCATGGGTTAGAAAAATTAACAACCAAAACCTCTTCGCTCGAGCATGGCTGGATGGCTACGAGGTCGAGAAAGAAAAGCGGTATAAGGTTGTAATGCCTAATGTTTCTTCGAGCGGAGGTGTTTTGACTCGTATCAAACATGACGATAGCTGGATTTGGATTGATACACTCGGGACCATCGTCGAAGGGCGAACTCACACTCGCAAAGAGCTGGAAGCGGCAGGCTTCGGCTGGGTATTTGATTGCCCAGGGATTGAAATTGAGGAGGTGGAATAGATGGATTTATTAGAATTAAAAAAAGCAGAAGAAATTAGACAACAGATCGAAGAATTGGAAAAAATTATCAACTATAAACTGTCACCTCTTGACAAAATTTTTATTATAAAACAAAAACCAAGGTTCAGATTGGCAATTAAAACGAAATTCTTTTTTGATGAAAAAACTATGGCAATAACGTCAGAAATTTTATCAGACGCAATCAAGGACGCATTGAAAAAGACGATCGAAAATTTGAAAACACAATTAGTGGATTTAGGCATTGAGATTGAGGAGGTGGATGAATGAGTGCATTTGAAATTTTCTTGTCTAACAACGACCTTGAACACATTGCAAATGGGTATGATGTAAAAATAAAAATCAACGATAAAAGATTTTTGAAAGCAGATGAAATCATTTTGAGGCCTGCTGTGAGAAATGACCTCATGAATCCATTGTTAAATTACAGACATAAGTTAATCGATACTGAGGTACAAAATATTGCTAATAATTTAATAGGAGGTGCAAGATGATTCCAAAATTTAGGGCGTGGGATAAACGTTTTTCGGAGTTTGTGGAAGATTTTTTTGTAAGTGAAGATGGTAAAATCTACAAAAAAACAAAAGATACTGGCTATGGTATTGCTATATCAAGAGAGACAAGCGATAAAATTATCCTCATGCAATCTACAGGCTTGATCGACAGAAATGGTCAAGATGTGTTCGTTGGGGACATCATTAAATGTACAAGAGGATGCCCTCACGAAGTCTATATAGAAAAAGAATATGCTGGTACATTTATTGGGGGAATGCCGGCTATATATCTAAAAGGATTGAGTGAAGGATATGCGTGGACTGGGGATGAGGAAATCATCGGCAACATCTACGAAAACAAGGGACTTTTGGAGGAAGAAAAATGAAAATCAAAAAAATTGTAGCAGTTATTTCAGTATTAAGTGTATTATTATTATTAACTGCTTGCCGTGAAAGCAAAAAGGTTTCTTACAACGTCAGTCAAGAAGCAGATAATTTCAATATTGTCCGTCGCGTGGCAGTTATTAACACTCGAACAGATAAAGTTGAGTTTGAGGTCATTGGGCGCATTTCTGTAGAGACGGAAGCAAACGAAGGCAAACGTCTTGAAATCTTAGTTGAGACTGCAAAGGGCGTTTACAAGAAACACATGGTAAATCTAACAAGTTGGAATATGTATGTCGTAGAAGACCTTGAAGGCGCTGAAGTAGATCAGTACAAATATGAGGTCAACTACATGCCTGAAAGTATTATCCCGTTTAAAGTAACGAAAAAAGACTAAATAAAAAAGCCAAGGCACTCTCTGCCTCAGCTAAATTTCCAATAAGATTATTATATCATAAAAGGAGACAGAGAGTGAGTAAGGCGAAAGCTATTTTAAAGGATTTAAGAAACCTTGATCTATATATTGCAAGTTTGATTAGACGAAGAGCCAAGGTTGAAGCCTCGCTCTTGTCTAGTCAGAAATTTTCGGCCGATAAAGTTTCGGGAGGCGTTAAACGTAAGCAAGATGATATCTATGTCGAGCTGTTGACGGCCAAGGAAGAAATAGAGCAGAAGACCGCTGAAGCGATCAGAAAGCAAAGAGAGCTGCAGGGGTTGATTGACTCTCTGGATAATACAGATAGTCAGACGATACTGAGCTTGGTTTACATCGATAAGATGACTAGATGGCAAGTGATGGATAAGCTGAATTGTAGTGAGAGTACTTACTTTCGATTGTTGCGTATAGCAACAAAGGAATTAGATGCGGTGACAGCATTTGACAGTAAATGACAGTGAAAAAAGTATTTGACAGTGCATGACAGTTTTAACGTGCTATTATAGTATCATCAAGAATTAAGGGGCGAGGCAGCTAATGCCTGGCTCTTTTTGTTTTGTTAAAAAAGGAGGGGTGGCATGCCACGAGTACAACGCTGTAAATATCCTGGCTGCCATACTCTGACTGTCAGGCCTGCTCTATGTTGTGATGTACACAAACGGCATGAGCAGAAGATAAGAGAGCAGAGAGAGCGATACAGTCGCTCTAGATATAACAAGTATGCACGTAATCGAAGCGAAGAGAAGAAGGAACAGTACAACTTCTATCGTTCAAGGCTTTGGTCTAACCTAAGACTTAGATGTTTGACAAGAGACAATTACGTATGCCTTTACTGCCTAGCAGTAGGCAGGGTCACGGCCAATAGCAAGATCGCTGATCACATAATTCCTATTGAGGCAAAACCAGAACTAAAATCTGAGCTTGACAACCTAGCTACAAGCTGCAGAGACTGCCACAACCTCAAAACAGTTTGGGAAAGAGAATATTATGGTACAGGGCAAGAAAATATTTTAAAAGTCGGGGTCAGGCAAATTTCTGACATCCGACTGATCGCAAATCTAATTAACAAACCACGATAACCCCCCGCCCCTATGTGGTGGATAAGAGAGCCGCAACAAACTCTCGTCTTACATC
>CAURCE010000052.1:0-5146 GCA_963523365.1 uncultured Streptococcus sp.
GGGAACGGGCTATACCAGTGCTAGATTGGGCAAAGCACCGATCAAAAATGCTATGATTCGCAACCTCGTGATCGGTCTTTTAACCATGGCGGTCACCTATGTAGTAGGACAGGCTTTTGCAATTTAGTAATGAGAAGAGTTAAAGTCAGTAGTTTTACTGGCTTTTAATTATATAAAAGTTTTAATTATGAAATTATTTTTCTAAAAATAGTCCATAAAAGTTTTTGTTTAGTCTATCATGAATCAATGGATTTTAAAAAGATGCAGGCTCAATAAAGTTTGATTAAGCATTTACAAATATTCATTCATTTGTTAGAATGATATTAATAATGATACTAATAAAATAAAAAGGAGATTTTTTATGAGTGATTCGGTAAATAATGTGAATAATGAAGAATCGGTAGAGAAGGTTGAAAACAAACCTGTCGAGGAAGTAAAATCAACAGATTATAAGCAAGTTCAAGATAATCAGTCTAAAGAAGTGGTAGAAAAGGGAAACACTGAGCCAGTAAAAAATGAGACGGCTGCAAGTCAAGCTCAACAGTTTGATGCCCAACAAGTGGTTGAAAAAGCAAAAGGATTATTTGCAACGAAACGGAAGGAAGTTATTGCGGCTTTGGTAACTTTGGCCGTTATCGTGGGAGCATTTATAGGTTATAATGTTATTCAATCTCAACCAAAAAGTTTGATTGACATTGTAAAAGTTGAATTTTCTGGTTATGATGGATCTGGAACAGTGACTTATAATAGTCAAGATATTGCTGAAAAAGTGGCAGAGTTATCTTACCAAAGAGCTGGTTTTAATAAAGAGCAGGCAACTGGCTTGGCTAAGAGAGACTCTATTACTTACGCACAAGTATCTGGAGACACTAAGTTGGCTTCTAAACTAGTGCAAGCGGAAGCTATGATTAATAGTGTTCGTTATGAATTTGATAAAACAAATGGTCTTAAAAATGGTGATGAGGTTACTTTCGCTGTAACAACGAACTCAAAAAATTCACCGTTCAAAGCTGAAAAGAAGACTTTCAAAGTTGAAAACTTGAAAAAATATGAAAAGGTTTCAGCAGCTGATTTGCTCAAAGAGACTCCAGTAACCTTCTCAGGATTTAATGGTTATGGTACGATCTCTATTGCCGAAAATGATGATGACGAAACTTATTTCGAATTTGAAAATGGTAAACGTCCTACTAACCTTAAAAATGGTGATAAAGTAACATTAGAAGTTAGCTCAGATTATATCGATACTCTGAAAACTTCTGGGAAAATGGTTGATAGCAAGACTGTTGAAGTGACTGTAGAAGGTTTGAAAGAGTTGAAAGATGTGAAGAATTTTGCTGATCTTTTGAAGAAGAATGAAGATTACAGCAAGTCTGAACACAAAAATGATTCATTTAATACTTATGTTTTGGAATCACAGGGTAGCTACTTAAAAGTTATTCCTGGTGAAGATAAAACATCAACTGGCAAAATTGCGCTTATTACAGTTTATAAAGTAACTCACACTGGAATTGGTGGATCTACTGATGTTCGTTACAAGTACTTTGGTTATGAAGCTTACCTGTTGAAGGATGGCAATCTAGACCTTGAAACGGCAGAAAAGATTTCTAGTTGGGGAACTGAAGACTATGAAGGGTTGAAGGCAGAGCTTGCAACTGACGGATATAAAGAATATTCGGAGAAATCAAACTAGAAGAAGTTGGGGGAACCCAACTTCTTTTGTATGGCAGAGAAAAAATCGTATCTTATTTTCAACTATACCAATTTTACACTTGACAAACCAAAAAACAGTGTGTATACTAGCCTTGTTGGAGTTTTTAGACTCCAAGAAGACTATACCAATTTTCAATAAGAAGGGCTGGTTTCTAAAATACAGGAAATCAGAAGTAACGTTATGTGTGGAATTGTCGGAGTTGTCGGAAATCGCAACGCAACAGATATTTTGATGCAGGGCTTGGAAAAGCTGGAATACCGTGGTTATGACTCAGCTGGAATTTTTGTAACAACAGGGAAAACTTCTAGTCTGGTCAAGTCAGTCGGTCGTATCGCTGACCTACATGCTAAAATTGGCATCGATGTTGCTGGGACTACTGGTATTGGACATACTCGTTGGGCTACTCATGGAAAACCTAGTGAAAATAATGCTCATCCTCATACTTCACAGACAGGCCGTTTTGTCTTGGTTCACAACGGTGTGATTGAGAACTACCTTGATATCAAGAATACCTATCTAGCTGGTCATGACTTCAAGGGGCAGACAGATACAGAGATTGCTGTGCATCTGATTGGCAAATTCGCTGAAGAAGAAGGCTTGTCTGTTTTAGAAGCCTTTAAAAAAGCTCTTCACATTATCCGTGGTTCTTATGCCTTTGCTTTGGTGGATTCAGAAGATGCAGATGTTATCTATGTTGCTAAAAATAAATCTCCACTTCTAGTCGGACTGGGTGAAGGCTACAATATGGTCTGCTCAGATGCCATGGCCATGATTCGTGAGACGAATCAATTTATGGAAATTCATGACCAAGAGCTGGTTATTGTCCGTAAAGACAGTGTGGAAGTGCAGGATTATGACGGGCATACTCTGGAGCGTGAAAGCTATACAGCTGAGCTTGACTTGTCCGATATTGGTAAGGGAACTTATCCATACTATATGCTCAAGGAAATCGATGAGCAGCCAACTGTGATGCGTAAGCTAATCAGCGCTTATACAGATGATAAGGGGCAAGTATCAGTAGATGCAGATATTGTCAAAGCTGTTCAGGAAGCTGACCGTCTCTATATCCTTGCAGCTGGAACTTCTTACCATGCTGGCTATGCTTCTAAGCGTATGCTGGAAGAGCTGACAGATACACCTGTTGAGCTGGGCATTGCTTCTGAGTGGGGCTATGCTATGCCTCTCCTCAGCAAGAAGCCTCTCTTCATCTTTATCAGCCAATCTGGTGAGACAGCTGACAGCCGTCAGGTCTTAGTCAAGGCGAATCAGATGGGTATTCCAAGTTTGACCGTGACCAATGTTCCGGGTTCTACGCTTTCTCGGGAAGCCAATCATACCATGCTACTGCATGCAGGTCCTGAGATTGCGGTTGCTTCTACTAAGGCCTATACAGCTCAAATTGCAACCTTGGCTTTCTTGGCTAAAGCTGTTGGCGATGCCAATAATTCCGAGAAAGCGGCAGCCTTTGACTTGGTTCACGAGCTGTCCTTAGTTGCGCAGTCTATTGAGTCCACTTTGTCAGAGAAGGAGTTGATTGATAATAAGGTCCGTGGTCTTCTGGAAACAACTCGCAATGCTTTCTATATCGGCCGTGGTCAAGACTACTATGTGGCGATGGAAGCTAGCTTAAAACTCAAAGAAATTTCTTATATCCAGTGTGAAGGTTTTGCTGCTGGTGAGCTCAAACACGGTACAATCTCTCTGATTGAAGACGGAACACCAGTTTTGGCCCTGCTTTCTGATGAAGTCTTGGCTAGCCATACTCGGGGCAATATTTCAGAAGTCGTAGCTCGTGGAGCCAAAGTTTTGACCATTGCTGAGGAAAATGTGGCTAAGGATGGAGACGATATTGTCCTGAGCCAAGTTCATCCATACCTGTCACCAATCTCTATGGTGGTACCGACACAGCTCATTGCTTACTTTGCAACCTTGAACCGTGGTCTGGATGTAGATAAGCCTCGTAATCTGGCTAAGTCTGTCACTGTAGAATAAGCTTTCTAACGAATCTTGATAATAATACTAAGCCTCAGATTTTTCTGGGGCTTTTGGCATGGTATTTTGGTGATGATGCTCTTTGGAAGTCTCTTTCGACCATGGCAAAGCCATGCTGACGACAGTCATCCTATTTCATACAGATGGACAAATAGGTTGAGCATCATTTTTGTATTTATCACTAATTAGTGATAAAATATTTTTATCTTAAATATAAGGATGACAAAAGCATGGTGGAATTAGGTATTTCTACTTTTGGAGAGACAACGCCGCTAGAGGGGACAGGGCAGACCTATACTCATGACGAACGGATTCGGCAGCTGGTAGCAGAGATTGAGCTGGCAGACAAGGTGGGGCTGGACGTGTATGGTATTGGAGAGCATCACCGAGAGGACTTTGCTGTCTCTGCACCGGAGATTGTGCTGGCGGCTGGTGCGGTCAAGACAGAGAAGATTCGCTTGACCAGTGCTGTCAGTGTCTTGTCGAGCTTGGATCCTATTCGAGTCTACCAGCAGTATGCGACGATTGATGCATTGTCAAATGGCAGAGCAGAGGTCATGGCTGGACGTGGATCTTTTATCGAGTCCTTTCCGCTCTTTGGCCATGACTTGAAGGATTATGAAGAGCTTTTTGATGAAAAGCTGGACCTGCTCCTCTATGCCAATGCCGAGACGCGGTTGAATTGGAAGGGCAAGCTGACGCAGACTATTGAAAATCGGGAAGTCTACCCACGGGCTGTGCAAGAAACATTGCCAGTTTGGGTAGCGACAGGGGGAAATGTCGAGTCCACCATTAAGGTCGCCCAGAAAGGCCTGCCAATTGCGTATGCCATTATCGGTGGACAGCCTAAGCGCTTCAAGCCCCTGCTGGATGCGTATCGCCGGATTGGGCAGGAAAGTGGGCACTCAGATGAAAAGTTGAAAATCGCTGCCCACTCTTGGGGCTGGGTCATGGAGGACAATGAGGAGGCGGTCCGGACTTACTTCCATCCGACCAAGCAGGTAGTGGACGCTATCTCCAAGGACCGCCCTCACTGGCGGGAGATGACCTATGAGCAATACCTAGATCAGGTAGGACCAGAGGGGGCCATGTTTGTCGGTAGCCCTGAAAAGGTCGCTCAGAAATTAATCAAGATGATAGAGGAGCTGGGGTTGGACCGCTTCATGCTACATCTGCCGTTGGGATCGCTTCCGCATGAGCAGGTTCTCCAGTCTATCGAACTCTTTGGCACCAAGGTTGCACCGCTCGTGCGGGAGTATTTTGCGGCCAAGGGCAAGTAAGATCGGAGTAGCAGTTTTTTGATAAAAATTACCTATCTCATCTATAGAAAATATATATGGTACTTATCTAAAAAGGGTACAAAAAATAAGGTTATTCAGCGGAGGCTGAAAAACCTTGAAAAAGCTAGCTTAGTCTAGCTTTTTTATTTTGCTTTGATAAATA
>CAURCE010000053.1:0-4802 GCA_963523365.1 uncultured Streptococcus sp.
CTAGTACCTAACAAAAAAATTTGAGACATCTCAGGATCATTTTAAGACATGTTAGAACGCAAAAACAACTGCTTCAAAAAGCAGTTGTTTCTTGATTATTATTCTTCGTCTTCAACATCCTGATCATCGTCAGAATATTCATCATCTTCTTCATTTAACTCAACTTCTTCGCCGAGATCATCTGGAGCTATTTCATTGATTTCAGCATCGTAGGCTTCAACCTCACTCTTTTCATCATCTGGATTGTCTTCATCGTATGAAAGAGCTGGATCCTCTTCATATGAGTCCTCATCTTCAGGATCATCATCGCTGTAATCAATTGCATCTTCGTCGCCGTCCATAAAGGCATTAACGCGTTTTTTCTTGCGTTTCTTAGGTTCGTCTTCTTCGTCCGTTTCTTCCAAAGCGATGATTTCTTCATCAACTTCGTCAATCGCATACCAAGAACGAAGACCCCATTTATTGTCACCAAGTGGAATGAAGCTGCCATCTACATTCAGTTCTGTATAAAATAGAGGCAGCGCTTCTCGGATCTCACTATTTGATTTTTCCAGATAATTTTGAATTTCATTGACAAGCTCATCGAAATACATTTCATGGTCACGCCCGCGCAATTCTAAGATGGCACGTGCTACCTCAATCATCGAAAGCTCACTTTTTTCTTGTCCTGCAAATACTTCTAATTCCAAAGTTATTCTCCTTAAGATTACACAGGCATTTAGCCAGGCATTTTTTCGCTACTTTCTATTGTACGATAAATTTGTCGTCTAGTCAAAAAAATTTCACCTAGACTATCCGACTTTTCAACTCCAGTCATTCTACCATAATCGTAGCATCTGTGGAGCAGCACCTTTCTGCAATTTTTAAACATTGACATATTGTGTTCACATGTCTACGACTAATCATGATATAATAGAAAAAACTTTATGAATAGAAAGAAGCTTATGCCTCTCCTCCAACGCACCATCAAACTAGCTCTTGCAACATGTCTTGCTGCGGCTCTAGCTGCTTTTTTAGGTTTAAGCAATGCTATATCAGCCGGGATTATTGCTATTCTCAGCGTTTCCGACACCCGCAGAAGCACTATCAAACTAGCCCGTAACCGCCTCTTGTCTACTATTTTAGCACTAGCCATCGGGAGCTTATCTTTCATCCTTCTAGGATTTAACCTTTGGAGCTTAGGGATTTATATCCTGCTCTACGTTCCCTTAGCTTATCTCTTTGGCTGGGAAATAGGCATCACCCCCAGCACAGTTTTGGTCACTCATCTACTGCTGGCCCATTCTGTTTCTTGGTCTCTTTTAGCCAATGAAATGGCTGTCTTCCTCATCGGAACGGGATTCGCTCTCCTGGCTAATTTATATATGGCTTCAAACCAGCAAGATATTGATAACTATCGTATTCAAGTTGAAGAACAACTGAAGAAAATTCTACTGCGTTTTGAATATTTCTTGAAAACCGGAGACGGTCGAAACGATGCAACTCTAATCAAGGAACTAGATACTATCCTTCAAGAAGCCTTAGCACTGGTCTATCTGGACCATTCCAACCACCTCTTTCATCAGACCAACTACCACATTCATTATTTTGAAATGCGGCAGGCGCAGAATCGCATTTTAGAAGACATGGCAGGTAACATCAACAACTGCCAATTGGCAGCTAGTGAGAGCTTGATTTTAGCCCGTTTGTTTTCCAAGACAGCCCAGCAACTTAGTCAAGAAAATCCCGCTCACGAACTAGTTGAAGAAATCGAAACCTGCTTGGCTGTTTTTCGCGAACGCCCGCTTCCTAAGACTCGGCAAGAATTTGAAACCCGCGCTACACTTCTGCAACTTTTACGAGACTTGGAGACTTTTATTAAGATCAAGGTAGAATTTTATCAAAATTACCAAAAGGTACAAGCAAGTTAGCTCTGTGCTATTCCCAATAAATAATAAAAGGAGTTGAAAAATCTTCAACTCCTTTTTCTCATTCAGTAAAGGCATTCGCTCATTCTTTTAAGTGATATGAATAACTTGCGACCACGACATCCTCATACCATTTCAAATAGTATTTTAATTTTAAACTCATCTGGTTATGCAGAATATTCTGCCACCTCTTTTTAGGTATAAACTGAGGTACTAGGACTGTCACTGTTCGGCCTTCTTTTTTGGCTCTCTTGGCCACTTTAATCACATACTGAACTGTCGGACTGATGATATTGCGATAGCTAGTTGTGACTGTCTCGAAGCGAATATCTGGGAAGTAGTCAGCAAATTCCTCGGCGACTTCAGCATCTTTTTCAGCAGTTTCTGCTGTTGAAACGTGCATTGCCACAACTTCATCTCCGATGCTGCGAGCATAGCTCATCGCACCAACACTGACTCTAGTAACATTCCCGACTAGGACAATTACTGTATTACCAGTGTAGTTCTGTCGCTCAATGTGGTCATGCAATCTCAACTGTTTAGCAACTCTATTATAATGCTGCTTGATAGATAAGAACAGCCAAGTCAAGACGATAATAATAGGAAAGAAAGGCCAAATATCTTGAAGACGGAACAAGAGCAAGATAAGGACAATCCCATAACAAATGATCGCACCAAGGATATTCGCAATCGAATGCTTCAAGAAATTATTTCCATATTTTTTCTTCCAATGGACAACCATGCCGGTTTGGGAGAGAGCAAAGGGCACGAATACACCAATCGTGTACAGGGGAATCAAACGTTCTGTATTTCCCTTAAAGATAAACAAAAGAGCAATGGCACCAAAAGCCAAAGTGAAAATGCCATTAGAATAGCTGAGCCGATCTCCTTTTTCCATGTACATATGAGGCATGTATTTGTTCTTAGCCATATTGTAGGAAAGCATGGGAAAGGCTGAGAAGCCTGTATTAGCTGCCACTGCTAAGATCAAAGCAGTTGACAATTGGAAAACATAGAACAAGATACGACCAAGGGGAGAAGTTCCCAAAATCGCTTGCGCCATCTGAGCTAGGGTCGTTACACCTTTGACTGGCACAATACCAATCCAATAATTCAAGAAGGTAATACCAGCAAACATGATTCCTAGGATTAAGGCCATAATCGATAGGGTGGCTGCGGCATTATGGGCTTTGGGTTTCTTGAAAAAAGGGACCGAATTGGAAATAGCCTCCACTCCTGTCAAGGAAGCAGAGCCACTGGTGAAAGCACGAAGCAGTAAGATTAAACTTACTCCAGTAATCGGACTACCAATGCTCGCAGTTGCGTGATAATCTAAATTTCCTGTCAGGATTTGCACAAAACCGAAACCAATCAATAGCAAGGTGCTGACAATAAAAAGATAGACAGGAATCATCAAGGAAGTGGCCGATTCTTTTAGTCCTCGGAGATTCATTAGCATCAGCAAGAGAACTAAGAAAATGGAAATATGTAAATTGTAAGGGTGTAAGACGGGAATCGCAGAGGTAATTGCGTCCGCTCCAGAAGCGACCGAAACGGCTACTGTCAGCATGTAATCTACCAGTAAGCTTCCGCCAGCAATCAAACCTGCCGTTGGAGATAGATTTTCTGTCGTCACCATATAAGCTCCTCCTCCTTGGGGATAAGCATGAATGACCTGACGATAGGAAATCGTTAAACTCGCTAATAGAATCAATACGACTATTCCTATGGGAAGCGACCACCAAATGGCACCAACAGAAACTGAAGTCAAGACCAAAACAACCTGCTCTGGTCCATAAGCAATCGAAGATAAAGCGTCACTGGAGAGCATGGCTAAAGCTTGCATCTTAGTCAATAAATGGCCATCTTCTCCCTCTTTTCCAGATTTTAATGGGCGTCCAATAAAAAAGCCTTTTAACTTGGAAAACATAAGTTCCTCCTTTAAAAACATGAGCCATTCTACTCCTTTTCAGAAAACATGTCAATACTTTTCTGAAAATAAATTTCAACTTCCTGCTTTTCATCCAATAATATATTTAAAGTTTCAAACTCAATCTTCTATAAAATTTTCCAGTTTTTCTTGAGACAGCATGCTTGTTTATATGGGAGTATCAAAAAAACGAGCTTTATGCCAAGCTCGTCTTTGATATATAAATTTCTTAAATCCTAGTGGTTGTTAGTAAAAGAATTCTATCTCAGAATAAATAAGATAGCAGTGCATCAGAACGAAGCCTCAATCTTCCGAATACACCAGTCAATCAGCTCTTCCAGTCGCTCAATTGCTTCGGTCATATGCAGGTAACCCATGACTGCCTCAAAGCCAGTAGACATACGGTAGGTGACGATGTCCGTATTCTTAGCCTTGGTGTGGCTGTTGGCATTGCGGCCACGCTTGTAGATATCCTCTTCCTTCTCCGTCAGAATTCCTTCTTCCAACATAAGAGAGATAAGATTGGCCTGTGCCTTGGCAGAAACGTACTTGGTTGCCACCCTATGCAGCTGATTGGGCTTGGTCAGACCTTGAAAAATCAGGTGCCGCCGGATATACATGGAGTAGACAGCATCTCCCTCAAAGGCGAGAGCGATACCGTTAATCAGGTTGACATCAGTCACGTGTCCACCTCACTCCGTCCTTAGTATCCAAAAGCTTGATGCCCTGAGTGGCCAAGTCATCTCGAATACGGTCTGCAGTCGCAAAGTCTCGATTAGCCCGCGCTGCTTGGCGTTCCTCAATCAAGCGCTCAATGTCCGCATCCAGGACTTCTTCTACAAAGACGATACCAAAAACTTCTAAGAGCTTGGCAAAGGCTTCCTTAACTTCAGCTGTGTAATTGCCAGAGTTGATCCACTTGGCTAGCTCGAAGACAACCGTGATACCGTTAGCCGCATTGAAAT
>CAURCE010000054.1:0-4519 GCA_963523365.1 uncultured Streptococcus sp.
ACTGTGCGGAGGTGGGACGACGAAATCGAATTCTAACCAATTACCGATTTCTGTCCCACTCTCTTTTCTTTTATTCAAACTAGCTAATAAGCACTCGGAAATCACCTAGACCATCCCGCTTACTTTCTCTTTCATGTAAAGTTCCTATCCTGCACGGACTCTACTAGCCACCCTTAAACCATAAAAGCTTATTTTATCAAGAGCAATAGAAAAACCAGCGGTCTCGAGTCTCCACTGGTTTCTTTATGGTAATCGTTTGGATTATGCAGCCAAAACTTTGCGTCCTTTACGACGACGAGCTGCCAATACGCGACGACCGTTTTTAGTTGACATACGGTTACGGAATCCGTGTTTGCGCGCACGACGAAGTTTACTTGGTTGATAAGTACGTTTCACGATGAATACCTCCTCATAGATTTTGTATTCGTTTAGCCGGCTATAAAGTGATCAGTTACTAAACATACTTTACCATTCTATCGGATTCTCTCCTGTTTGTCAATAGTATTGGAAGAATTGTTTCTTTTTGGAAGCGAAATCATTCAAATCGTGTCGCTTCATAGAAGGGAATCAAGGCTGTCATAGCCTGCTCAAGCTCCGATAGAACTTGCTGCTTACTTGCGGCCTCGGAAAGATTAACATCATATTTGATCAAAACCTTGCGGACTAGCCCAGCAGCCACCTGCTGGCTTAGATGCTGCCTATTTGCCTCAGTAGCCTCGAAGCGTTGACTCTGGCCGTTTATCTGGGCAAAATAGTAAGCTGGCGGCTGAATGGGCAGATTCAGCACCCGATTTTGCTTGCTAAGGCTATGCTCATCTTTCTTGCGCTCCATGAAGCTCACCTCTAGCGAGACCCCAAAATCTTCTGCAGTCCCATACAAGCGCAGAGCGAACATGGGCTCTGTGATTTCCCCATAGCCTCTTAGATAATTCCAAAAATGTGGGCGTAAAATCTGAGCCTGATTCAGCCAATTGCTGGTCCGCTCCAGACTCAGCTTGGGATAGAGAGCCTGAAAGTCTCGGACCAAGTTCGCAAACTCCTGCCGAGCGGCCTGACCTCTAGCTTTCAAATCCAACATTGTCTCTCGCAGTTCCCCTGCCTTGTCTGGTGAAATGTATTTACTTCCTTGAACAGTCAAAAACGACTCAATAGCTGGAAAAAGTGACATAGAGTTTTCTCCTTTCTGTATCTAAAAACCAGCTGAGCAGCTGGTTAAGATTTATTCCGAATCAATATCTACAACAACGTAACGGTTAGGCTCATCGCCTTCTGAATAGCTAGTCACACCATCAATTCTTGAGATAATCCGATGGATGATTTTACGCTCACTATTAGACATAGGATCCGTATGCTGGCTGCGACGGTCTTCCAGAGCACGCTGAGCCAATTTTTGCGCATAGCTTTGCAAAACTTCTGCCCGATGCTCCACATAGTCATTCACGTTAATAGAAATGTAGAAGCTCTTGGAATATTGATTGTAAAGATAATTCTGAGCCAACAGCTGCAAGGCTTTCAAGACTTTACCGTGGTAACCAATCACGCGCCCTGGCTCATTCGTATCGATTTGCATATTGATTGTCCGGCGATTGTGGCTACTAGAAAGAGTCGCTTCAACATCCATTTCATCCACAATCTTTTGCACATATGTGGTCACACTTGCGACAACTTCCTCAATATCACAATCATCCTCAACTTGGATACCCAAGTCAAAGAAGGCCGACTCAGCTGGCTCTTGCTGACTAGGTGCAACTTCTGCTAAAGAGCTATCTTCCTCTGAGTCTTTCAGAGTCTGTGCTTCATCAATCTCTTGACTGGTCTTTAAGAAATCAATTGCACCTGTTTCTTCCAGAATGGTACTGGCGTCTTTATCGTTTTTAAGAATTTCAGCCTTGATTTTTTCTGAAACAGCTTCACCTTCGCCTTCGGCCTTTTTGATAGCTGTCACCACTCGCCCTAAGTCGACTGTTGCTTCACTAACACTTTGTACCGGCTCGTTTTGTGCATTGATTTCCTCAGGAACTCCTTTTACCGCCTGTTGGTTGGCTTTGGCCACAGTCGTCTCAGCAATCGGCTCCACATCTACCTGCGCAGGTTTCTTGCCAAATAAACCGAGAAAACCTTTCTTTTCACGCGAAACAACAGTAATATGTGCTCTCATTCGTGGGATATCCAGCGTTTTTAGTCCATTTTGAATCGCTTCTTCAACACTTGCTCCTGTAAAAATAACCATCTGCAAGAGTCCTCCTTTTTACTTTTTCTTTTTCTGTGCTTTTTGAAGGGCACGTTTTTTCTTCATTTCCAATTGGCGCTCCGCCTTTGCCTTCGCTTCACGTTCAGCAATAATCTTAAAAGGATTGCTCAAAAGCAGGGTCTGACCGACTTGATAGGCGTTAGAAACTGTCCAGTAAAGAGCGACCCCGCTAGCTGCATACACCGCAAAGAAGAAAATCAATACCGGCATCAGGTAGGTCATCACTGCCGTCCCACCATTTTTCTCTGGCAAAGCCTTATTAGATAGCCAAGTGCTAAAGAAAGTAAAGAGAGCAGCGAGAATAGGTAGGATAAAGGTCGGATCCGTCGCACCTAGATTAAGCCAGAGGAAATGACCTGTTTTCAAAAATTCAACCCGTGTCAGAGCTTGGAAAAGTGCCAAAAGAACTGGCATTTGGATAAATAAGGGAAGAAAAGCGGCATAGGGATTGACACCCATTTCCTTGTAAAGCTTGCTGGTTTCCTCTGCTAAAGCGGTCTTACTATCCATATCCTTGCCTGGATATTTTTCCTGAAGCTTTTTGATATGAGGCTGAACTTCCTGCATCTTTCTGGATGAGGTCGTCTGAAATTGAAAGACTGGCAACAAGACTGTCCGAATAATCAAGGTAAAAAGAATAATCCCGATTCCTGTACTTCCATTAAAGGACAAGAATTGAATCATCTCTGCAAAGAAATAAACTAATTTCTCCCAAAAATCACTTGAATTAGCGGTCACTTCGCTGGTGCCACAAGCCGTCAGAATGAGCAGCGAAGCCACTAAAAGAAATCCTATTTTACTCTTCTTTTTCACAAACAAATCCTTCCTGATAAATTCTTGCAACTTTTAAGACATGCAATAAATTTTGTTCCACTTGATGGTAGTCTAGAGTTTCAACTCCCTTGCGAGCAATAACAACGAAATCATCCTTGGTCAAGTCCGCCCGATGCTGAATCAAGACATGACGAATCTTTCTTTTGATACTATTGCGGACAACTGCATTGCCTAGCTTTTTACTAACTGAGATCCCCACTCGAAAATGGCGCTGTTCTTTTTCTAATTTATAAACGACAAACTTTCGATTGGCAAAATTCTGCCCATCTTTAAAAATCGCCTTGAAATCTTTTTCGCTCTTGACGCGATAGTTTTTTCTCAAAACTCAACTCCATCCACCAAAATTAACTCTATTATACCATATTTTCCCAAAAAGCCAATAAGGGCTAGGTGCGAGACGAGCCCTCTTTTTGAATAGTTTTACCGAATGAAAGAAGCTGTTCGGAAAGAAGAGATCGGCAGTACAGCTCCAAAAAAGAGTCCGGGACAAAAGTCCTAGCCTCTCAATTGTCTTTGGATTGTCGAGCAAGACGCAGTGGTTGAGTGGGCTCTACTACGCTGATTTCATCAGCTTTTACAGCCCTACTCAACTGTGCGGAGGTGGGACGACGAAATCGAATTCTAACGAATGACCGATTTCTGTCCCACTCTCATTTTACACGGTAAAAAACGTCTGGGTGCTCTGAGATGCCTTGGGCAATAATGAAGCGATCTCGACTGCTATCAGTCGGATCCTGCCCGCTAACAGTCTCTCCAGCTGGCAACTTTTTCCCTGCTGGAATAATAGATAAGGCAGCACCTGTAAGATTATGCCAACGAATATTTGTACGATAAATTCCATTTTCATCCAGACCAGCGTAAGTCAGCTCCAACTTGGCAACATCTGATACAAGTCCCTTGGCATCAAATGTATAAGTGACGCCATTGGCATCCCGCCAAGTACCAGCCATGCTAGAAAAGTCCCCAGAAGCAATGGCCTGCATATCTAAACTAGAGGTAGCGGCAGGCTCTTTTTCCCCCTTGATTTCTGACTTAGCAGAAGACTCCTTAGTTGCTGGCTCCGAAGGTTCTTGACTGTTTTCCTGACTGCTAGAGATAGAAGTGTCCGAACTACTTGTTTCAGTAGACAGCTCTGTCGAACTTTTGCTTGTCTCAGACTTTTTGGAAGAAGCTGAGCTGGTTAAGCTGACCTTAGAACTGCTAGAAGGCGAAGTCGGCTGGTCTTTCTTTTGACCGCAGGCCACTAACACAGACGATGCCACCAGAGTTCCAGCCAAGAGAATCATCCATTTTTTCATCTTTAGCACCTCGCAATATTTTCCTGTTCTTGTAACATTATTGTAACATAAATACAATTTTTTAGAAAGCAAAAACCAGCTCGAAAGCTGGTTTATCTTATTGAATTTGATTTAGCATGTTCTCGATATGCTGGAT
>CAURCE010000055.1:0-4289 GCA_963523365.1 uncultured Streptococcus sp.
CGACAATCCAAAGACAATTGAGAGGCTAGGACTTTTGTCCCAGCCTCTTTTTGATAATTATATTGGAATGTAAGTACGCTCTCTATCAAGTAGCTAAGAGCAGGGGATAGAGGTAGCAGAGCAGCGTGAAACTAATAAGGGCGTAGAAGATACCGATTCGGATCGCTTGGATGGGCTTGTAGAAACGAATCAGGGTCAGAATACACCAGACCAGTAGAACGAGGATAAACCAAGCGGAGATCAGGCGCAATGGTGTTGGGCCATAAAGATAGATATAAATGCCAAAGAGTTTCCAGCCAGCAAGCAAGGCCAGTAAAAATGCGAAAATAAAGAGGATAGTGCTGGCTAGACGAGTACCTTTCTGGTCCCAGAGAGGTTTTTGAGCCAGCAAATAAAAGGCGGCTAGCACAGCGAAATTTAGAAGTGATACACGAACGAGTTGCCAGAAGCCAGCAACAGCAACGGTTGAGGCATTTTGTGGAGAAATGGTCTGGAGGCTAGTGCCAGCACTAAGGAGTTCACTTAATTCTCCTAAACCAACGAGGAAAAAGAGAGCGTAGGTCAGGCAGAGACTACCGATGATGATATAGGCTGTAAAAGCAGGGAACATCCGTAGTGGCTGAATGCTATTTTGGAAGCTTTGGTAGGTAACTTTGATATTTTTTTGATTCAATAAGCCACCAACAATCAGACTGTAGAGATAAAGGCCGATAGGTAGGGCCAAAAAGAGGCGAAGAGCGATGGCGTCTGTATCAAGATTTGAAAAGATCAAGTCAAAGAAAAGATGCAAGGCATCAGCTGTATCACTAAAGAAAAGAGCGAATCGATCAGAGACTTGGCTGAGTTGTGACCAAACGAAGAAGACCAGCATACCAGCAATAAGAAGGCTGCTTGCGATCATCGTACTTTGGATTGCTTTTTTAGAAGAATCGACGTCTTCAGGAGTCGCATCTGAAGTCTTGTCAGTCCGAGCAAAGACCTGAAGACCAGCGAAAAAGTTTTTAAAAGGTAGAATTACAAAGGCTTGAATGCTATCGTACCAAACCATGATCCCCAAGCGACCTTGATTGAGCCAACCCGTCCGTGACAGGATATAAAAAGAAAAGGAGATGTGGAGAGTCAAAGCTTGAAAAATCTCTAATTGCGGGTGAAAGCCCCAGATACTGAGAGCCAGTGCCTGAGTCAGGCTGAGAATCAGGAAAAGCTTGGACTCGAGCCTAGCAGAGGCATCTTTTTCGATTTGAGGCAAGCTTGTCGGCGTTTTTCTGACTAACCACTCGGTCAGGCTAATCAAACCAATCGCAATAGGAAAAAAGTAAATGCTCTTGTTGCCGTCAATGGCAAC
This sequence comes from uncultured Streptococcus sp., assembly GCA_963523365.1. Classification (GTDB taxonomy): domain Bacteria; phylum Bacillota; class Bacilli; order Lactobacillales; family Streptococcaceae; genus Streptococcus. The sequence continues at coordinate 1,346 of CAURCE010000055.1, forward strand.
TGTATAAAAGTAGGCTAAAAAATAGAGAATGAGAGAGCTGATTCTAAAATTCTTCAGTTCCTTTATGTTTAAAGCTGAGAAGATGCTTTTTCGCTCTTCGTCTTTTTCAAAAGGAAGGTAGGGTTGCCCCGTCCTCTGTTCTTGTAATGGTGTTTCCATGATTATTCCTCCTCAGTTTCATCTGTGATATATTCAAGAATATCGCCGGGTTGGCAGTCCAATTCCCGACAAAGGGCATTAAGTGTTGAAAAACGTATTGCCTTGGCTCGGTTATTTTTCAAGATGGACAAGTTGGCAGGGGTGAGGTCAATCAATTCTGCTAAGCGTCCAGCACTAATCCGTTTTTGAGCCATGACAAGGTCTAAATTTATCTGAATCATAGTCCCTCCTAAATCGTGTAGTCTACTTCTTCTTGCAGCTCAATTGCCTTGCCAAAAGCATTGCGGATAACCCGAATAATCAAGGTTAAAATGCAGCAAGAAACGGCTACGAGGAGCATGGGCATATAGACTGTCAAGCCCATAAAGAAAGAAATGAGGGCGACCATTCCGACTTCCCAGCCCAGATAGCGCATATACTGTACATTCTGTCTGATAAAGACCTGATTTTTCCCGATGCGGCTGAGGAGCCGGTAGAGATGTACGATACAGGTCAGAGCTAGGCAGCCCAAGACATAGCCTAGGAGCAACAATATCCAATAGCGACTTTCTCCCTGAAAGAAAGGTGAGGGAAATTCGATGACTAGGCTGACCACCCAAGGTCCGATGGCTATCAGGACAATGGAAGCAATAAATAAAATGCTGAGGCTGATTTTTGTAAGGACAATGCTTATATCTTCAGCTGTTTTTTGTCTTGTCTTTGACATGGATTCCTCCAAATAATTTCTATTTTTATTTACTATATCACAAAATATATTGATAATCAATAACAAAATATCGAAAAATAATAAAAAATTATCAAAAAACAGTAAAATCGTTTTTGATAGGCGCTGAAAAAATAACAAATACCCGCTGGAATAGATGGAGAGAAAGTAAAGCTCTTGCCCCTTTATCTGACTTTTTTGGTATAATGAAAGGCAGGAAATACAAGGAAGTAAAGCATGAAAATTTTTGATACACACACGCATTTAAATGTGGAAGAATTTGCTGGTCGAGAGGCAGAAGAGCTTCGGTTGGCTGCAGAAATGGGCGTTAGCAATATGAATGTTGTCGGTTTTGACCGGCCGACCATTGAGCGCGCCTTGGAGTTGGCTGACAATTATGAACAGCTTTATGCTACGATTGGCTGGCATCCGACTGAGGCGGGGACTTATGACGAGGCGGTGGAAGCCTATCTGTTGGACAAGCTTGCTCATCCAAAAGTGGTCGCTCTGGGCGAGATTGGTCTGGATTATCACTGGATGACAGCGCCCAAGGAAGTGCAAGAGCGAGTATTTCGCCGACAAATTCAGCTCTCCAAAGAGTTAGACCTGCCCTTTGTCGTCCACACGCGCGACGCTTTAGAAGACACCTATGAGATTATCAAGAGTGAGGGTGTAGGTCCTCGAGGCGGTATTATGCACTCTTATTCGGGTTCTTTGGAAATGGCGGAGCGCTTTATCGAGTTGGGGATGATGATTTCCTTTTCTGGAGTCGTCACCTTTAAAAAAGCGACGGATATTCAAGAAGCTGCGCAGAACCTGCCTTTGGACAAAATCCTCGTCGAGACGGATGCACCTTACTTGGCACCTGTTCCCAAGCGTGGCCGAGAAAACAAAACAGCCTATACCCGCTATGTTGTGGAAAAAATTGCTGAACTGCGTGGGCTAACTGTCGAAGAAGTAGCGCAAGCGACCTATGAAAATGCAAAGAAGGTGTTTGGACTTGACTGAAAAGATAAAAATCCCCCAAGTGGTCGTTGTGGAAGGGCGTGATGACACAGCCAATCTCAAGCGCTATTTTGATCTTGAGACCTATGAAACTAGAGGTTCTGCTATCAGCGATGCGGATATTGAACGAATTCGTCGCCTGCAGGACTTGCATGGAGTCATTGTATTTACAGACCCTGATTTCAATGGTGAGCGGATTCGCCGTTTGATCATGACGGAAATTCCGACTGTCCAACATGCCTTTCTCAAGCGTGACGAAGCAGCTCCTAAGTCCAAGACCAAAGGGCGCTCGTTAGGCATTGAGCATGCTAGCTTTGAAGACTTAAAGACAGCCCTCGCTGGGGTAACCAGCCATTTTGAGTCAAGCAGTGATTTTGATGTGACAAAGAATGACCTCATGCGGCTGGGATTGCTCCTAGGAAGCGACAGCCGTCAGCGCCGAGAGTATCTGGGCGAAGAACTCCGCATCGGCTATTCTAACGGCAAACAGCTGCTTAAGCGGTTGGAACTGTTTGCCGTGACCTTGGCGGAAGTGGAAGAAGTGATGAAGAGGTATTAGAAATGGATGAAAAAGAATTTGGTTTAGAGCAAAGTAAAGCAGAGTTAAATAATCTTGTTGACTTATTGGCAGAACAGACTGATGAAGTATCTTGTAAAGCTATAGTAGAGAAAGCGGAATCTATTTATGAAAGATATCCGGAATCGGAAGATATAGCTTTACGATATGCTATATCCTTGGTACATTTAGCCTTTGTTCAAGTTGATGAGTCTTCCCGATATACAACAGCGAAGGAAGTACAAGGTCTGTATGAAAGATATCCGGAATCGGAAGATATAGCTTTACGATATGCTGAGGTTCTGGTATATTTAGCCTCTGTTCAAGTTGATGAGTCTTCCCGATATACAACAGCGAAGGAAGTACAAGGTCTGTATGAAAGATATCCGGAATCGGAAGATATAGCTTTACGATATGCTATATCCTTGGTACATTTAGCCTTTGTTCAAGTTGATGAGTCTTCCCGATATACAACAGCGAAGGAAGTACAAGGTCTGTATGAAAGATATCCGGAATCGGAA
>CAURCE010000056.1:0-4209 GCA_963523365.1 uncultured Streptococcus sp.
TTATGATCATTGTTGGGAAATACGATGCCAGTCAGATTCTTCAAGCGCTTTTGCTACAGTTCTTCTGGCTCATAGTGATGGTGAGCTTGTCTCAGTTGATTTGGAAAAGAGTCCAGTCATTTATCACCATTCAAGGAGGTTAGTATGAAAAAATATCAGCGCATGCATCTGATTTTTATCAGACAATACATCAAGCAAATCATGGAATACAAGGTGGATTTTGTGGTTGGTGTTTTAGGTGTTTTCCTGACCCAAGGCTTGAATCTCTTGTTTCTCAATGTCATCTTTCAACATATTCCTTCGCTAGAAGGCTGGACCTTTCAAGAGATTGCCTTTATCTATGGCTTTTCTCTGATTCCCAAGGGATTGGACCATCTCTTCTTTGACAATCTCTGGGCTTTAGGTCAACGACTAGTACGAAAAGGGGAATTTGACAAGTATCTGACTCGTCCTATCAACCCTCTCTTTCATATACTCGTTGAGACCTTTCAAATTGATGCCTTGGGCGAACTTTTGGTTGGTGGCATTTTACTAGCGACAACGGTGTCTAGCATTGCTTGGACTCTTCCCAAATTCCTGATTTTCCTAGTCTGTATTCCCTTTGCGACCTTGATTTATACTTCCCTGAAAATCGCGACTGCCAGTATCGCTTTTTGGACCAAGCAGTCAGGGGCTATGATTTACATTTTCTATATGTTCAATGATTTTGCTAAATATCCCATTTCCATTTACAATTCGCTTCTTCGTTGGTTGATTAGCTTTATCGTGCCTTTCGCCTTTACGGCTTACTACCCTGCCAGCTATTTCTTGCAGGGCAAGAATGGGCTCTTTAACATTGGTGGTTTGATTCTGATTTCCCTTGTCTTCTTTGTCATTTCCTTGAAACTATGGGACAGGGGCTTAGATGCCTACGAAAGTGCGGGTTCGTAAGAGGGAATATATAAAGTGTGAGATTTATATAGAAAGTCTATGAATAAGAGATCAATTAGATACAGTATAAAGACAAGGTATTTTGCCTTGTCTTTTCTGTTATAATGTAAGGTATCTATCTTTCAAATTTTTATTTTTGGAATGAATAAATTCTACTTATCTTGCTAAAATGGTAGAATAGATTTAAGATTTGGTAAGAAGGAGAGCTTAATGAAATTGAGATTGGAAAATAAAGAATCTGAAAGAGCCCATGAACTAGGGAATTTAATCCGAGCTTATAATCGCTCTAAACGGGAAGCTTCAAAAAGTGAGCCTCTCAATATCTTTGTCGAAGATGAGGACGGAAATTTAATGGGCGGCCTAGTAGCCGAAACGTTTGGATATTGGCTGGAAATTGAGTATTTATATGTGAGTGAGGCTTTACGAGGGCAAGGGCTTGGCTCGGATATTTTGCAAAGGGCAGAAAAGGAAGCTCGTGACAGGAAGTGTAAGTATTCGTTTGTGGATACCTTCCATTTCCAAGCGCCAGATTTTTATAAAAAGCATGGCTATAAGGAAGTGTTTAGATTAAAAGAGTATCCTTATACAGGTGAACGATACTATTATACGAAAGAGTTATAATTTATCAGAGGACGGATAGCAGATTTCTACCTGACAAATGTAGCGATTTTTGGTATAATATCATGAGGTGATTTTATGGCAAATTTGAATAGATATAAGTTTACATTTGGAAACAAAACCTTAACTTTAACAACAGAACATGATAATCTTTTTATGGAAGAAGTGGAGCGGGTTGCCAAGGAAAAATATAAGGCCATTAAAGAGCAGATGCCTGCGGCAGATGATGAAGTCTTGGCCATTTTGCTGGCGATTAATAGTTTATCTACCCAGCTCAGTCGCGAGATTGAGTTTGATGATAAGGAAAAAGAATTGGAAGGCCTTCGTCACAAAATGCTTAGCGAATTAAGAGAAAAGTCAGCTAATACAGGGGAAAGATAGTGTTTGCAATTATTATTTTACTAATATTAGCTTGGAGCTTTTATATTGGCTACTCGCGTGGGATTGTTCTGCAGGGTTATTATGCTGCTATGACGATTGTATCCATGCTGGTGGCTGGAGCTCTATATCAGGACTTGGCTAAGTCTATCAGCTTGTGGGTGCCCTATGCTAGCGCTGTTAAAGGCAGCTCGACTTATTTCTTTGCAAGTTCTCAACTTTTCCATTTGGATAAGGTTTTTTATGCGGGGCTGGCTTATCTTCTTGTTTTCAGTCTTGTTTATATAGTAGGCCGCTTTTTTGGGATTTTTGTAAATTTAATTCCCTATCCGAATAAGTGGGATACCAAAGTTTTCAATATGGTTAGTGGGGCTATTGCAGTCTTTATCACACTCTTTGTCATCGAGATGGGACTGACTATTTTAGCTACTGTACCCATGTCCTTTATCCAAGAACGTTTAAATTCGAGTTTGCTGATTCGATTTATTATCAATCACACGCCTGTAACTTCATCCATTTTACATGACCTTTGGGTCACTAAAATTATCGGATAATTAAGACTCAGTTGCCCTGTAGCTGAGTTTCTTTTTCAGTTTAAATCATATAGAAATAGAATGAACATGATGAATCATAAAATTTTAGAAACTTTGGAATTTGATAAAATTAAGGAGCTTTTTTCTCCCTATCTACTGACTGAGCTGGGAGAGTTAGAGTTGAAGCAGCTCCAGCCAAACAGCAAAAAAGAATCAATTGCTGCTGCTTTTTTGGAGATGTCCGATATGCGGCAGATTTTTGTGCAACATCCGCACTTTAGTTTGGGAGCCATTCAGGATATTAGGGGTTTAACCAAGCGCCTAGAGCTGGATAGTGACCTGAATATTGAGGAGTTTCTGGCCCTCAAGCGGGTCTTGGCTGTGACGCATGAGCTGGTGTCCTTCTACGGGGACTTGGAAAATGTCCAATTGGAGCGTTTGGATCGTCTTTTTAACAATCTAGTAGAGTTTCCTAGTATTCAGGGAAGCCTGCAAGCTATCAATGATGGAGGCTTTCTCGAAAGTTTTGCTAGTGAAGAGTTGAGTAGTATTCGCCGGAAAATCCAAGAAAATGAAGTTCAGGTTCGAGATATTCTGCAAGAGATTCTCAAAACCAAGGGTGATATGCTGGCAGACCAAGTGGTGGCCAGCCGGAATGGCCGTAATGTACTACCTGTGAAAAATACCTACCGTAACCGTATTGCGGGTGTCGTTCACGATATTTCGGCCAGCGGAAGTACGGTTTACATTGAGCCGCGGGCGGTGGTCAATCTCAATGAAGAGATTGCTAGCAGTCGGGCGGACGAGCGTTATGAAATTCAGAGGATTTTGCAGGCTATGTCGGATATGATACGGCCTCATGCGGCTGAAATTGCCAACAATGCTTGGATTATCGGTCATCTAGATCTGGTGCGTGCCAAGGTCCGCTTCATGCAAGAGACGGGAGCGGTGGTGCCAGACCTGTCAGAAGAGCAGGATATCCAACTGCTTAGTGTCCGCCATCCCTTGATTGGAAATGCAGTGGCTAATGACCTGCATTTCGGACCAGACTTGACAGAGATTGTCATTACAGGGCCTAATACGGGTGGTAAGACCATCATGCTGAAGACCTTGGGGCTGGCTCAGATCATGGCCCAGTCAGGTTTGCCAATTCTGGCGGATAAGGGCAGTCGCGTCGGGATTTTCAGTCAGATTTTTGCAGACATTGGTGATGAGCAGTCCATTGAGCAGAGTTTGTCGACTTTCTCCAGTCACATGACCAATATCGTCTCTATTTTAGAGCAGGTTGATAGCGAGAGTCTGGTTCTGCTGGATGAGCTGGGAGCTGGAACTGACCCGCAGGAGGGAGCAGCTCTGGCTATTGCTATCTTGGAAGACTTGCGGCTAAGACAGATTAAAACCATGGCGACGACCCACTATCCTGAGCTCAAAGCCTATGGGATTGAGACGGACTGGGTGGAAAATGCCAGCATGGAATTTGATACAGAGAGTTTGCGACCGACCTATCGCTTTATGCAGGGAGTGCCTGGACGCTCCAATGCCTTTGAAATTGCTCGGCGTTTGGGCTTGTCGGAAGTTATCGTTGGGCATGCTCAAGAGCAGACTAACACAGACAGTGATGTCAATCAAATCATTGAGCGCCTTGAGGAGCAGACACTGGAAAGCCGCAAGCGCTTGGATAATATCCGCGAGGTGGAGCAGGAAAATCTCAAATTTAACCGAGCCCTCAAAAAACTTTACAATGAGTTTA
>CAURCE010000057.1:0-2932 GCA_963523365.1 uncultured Streptococcus sp.
ATTATAGCATACCTCTAGCGAACATCTCGTTTCAAGGTTAAGAATATAGCAGAGCCCCAAACCAAAACTAGCCAGAACAGCTGTATTCCCAGCCCTGATAGATCTATTGAATGCTGAAGTCCTTCATACTCAAAAAGATTGAGGGTAGCCAGATCGGGCAGGTATTTTGCTTCTTTGATGAACGTTGCCAATAAACGGCTAAGACCAATCAAGAGAGGAAAGAGCACCGACACCGGCACAACCCAAGATTGAAATAGCAAAGCGAGTCCAGCTGCTAAAAAAGCCAGAAAAAGATTGCTGAGAAGACCAAAAGAGCTGTAATAGAGGAATTTCCCCAGTAAGGACCAGCTAAAGTCTAGGTCAAAACGAGCCAGCATAACAAGGAAACAGCTGCCTACCATGATACTGTAGAGAACCAAGAGCAGCAAGACCAGAAAAAGGAATTTCCCAGCCAACCAAGCCTTTCTATTTGATACGGTTAGAAAATTCGTTCGCATCCCAGACTTGACAAACTCCTGAGCAAAATAGAGGGAAGTAAAGATGACGATGACAGGCTGCGCCAGATAGAGGGCATGCAAAGCCTCACTCAGAGCCTTTGTCTGGCCAACTGCTGTTTGACTGTAGTCAAGATTCATCAGAAAAAATGGAACGATTACCAGAGCCACCAAGGCTGCACCAAGAGCGAGATAGTAAGAACGGAACTTAATCCATTCGCTTCTAAGTAGAGCTTTTATCATCAGTATCGCCCTCCTAAATCCGTCTTCAAAAAGCGCAGAGAGGTCATGCCACCAATGACTAGTAACCATGCGCCTAGTATCAAGAGCCCTTGCAAGGGATTGTTGGCATATTGAGAAGTCGGCGTTGCAGTAAACAACTCTCCTGCTGGCTGTGGCAAATAAGCCCCCCAACTCGTGTGAGCTGCCAGGTAGTTTCCTAAATTATAGATTTGTGGTACGAGAAAAAGCAGAGGAACTAGCATGGTCCGAGCCAATAAACCTAACAAAAATGAAAGGATTCCTAATAAGGTTAGAGATAAGGTTTTCCACAAAATCAGACTCCAAGCAGCCTGATTGAGCAGAATCGGATCAAGCCCTTCCTTTCCTAAAGCCAGGTGCATGACCATATAACTAAAGTAGATTGATAAAAAGCTACTGGCAAGAGAAAAGCAAGCAAAGGTCATGAGTTTCCCCACAAGCAACTTCAGGCGGTTATTACAGGACAAGAGACTGGTTCTCAAGCTATGAGACTGAAATTCCATAGCTCCCAAAATTCCAGCTAGGATGACCAAAACCATGACTGCCATAGAGGCCCCGTTGAGACCTAGATATTCCAGCGGATCAATGGCTTCTGCCAGCCCAGGAACCGTTTCAGGTGTGGCATCCAAGCCGACAGATAAATACTGTCGACCCTCCAGCCAGGATACGACAGGCACCAATAGCAGCATGAAGGCCATACTCACTTTGAAAGCCTTGGTTGAGCAAATTTTCAACCATTCTGAATGCAATAAGGACATCGTTTCTTTCATCTTAAACCTCCTCTGTCAAATCAAAGAAGAGATCTTCTAGACTGTCTGAATCTTGCAGCACCTCTTCCAATTGTCCCTGCTCAATAATTCGCCCATGATGAATCAAGACTACATCATCTGTCACCATTTGCACCTCTGATAGGATATGAGAAGATAGAAGTACCGTTTTCCCTAAATCAGCCTGCTGACGGATGAACTTTCTAAACCACTTAATCCCGCTTGGATCCAGTCCATTGGTCGGCTCATCTAATATAAGAAACTGAGGATCACCCAGCAAAGCTGCTGCCAAACCCAAGCGTTGACCTTCCCCCAGAGACAGGCTTGACAAGAGGTCCTTCCTCTTATGAGCGATTCCAGTCATCTCCAAAACCTCATTGATTCGAGACTTGGGAATAGCATTACTCGCCGCAATAATCCTCAGGTGGTCATAGACCTTTCGATTTGGCAGACCGCCAATGCCGTCAAAGGCTGCACCTACCGTTCTGAGCGGATAAGTCATTGACTGATAGGTTTGCCCATCAAAAGTCGCAGTTCCTGCCGTCGCCCGATCTAACCCCAAAAGAATCCTCAAGGTCGAACTTTTCCCTGCACCATTTGGACCCAGAAAGGCTGTAATCCGCCCGCTTCTAGCTGTAAAAGAAATATCTTCTAAAATCTGCTTGCTACCATGCTTTTTGCAGACTCCGTCTATTTTTACCATATGTTCCATACTGAACTCCTTTATCTTTATTTCCTCCAGTATATCCAATCTAGTTCAGAATTAGTTCAGAAATCAAGCAAAAATTCTAAAAGTTGACTCCACCTTTCAAAAGTCGCTCTAGCTTCATTAGAAAGAACTCAGTTTTTCTTTTCCTTTACTCCATTCTTTCTTTATAATTCTGCTGGTTTTGTATGGAGACTTTGTTATAACGTTAGTCTCAAAAAGTCATTTATCAAACTCCATCAAGAGCAGGCTTTATGATATAATGAAAGAAGCAAATTGAAAGGAACGACCATGTCAAAAGAAGTTATTGTTGAAAGTTTTGAACTTGACCACACTATTGTTAAAGCTCCCTATGTTCGCTTGATTGGAGAAGAAACAGGGCCAAAGGGAGATATCATCTCCAACTTTGATATTCGCTTGGTACAACCAAATGAAGACTCTATCCCTACCGCTGGCCTTCACACTATCGAACACCTCTTGGCAAAACTCATCCGTACCCGCATTGACGGTATGATTGACTGTTCGCCATTTGGTTGCCGTACTGGTTTCCATATGATTATGTGGGGACGCCATACTAGCGCCGAGATTGCGGCTGTTATCAAGGATTCGCTCAAGGAAATTGCTGAAACCACTACTTGGGAAGATGTCCCTGGAACAACCATCGAATCTTGCGGAAACTACAAGGACCACAGCCTCTTTTCTGC
>CAURCE010000058.1:0-2816 GCA_963523365.1 uncultured Streptococcus sp.
TGGATTTGTCAATGCCATAAATCAAGAAAATCAGCAAATTCCAAATCAAGAGGGCTAGCGTGATTCCTTCATTTATCTTCATAATCTTTCAATGATGGCTTCTGTCATTTCCTTGGTCGAAGCCTGTCCTCCTATATCTCTCGTTAAAATCCCTGCTGCCAAACTGGCGTCTACAGCATGTTCAATACACCCTGCATCCTCAAAACGTCCAAAACTATCCCTCAACATCATGGCTACTGATAAAATCATGGAAATAGGATTGGCAATGCCTTGACCAGCAATATCAGGTGCCGAACCGTGAATGGGCTCATAGAGACTTGGGCCATTTTCAGAGTGACTAGCAGATGGCATAACTCCAAGTGTACCTGATAGAACGCTTGATTCATCAGATAAGATATCGCCGAAAAGATTCTCTGTCACGATGACATCAAGCTTAGCAGGATTGGTGATCATGAGCATGGCAGCTGAGTCCACCAACTGGTGTTCCAAGGTTACATCTGGAAAATCCTGCGCGACTTCCTCAGCTACTCTCCGCCAGAGTTTTGATGTCGCTAGAACATTTTGCTTATCGATACTAGTAACGATTTTTCTGCGATTTCTTGCAATTTCAAAAGCCTTGCGAATAATCCGCTCTACTTCCTCATAGCTGTAGTCGTTGATATCACGCGCTTTTCGTTCTTCTAGAATATGATCTCCGAAGTAGATCCCGCCTGTCAACTCCCGCACCACGACAAAGTCCACACCAGCAATTCGTTCTGGTTTAAGTGGTGACAAATGTTTAAGACTATCAAAGATTTTTACAGGCCGAATATTGGCATAGAGATTGAGTTCCTTACGGAGAGCCAGCAAGCCTTGTTCAGGCCGAATCGCTGCCCCATCATACTGGGGACTACCGATAGCCGCTAGGAGAATAGCATCTGCTTCTCTACATGCCTTGAGGGTCTCATCAGGTAAGGGATGCCCCACAGCACCAATACCTGCACCTCCAAAGGGGCGTCTGTAAAGCACATAGTCAAAGCCTGTTTTTGAAGCTAGAGCTTCCAGAACCTCTAAACCAGCTTCCATGATTTCTGGACCGATTCCATCCCCTGCTAGTGCTACTATTTTCTTTGTCATAGCCTTCTCCTTTACACACTAGGCATGTCTCGGTAGGAAACGCTATGCCCCATCTCACCTGCATTCTCTTTTTGAACAAAAGTATTGGCATTGATATAGGCAATAGCGGAAGCCTTCAATACATCGAAATCAAGACCTGCTGCGTTAAAGATGGTTTCGGTATCTCTGTTTTCAACAGTGACCAAAACCCGAGCTTGGGCATCGATTCCATCTGTTACAGCATCAATGGTATAGGACACCAAGCGGACAGATTGGTTAAAGAACTTATCGATAGCGTTAAAGATCGCTTCAACGGAACCTTGCCCTGTCGCATTAAATTCGACTTTCTCACCATCCATATTGGCTAGGCTAACGAGAGCTTCAATGTCATTATCTGCATGAGTTTGAAGTTGTAAATCGTCAAAGTGGAAACCTTCTGGGTTTTCAACCATGATCCCAGCTACCAGAGCTCGAATATCCGCATCTGTGATTTCTTGTTTCTTATCAGCCAGCGCCTTGAACTTAGCAAAGAGTGGTTTGATGTCTTCGTCAGTAAAGTCTAGAGCCAAATCTCTTAGTTTTTCAACAAAGGCATGGCGACCAGACAATTTTCCAAGCGGAAGACTATTACTCTTAACACCAACCAATTCAGGTGTGATGATTTCATAAGTGAGAGGATTTTTAAGGACTCCATCTTGGTGAATGCCAGATTCATGAGAGAAGGCGTTGCCACCAACGACAGCCTTGTTTTTAGGAACTGGAATACCAGAGAAGCGAGAAACCATTTCTGAAGTATTGATGGTTTCGTTTAGGACAATGCTGGTTTCTGCTTGGTAGTAATCTTGACGAATATTAAGAGCCACTGCAATTTCTTCAAGAGCTGCATTGCCAGCTCGCTCCCCGATACCATTGATGGTCCCTTCGACTCGTCCTGCACCATTCTTAACAGCAGCAAGGCTATTAGCCACTGCCATTCCGAGATCATCGTGACAGTGAGGCGAATAGATGATCTGACGATTGGTCTTGACATTCTCAATCAAGTGTTTGAAGATGGCACCATATTCCTCTGGCGTAGTAAATCCAACCGTGTCAGGGATATTGATATAAGTTGCCCCAGCATCCACTGCTGTCTGTACAACTTGCAAGAGGAAATCCAACTCGGTTCTGGTCGCATCCTCTGGAGAAAATTCTACGATTTTAAACTTAGAACGGGCATAGGAAACATGCTCACTAATTGCTTCCAAAATCTCTTCTTTACTCTTATTGAGCTTATACTTGCGGTGAATCGGACTGGTCGCGATAAAGACGTGAACCTGTGGATACTTGGCATCCTTGAGCGCCTCATAACAAGCATCAATATCAGACTTGACAGAGCGTGCCAAACCAGTCACCGCAGTTTTCTTTAAGATCTTAGCAATTTCCTGAACTGCCAAAAATGAATCTGGACTCGCCGCCGGAAAACCAGCTTCGATAGCCGAAATGCCCCATTTCTCCAGCTGTCTTGCAATGGCGACCTTTTCCTTGATTGAAAAATTTACACCTGGTGTCTGCTCACCATCACGGAGACTGGTATCTAGAAATTCAACTCTACGCATGAGAATTCCCCCTTCAAAATTTCAGTATAGAAAAAACATCTCACTCGGAAACCCAAGCGAGATGTTGATTTACTCCCGCTTGGTAAGCCAAACAGGACTAATGCTTTTTGCACTAGCCCGAGTATC
>CAURCE010000059.1:0-2695 GCA_963523365.1 uncultured Streptococcus sp.
AATTGGGCCATGCTATCGGATTAGACCATAATGAGGAGGAATCAGTGATGCAGTCGGCAGGCTCATTTTATAGCATTCAGCCGATAGATATCCAGGCTGTAAAAGACTTGTATCAATCATAAAGGTATGCTAAGATCGATTTTTAATATTATTAGACGCTTCCCAGAGCAAGTTTTCCTTTTTCTTTTTAACTCAGGCATTTTTGCTTGGCTGTGGAAAAGCGGCAGCGACATTGCTAACCAGCTAGGCGTGACAGCAGCTTGGGAAAGTCATGTTCCAGCGCCCATTCAGGCCTTCTTTGGCGAGAATGTTGAGACAGTTCAAGGATTTTTCCAGCATTCAGCCATTATGTGGCTGATTGGTTCCATGATTATTCTATGGATTGTTCGTTTTGTCAAGGGGATGATAAAACTAAGTCTTTTTGTTTTGATTATTTTGCTGGGTATTTACTTGGTTATGCAAAATCAAGAAGTTTTAGCTAGTTTTCTGTAAACTACAAGCAATTTATAGAAGAAAAAACTTTTGATATGAAGAGACTTACTCGAGAGGGAGTAAGTCTTTCATAGCGAGTTCAGCGCATGCTTTCCAAGAAGTTTGTAGAAGGTCTTGTACTCTCTGATATTTCCTTATACATATTTTTAAGCAAAAAATTTCGTGTGGACAAGCTTGCAACAGTACTAAATCCTTACTAAAAAAGTGAGATTCTAAAAAATATTTAAAAAAAGCAAAAGAAAGGGTTTACATTCACATTTTGATGTGCTATAATGAAACCATAGATTGAATAGGGTGAGCGTTACTAAGTTGGATTAGGCGTGACCGCAAATGAATTGGAAGAGGCAAGTTCTCTTGTGTTTTTCCGTTTGTTTGCGGTCATTTTTATTTCACGAAGGCTCAAGAAAATGATAAGGAGGGAACTATGTATCGAATTATACTTCCTATGAATAACAATGTTGCTCTAGCCAAACATGAAAATGGTGAAGAGGTTGTTCTGATTGGTAGTGGGATAGCATTCAATAAGAAAAAGGGTGATCCTGTTCTGGAAAGTAAGATTGAGAAAGTCTTTCGTATGAGAACGGAAGAGTCCAAGGAAAACTTTGTGGCCTTGCTCAAAGATGTGCCACTGGACTTTATCACAGTGACCTATGATGTGATTGACACGCTTTCCAAGAAATACCATTACCCAGTCCAGGAGTATATCTATGTCACACTGACGGACCATATCTACTGTTCTTATCAAGCACTTCAGCAGGGGCGGTACAAGAGCAGTGACCTTCCAGATGCTTCAGGTAAATATCCCACTCCTTATCAAATCGCGCAAGAAGCAGTGGCTATTTATCGGGAACGACTCTTAGAAGCATTTCCAGACGACGAAATAAACAGAATCGCCTATCACTTTATCAATGCAGAAGGGGTCTCCAGTCCAGCAGGTCAGGGTCATTTGGATCAGCGGAAGGAAATTCTAGCGGCTGTAGAAGAAGAGCTGAGAAAGCAGGGAATTAAAAGAACATCGGAGAATAGCAACTTCTATGACCGATTTATGATTCATCTCAATTACTTCTTAGATTACTTAGACAGAAGCCGAGATGACAACGTTTCACTGTTAGAAATGGAAAGTCAGATTAAATTGACCTATCCCAAAGCTTATCAAATCGGAAGTAGTCTTTATGAGATTATTGCCCAGAAAACTGGAATAGACTTATATCATAGTGAGCGAGTTTATCTGGTATTACATATTCAACGATTATTATAAGGAACATTAAAAGGAGGATCTATCATGAATAGAGAAGAAGTAACATTACTTGGTTTTGAAATCGTAGCCTACGCAGGTGACGCTCGCTCCAAGTTGCTGGAAGCACTAAATGCAGCTCAGGCTGGAGAATTTGACCGCGCAGAAAGTTTGGTGGAAGAAGCCAATGCTTGTATTGTCGAAGCGCACCATGCTCAGACCAGCCTTTTGACCAAGGAAGCTGCTGGTGAGGACTTGGCTTATAGCGTGACCATGATGCACGGTCAGGATCACCTGATGACAACCTTGTTGCTCAAGGATTTGATGAAACACATGATTGAACTATATAAAAGAGGAGTAAAATAATGAACAAACTCATCGGACTTATTGAGAAAGGGAAGCCTTTCTTTGAGAAGATTTCTCGGAATATCTATCTCCGTGCTATTCGGGATGGCTTTATCGCTGGTATGCCAGTCATTCTCTTCTCATCTATTTTTATCTTGATTGCCTATGTGCCAAATGCGTGGGGTTTCCACTGGTCTAAGGATATTGAAACTTTCTTAATGACCCCTTATAGCTATTCAATGGGGATTCTGGCTTTCTTTGTGGGCGGGACCACTGCAAAGGCTTTGACGGACTCTGTCAATCGCAGCTTGCCTGCTACAAACCAGATTAACTTCTTATCTACTATGCTGGCTTCTATGGTCGGCTTCCTCCTCATGGCCGCTGAGCCTGCCAAGGAAGGTGGCTTCCTGACTGCCTTCATGGGAACAAAAGGTCTTTTGACAGCTTTCATCGCAGCCTTTGTTACGGTTAATGTCTACAAGGTTTGTGTGAAAAATAATGTCACCATCCGCATGCCAGAAGAAGTTCCACCAAATATTTCGCAAGTATTTAAAGACTTGATTCCATTCACTGTTTCAGTCGTTCTGCTCTACGGTTTGGAACTGCTTGTTAAAGCAAGTCTGG
>CAURCE010000060.1:0-2574 GCA_963523365.1 uncultured Streptococcus sp.
AAGTATAGGCATAATCACCCTTGGAACGATTGATGATATTGTCGATATTGATATTCAAATCACTAACCGCTGTTGAAATTCGAGCCACAATATTCGGTACATTTTTGTTAATCAAGGTAATCCGATAAGGCGCTGAGAGAGCCTGACGGACATTAGGGAAATTCACTGAGTTAATAATCTCGCCTGTTTCCATGAAGCGTCGAATGGTTTTCCCAGCCATAATGGCACAGTTGAGCTCAGCTTCCTCTGTCGAGCCACCCAAATGCGGAAAGACAGTAATCTGTGGATGACGGAGCAGCTCTTCTACACCAAAGTCTGTGATATAGCGCTTGACTACACCAGCTTCTATGGCTTCAAAGAGGGCAGCGTTGTCCACCAGCTCGCCACGGGCAAAGTTGATAAGGGTTGTTCCTTTTTGCATGAGACCAAAAGCCTCCTGATCAAAAGTAGCACGTGTATCCTCAGTCAGGGGCACATGAATAGTGATATAATCACTCTTCTCAAAGATTTCCTTAATGTCCGCTACCCGTTTGACATGGCTAGAGATATTCCAAGCCGTTTCAATGGATACATAAGGGTCATAACCAAGGACATTCATTCCTAGACGATAGGCATCGTTAGCAATACGGCCGCCGATAGCTCCCAGACCAATGACTCCCAAAGTCTTCTCTGCAATCTCTGTCCCAGCAAACTGCTTCTTACCAGCTTCCACTTGCTTGGGAACATCATCACCAGAAAGGCCATTAGCCCAGCTGTTAGCTGCGATATAGTCACGTGCAGATAGGAGAATAGAAGCCAAGACTGCTTCTTTTACCGCATTGGCATTAGCTCCTGGCGTATTGAAGACCACAATCCCCTGAGCCGTTGCCTGGTCGACAGGAATATTATTGGTTCCTGCGCCTGCTCGCGCAATGGCTTTAAGCTTGCTTGGAAATTCCTGTCCATGCAGGTTTTGACTGCGCAGGATATAAGCATCCGGATTGTCAGACTTATCTCCGTCAATCTGAAAAGCATTGCCCAGCTCCTTAAGCCCGATTTGATTAATATTGTTAAAGGTTTTGACACTAAAGACCATAGTTTCCCTCTCTTAAGAATTTTCTTCTTCAAATTTCTGCATAAAGGCAATCAAGTCCTTGACACCTTGGAGCGGAAAAGCATTGTAGAGACTAGCTCTCATGCCACCTACGCTGCGGTGCCCCTTGATATTCTTGAATCCCGCTGCTGTAGCCTCTTTGTTAAATTTGGCGTCCAGATCTGGACTAGGAGAAACAAAGGGAATATTGGCTACTGAGCGCTGCTCCTTGTAACGGACTGGACTGCGATAAAAGTCAGACTGCTCAATGAAGTCGTACAAAAGGCCAGATTTTTCACGATTGCGCTTTTCCATTTCTGCTACACCACCTAGCTCCTTGACCCACTCAAAGACCAGTTTGGCCATATAGATGGCGAAAGTCGGTGGTGTATTGTAGAGAGAGCCATTGTCCGCCTGAATGCGGTAATCCAACATGCTAGATAGAACTGGCTCATCATCCAGCAGGTCTTCTCGGATGATAACAACTGTCACGCCGGCAGGTCCGATATTCTTCTGAGCCCCAGCATAAATCAAACCAAAATCCTCTACTCGGTACTGAGCAGCCAGGATATTAGAAGACATGTCCGCCACAATCGGCACGCCATTAGTCGCTGGCAAGTCATAAATAGCCGTTCCTTCGATAGTATTATTGGTTGTCAGATGCACATAAGCCGCCTGCGGATCAATCTCCTTTTCATCAAAAGAAGGAATTTCCGTGTAATTTAAATCCTCTGATGAAGCCAAGAGAATGGGCTCAAAAGGAATGAACTTAGACAGCTTGACTGCTTCAGTGTAAGCTTTCTTTCCCCAAGATCCAGCCACTAGGTAATAGGCCTTGCCGCCTTGTGCTAGATTAAGCGGAATCATGCTAAACTGAGTAGAGGCCCCACCCTGCAGGAAGAGCACGCGGTAATTGTCCGGAATATCCATGAGCTCACGCAGCAAGCTCTCAGCTTCTTTGATAATATCGTCAAATTCTTTGGATCGGTGGGACAGCTCCATCACACTCATGCCACTTTGGGCATAGTCTAAAAACTCAGCCTGAGCTTTTTTCAAGACTTCCTTGGGCAATACTGCCGGTCCAGCAGAAAAATTGTAAATCGTCATATCCTACCTCCAAAATTTATTTTGTATATCATATCACAAAGTTTAGAAAATATCTATTTTATTTCAGAAATCTAGCACTTTTTTAGCCAATTCCCGAACATTGTTGAAATATAGATAAGCAAAACCAACTGTCTAATTAAGGTAACAAAAAAATCCTGAGTTTAGGTCAGGATTAAATAGTCTTACTAAAAAGCTGAGTTACGCTTTTTCCAATTTTAAAACAGACAACTGGTTGTATTGAGAAAAGTATCTGAGCTTCTATCAATTCTTATTTTCATGATACACCGCATAGAGCTCGCTCTTGTTCCTGCCGTATTTCTTAGCTATGTTCTTGATGGCATGATTTTTTTTGCTGCCGGCTTCAACTAAAAGATCAATCTCAGCTAGGATCTGCT
>CAURCE010000061.1:0-2573 GCA_963523365.1 uncultured Streptococcus sp.
CCATAGCAAGACAGCTGGAGAAATGGGGTATTTCAGCAATTGAAGCTGGTTTTCCAGCGGCTAGTCCAGACTCATTTACGGCAGTTCAGGAGATTGCTAAGGTCTTGAAGAAAACAGCGGTGACTGGTTTGGCACGCTCTGTCAAGTCTGATATTGATGCTTGTTACGAGGCCCTCAAGGATGCCAAATATCCACAGGTTCACGTCTTTATCGCTACCAGTCCGATTCACCGAAAGTATAAGCTTAATAAGAGTAAGGAAGAGATTTTAGAAGCAATCAGTGAGCATGTTTCTTATGCCCGTTCTAAGTTTGAAGTGGTCGAGTTCTCTCCTGAAGATGCGACTAGAACAGAGTTGGATTTCCTCTTGCAAGTTGTTCAAACAGCGGTTGATGCAGGTGCGACTTATATCAATATTCCTGATACGGTTGGATTCACCACTCCAGAGGAATACGGTGCTATCTTCAAACACCTGATTGAGAATGTTAAGACAGATCGTCAGATTATCTATTCGCCTCACTGTCACGATGACCTTGGAATGGCAGTTGCAAATAGCCTTGCTGCGGTCAAGAATGGTGCAGGACGTGTTGAAGGAACTATCAACGGTATTGGTGAGCGAGCTGGAAATGCTGCTTTGGAAGAAATTGCAGTGGCCCTCAATATTCGCCAAGATTACTATCAAGCAGAAACAAGTATTGTCCTAAATGAGACTATCAATACGTCAGAAATGGTTTCACGCTTCTCTGGTATTCCAGTTCCTAAAAACAAGGCTGTGGTTGGTGGCAATGCCTTTTCTCACGAATCTGGTATTCACCAAGACGGAGTCCTTAAAAATCCTCTCACTTATGAGATCATCACACCTGAATTGGTTGGTGTTAAGAGCAATAGTCTTCCGCTTGGAAAATTGTCTGGTCGCCATGCCTTTGTTGAAAAACTGAGAGAGCTAGCCCTAGATTTTACAGAAGAGGATATCAAGCCACTCTTTGCTAAGTTCAAGGCTCTGGCCGATAAGAAACAAGAAATCACAGATGCAGATATTCGAGCTCTGGTAGCTGGAACCATGGTTGAAAACCCAGAAGGCTTCCACTTTGATGATTTACAACTTCAAACTCATGCAGATAATGACATTGAAGCACTCGTTAGCCTAGCCAATATGGATGGTGAAAAAGTCGAATTTAATGCGACAGGGCAAGGTTCTGTTGAAGCAATCTTTAACGCTATCGATAAGTTCTTTAACCAATCTGTCCGCTTGGTGTCCTATACCATTGATGCGGTGACAGATGGAATTGATGCCCAAGCTCGGGTCTTGGTCACTGTTGAAAACAGAGATACAGAAACCATCTTTAATGCAGCAGGGCTTGATTTCGATGTACTGAAAGCATCTGCTATTGCCTACATCAATGCCAATACCTTTGTTCAAAAAGAGAATGCTGGTGAGATGGGACGCAGTGTTTCTTACCGCGATATGCCTAGTGTGTAAAGGAGAAGGCTATGACAAAGAAAATAGTAGCTCTAGCAGGGGACGGAATCGGCCCAGAAATCATGGAGGCTAGTTTAGAGGTTCTGGAGGTTCTAGCTGAAAAAACAGGTTTTGACTATGAGATTGACAGACGACCCTTCGGAGGTGCAGGTATTGATGCTGCAGGGCATCCCTTACCTGATGAAACCCTCAAGGCATGTAGAGAAGCAGATGCTATCCTCCTAGCGGCTATCGGTAGTCCTCAGTATGATGGAGCAGCGGTTCGCCCTGAACAAGGCTTGCTAGCTCTCCGTAAGGAACTCAATCTCTATGCCAATATTCGCCCAGTTAAGATTTTTGATAATCTCAAGCATTTGTCACCTCTAAAACCAGAACGAATTGCTGGTGTAGACTTTGTAGTTGTGCGTGAGTTGACAGGAGGGATTTACTTTGGAGATCATATTCTTGAAGAGCGAAAAGCGAGTGATATCAACGACTATAGCTACGAGGAAGTGGAGCGGATTATTCGCAAGGCATTTGAAATCGCAATAAATCGGAGAAAAATTGTTACTAGCATCGATAAGCAAAATGTGTTGGCAACATCAAAACTATGGAGAAAAGTGGCTGAGGAAGTCGCGCATGATTTTCCAGATGTGACCTTGGAACACCAGTTAGTGGACTCAGCTTCCATGCTTATGATTACCAATCCTGCTAAGTTTGATGTCATCGTGACGGAGAATCTTTTTGGAGATATTTTATCTGATGAATCAAGCGTCCTATCTGGTACACTTGGGGTCATGCCATCAGCCAGTCATTCTGAAAATGGCCCAAGTCTCTATGAGCCTATTCACGGTTCAGCGCCTGATATTGCAGGTCAAGGTATTGCCAATCCTATTTCCATGATTTTATCAGTTGCCATGATGTTGAGAGATAGCTTTGGTCGTTATGAGGATGCAGAGCGTATTGAGCATGCTGTTGAGACAAGTTTGGCATCTGGAATTTTAACGAGAGATATAGGAGGACAGGCTTCGACCAAGGAACTGACGGAAGCTATTATCGCAAGGTTATGAAGTTAGACGAAAAAATTACTCTAGTCCTTTTGATTTGGAATGTCAT
>CAURCE010000062.1:0-2565 GCA_963523365.1 uncultured Streptococcus sp.
TTTGTTTATTATACCATTTTTTATTTACCATCGCAAACAAAGCAAAAAGGCTGAACATTCAGCCTTACTTGTCTTTCATAATCGGAACCCGTCCAAAGTTCTGTTCCGTAAGTGCAGGATTGCCTAGTTGATAGACCTTATCAGCCTGCTGGGTTAGACTATTCCATGGCTCCTTGCCGATACGGCTGACCAATTCAACCTTTCCCTTAAGCTGGGACAAATGCTGGCGCCCCTGCTCGGAAAAGCCTAAAATGTGGATTCCTGACGGAAGCTCTTCTTGCCTAGCTCCGACTAGGATATAGGTCAAAAGACGCCTGACTCGTGCCTTGGTATAGCGCTTGGTTGCCACCTGTTCAACTAGCTCTTCTATGGTCTCACTGCTTTTCAAGGCCTCTCGTATCCTAACGGCCAATTCCTGATTGACCTGATAAAAGTTTGTCAAATCCGGACAGGTCACTATCTGGTAACGGAGATAGGAAAAAAAATTCGACCAGGTCACCTTGGGAGCCGTTTCCAGCAAGTGATGGGCTGGGGTGAATTTCTTGAGAAAGTCTGGCTGATCCAGATTCTGACGAAGGGCAGTTGCAGAGGCAAATTCTTGATTAGCTGATAAGGAATGGTAGCCAGCCCCCTGGCGTTGAATTGGACACAGTTTTATAGCCTTTCCCGCCACAGCCTTGGCATAGGCCAAGCCCAAGATATGGTTGGGAGTAGAGCCTGAGAAATTGAGCCCTGCAAACTCCTGCCACATGGCCTGAGTCTTCTGGGGATAGGATAGGGAATCAGGCAAGCCAGCCAGATAAGCCTCCATCTGCTCTGCCTTTTCACCATAGATCCTCGAAATACTCTCGTAATCCAGTACTTCCTCAGTTCCAAATATTAGATGATCAATACCCAGTCTCTCTAAGATATCCACCGCCTCCTTAGCGAAAAAGTCCGCCGCCTGAACGCTGACCAAGAAAGGCAACTCAAGGACCAGATCCGCTCCAGCTTCCAAAGCCATCTGTGCCCGAGTCCACTTATCCACGATAGCCGGCTCCCCTCGCTGAACAAAATTGCCGCTCATAGCGATAATTTTCAGACCAGAAGCCTGCTCCAGCAGATATTTGTGCCCATTATGAAAAGGATTAAACTCTGCGATAATACCGGTAACTGTCATCTCATTTCTCCGCCACAAAGAACCAGCGAGCGCTCTTGTCAGTTGGCTCCTTATCCTCAAAGTCTGAGTAAACCTTGACATTCTTAAAACCAGCCTGCTCCAGCAAGATATCATAGGTCAGAATCTCATAGGTCCGCTCCTCATGCACCTCATCATGGCGCGTAAAGCGCCCATCCTCGTCTTGGACAAAGAAAGTCAACTCATGCACGATGGAATGAGGTAGTTCGTCCGCATAGGAATCCCAGACCATGGCAAAGGTTTCAGCATTTTCATGATAAGAATAGCCTGGAAAAACCTCGTCAATCTGGTAAATCGAGTGCACGTCAAAGATAAAGCGGCCCCCCTCATTTAGATGCTGGTAAACTTGAGTGAAGACCTGACCGACATCAACTTCGTCCTCCATATAGCAAATCGAGTCCGAATAACAAGTCACCAAATCAAACTGACCGACGCCACTCAAATCCAGCATATTGCCCTGGATAAAGGGAATATCCAAACCGGCCTCTCTACTACGTTTCTCCGCCAAATCCAGCATTTCCTGACTAAGGTCCAACCCCGTCACATCAAAACCAGCCTGCTTAAAATAAATAGACTGAATTCCCGTTCCACAGGCCAGCTCCAGTAGCTTTTTCTTATCCTTGGGAAAATGACGCAGGCTGAAATCCGTCCATTTCTCATACAAAGAATCATCCATAATCGCATCGTAAACCGACGCGAAGGTTTCATAAGTTGCCATACTTTTCCTTTCAAAAATAGCCCAGCCAGCAGGCTGACTGAGCTAAATTCTACTTTCTGCCTAAGGGCAAAAAATCACTTATTTTTTTCCTCCAATAAGGCTGCAACATCCACACCAGTCGCTTCGTGCCACAATTTTTCAAGATTATAATGCGCCCGCATCTCCTCTGAAAAGACATGGACAACCACGCCGCCCAAGTCTAAGAGCACCCAGCCGCCAGCTGCATCACCCTCAACATGACCAGCAGAAACACCCGCCGCTGCAGCTTTCTCACGGATATTTTCAGCGACCGCATCCAGCTGACGACTGTTCATAGAGCTAACGATGACAAAGTAATCTGTCACAGTAGTCAGACCTTGCAAATCCAAAGCTACAATATCTTCTGCACGCTTTTCATCGGCCGCCTTCACGACCAGTTCCAATAATTCTTGTTCTTTCATAGTTCCTCTTTAATTAAAAATGTTTTTGTAGTCTAGAACATCCGCAAAACGTCCGTCCCAAATTTTTTGGTAAAAAGTATTTATTTTTTCTGCCGAAGCCTCTTCTCCATCAAAAGTTGTAAAAGCACCTTCTGGAATGATAAGTTTATAATCAAATTCAAATCCAACTTTAACTGATGCATCTACACAATATTCCGTCTGCATTCCACATAAAACTAGACGACCAATAT